>NZ_JBSFVU010000042.1:0-41261 GCF_053592475.1 Streptomyces sp. NPDC002671
ATGGCCAGCCTGCGAAACCTCGCGATCAGCGTGTTCCGCCAGGACGACCACACCAACATCGCCGCCGCCTGCCGCTACACCGCCCGCGACCCACAGCGACCCCTGACAGCCTTCGGAATCAGGTGATCAACCGGACAGAATGACTACACGCAAAGACCCTGCTACTCGCGCCGCCTGGTGGGCTGGTCGATCGCCGACCACATGCGCACCTCACTGGTCGCCGACGCCCTCAGGGCAGCCGATGCCACTCGCGGCAGCCTGGCCGGAGCCGTATTCCACAGCGATCACGGAGCAGTACACCTCCCGCCAATTCGCCAGGATTTGTGCCGAGTTGGGGGTTCGGCAGTCCATGGGCGCGGTCGGCACGAGCGCGGACAACGCGCTCGCCGAGAGCTTCAACGCGGCCCTCAAACGCGAGACGCTCCGCGGCGTCCGCTGCTTCGACGGGGCCCGCGCCTGCCGCCTGTCCGTCTTCCGCTGGACCACCCGCTACAACACCCGCCGACGACACTCGGCGAACGGACACCAGGCACCGATCGCCTACGAGCAACAGTCAGCTACCCTGACACTCGCCGCATAACGACACGAACAGGTGTCCACCCCTCGGGGGCGAGGCCCGGGGTTCCTTCGGGTCCGACTGCCCGCCACCGATGTGGCAGGACGTGTATCCGCCACCACCGACGATGACGGCGACAACGGCTGAGACAACGCGCTTGAGACGGCGGGGGTTGCCCCGAGGGGCGGAAGAGCTGGACACGGTGGGCCTCCTCGTCGTTGAGGTGAGGTCCGTCGGCCGGCGGATGCCGGACTGCGGGAGTCCGGGGCGGCTCCCGGGCACGTCCGTTCGTGCTGCTCCTGGATGCTGATCATCAGTCCACTGGGACGGAAGACATGCTCTCCGAGTTTGGGTTCTGGTACCCAACCTGGTGAGACGGCTGCTGGAAGGGGCTGGCCGGCTCCAATGCGAGGCGCACGGGCTGCACGGCATGATGGGGCTGTCGGAACGCGAGATCGAGGTACTGCGACTGGTGGCCGACGGGCACGACACCGGCGAGATCGCCGTAAGTTTCCTTCTCCGAGCGCACCATCAAAAACATCCTGCACGCCGTCATGTCCCTGCTCGGTCTGCGCAACCGCTCGCACGCGGTGGCGTACGCGATTCGGGAGGACTGATCTGACACCCCCGTGCCAAAGCGCGCCCTCCTGAGTGGATTGTCAGCGGTCACCCGTACGGTGCAGCTATGCCCACCCCTCCCGGCCTCACGGCCAGGTGACGCCTGCCCTCGACGACGTCAACGACCGTATCCGATACCTCATGGGGCAACCCGACAGCCCCAGCCGCGCCGAGGAGTACCGCCGGCTGCTAGACCGCTGGGCCGAGTTCACGCGAGACGACGTCGAGCCTGTCGCCTGACGCGGAACGCCCCCACTCGGATTCACCGAGCGGGGGCGCAGCAACTTACCGAACCGACGCAGCGAGCGACCATCACCGCGATCGCCCTTCAACGCGCGCCCGGATCGCTTCGGACGCGGGGGCGCTGCGAGCACAGGATCAGGGAGCCCCACTCTGGATGACAGGGGTATCTGAGTCGTCACGACTGCCACTGGTCGCAGGGTAGGCGACGGTGAGGAACAGGGCCAGCGTGCCCAGCGCTGCGCCAGCCGTGACCCACTTGCGGCCCTTGGAGAGTCTCCAAACGATGAAGGCCACGAGAGCAGTGACCGACAAGGCGATCATGACGTCCCTCTTTCCGTTGCTGGTTTACGAGATGCCGGCGGTGTTCGCGTTGGTTCCGTCCGCGTGTCCGCTGAGGTGTACCCAGGGGTAGCGGTTCATGGCACCGATCGGGATTTTGTACGGGGAGTACTTGAAACCCCCCTTACGCCACGCCGTCAGTCCGCCGCGGCTGTCGCCCTGCCAAGTGTAGTAGGACGGTCCCTTCGTCCCACTGAGGTCCGCCCCGGTCCACTCCCATCCGAGAGCCTCCGCCCAGGCGTACACCTTGTGGTTGATGGTCGGCTCCTTGTCATAGCTGGTGATTGTGCCGCCCTCGTAGCAGTAGTGCTCTTTGACCTGGTAGTACCACAGCGTCTTGTGGAAGGCGTTCTGCATGTAGACCGTGCGGCCCAGATTCGAGCAGAAGGTGGGCGGCGTCCAGTTGGAAACACCAGGGGTGACATCACCAGTGGTGTCTCCACCGGTGGTGACGGTCGACACATCAGTGGCGATAGCGGCGTCGGTGAGGTCAGTCGGCTTTTCGACTGTCTCACTGACCGGGTAACCGACCCAGGTGCCGGAGGTCAGCAAGGCGTCGATGTCCTTGTCGGACTCGTTGTTGCGATGGGCAGCGGCAAGGAAAGTCTTCGTTTCGCTGTAGGTGAGCGCCTCCTCGGGCGTTACCGGAGCGGCCTCGCCGGCAGCGAGGTGGCTCTCGTACGCCTCCATGCTCAGCTGCTGCGAGGTGGGTGCATCGGTCGCGTTGGCGTTGCCGGACAGGGCGGCCACTGCGGCTGTGGCCAGCGTTGCCCCCACGAGTATGCGGACGCGTGCATGCATGCTGAAGGTCCCCCCAAGATCATGTCTGTAACGAACGGCGTGGTCTGGTCCGTTCGTGGTCGATGTGACCCTAGGAGCGTCGACGTGCACATGACCAGCGAGTTGAGCAAGATCAGAGATTGGTGCAGAGCTGCTCGAAGGACAGCCCCGCTCTCCAGGGCCTAAACATGGCAGGGCCCCGGACCCCTTGGAGCGGAGAGGGGCGGGGGGCAGTCTTAGGGGCCGTCAGCGAGCGTGAAGCGCGGCAACGCCGGTCACTACGCGAGCGACACCGGTGAGCGCGCCGATGTCGGGCAGCGGCCACCGTCCAGACTCCAGCGAGGCAAGCCGGGCTGCGTCCCGCTGCTGCCGCGGCGTCTCGCCGACTTTCAGCGCACGGATCCGCCCCTCGTGGTCGGACACATCGCCCTTGATCTCCCGGTTGTCAGTGAGGATGCCGTCGAGCTTGCCGTCCATGCGGGAGACCAGCCGACTCACATGCTGGACTTCCTGGTACATCTGCGCGGGCGAGACGTTGACGCCGGGCTCGGGCGGTGGCTGCGTGGTCATGACCGGCTCTGGCGAAGCAGCTCGGCGACGTCGTCCGCGGGTATCAGATCGCGGGCGCCAACGCCCGGTTGAGGCTGTTCGCGCTCCTGGCCGCCCAGGGCGTGCCCGCGGCTGAGGCTGACGATCTGGTCGCGGCGCTGGAGGCCGGAGCGGTCGCCGGGGCTTGAAATCGATGCGGCAGCGAACCGTCTCGGCCGCCTGCCGGTCCGACAGACCGAGCAGGAACTGCAGCACACACACGGTGGCCAGCTGGGCGGGCGAGAGGCCTGGGCGGCCGTCGCGCGGGTACCAGTCGGCGAAGTCCTCGTCCCGCCACAGCCCGCCCAGCTGGTCTCTCACCCACATCGCCGTCGTACCACCCGGGTTGCTCGCCCGCGCCATCTGCACGGTCAGAGAAGGGACTTGCTCACCAGAACGGGCGTGGAGCGACAACGGGCACCTCGACAACTGCATCGGTCCTTGAACAGAGCCGAGCATGCCCGTTGATCATGCTGCCCCGCCGGGGATCCCCAAGATCCCCGACAGAGTCAAGCTGAGACAGACAGGCCCGCGCTGTCAGTGGTGGCTGCAAGGCTGAACGGATGGACCGTGATGACGAGCAGCTGCTGCGCCGCCGGGTCTACGGCGCCGACCACGATCACCCGGGCCCGCGGCCAGACCGGCACTACGCCGAGCTGGTCGGCGGGCCACTGGACGGCCTGCTGCTCGACATTACCGGCTGGACGCAGACGGAAGTCGACACCGGCGTCTCCCTCCAGACCGAGCTGGGACAGTTCGGCCCCGACGGGCGGGCGTACCTGCCGGACTGTGTGCGGCGCATAGGGGGCTGTTCGTCCTCGGTGGGGGCCGTGCATCGTGAACGGGGTCTTTCGCAACCTGATGCGCGTCTTTGCCCTCTTCCTGGAGGGCGGATCGATGCGGCCTTCCCGGCTCAACCGTCCTGTATCGAAGGGGAATCATTGTTGCGCAACGCAGTTCGGGCCGTGGGCGTCGCCGGTCTTGCCGTGATGCCCTTGCTGGGAGGGGCGGCGGGGGCGTCGGCCGCCGAGGGCGCGAGCCCGGCTCCGGGCGGCAGCCCGTCTCCGGCGGTCCGCCTGGAGTACCACGTGGCTCAGAATCTCGCTCTGGAGGCGGGTGACGACATCTCGTTCAGCCTCGACGGAATGCCACCGGGATGGGACAAGGTCGAGGTCACCTCCCCGGCCCTGCAGGAGCCGATCACCCTGACTCCTCTGAAGAAGGGGTCGACGCAGTCGGTCCAGGTGGACGCGCCAGGAACAGACCACCGCGTCCGCTCGGGCCTGCGCGCGGGCACCTATCCGGTCACCGCGACCAGCCACGGCCGTACCGTCGCCACCGCACAACTCAAGGTCCTAGCCGAGAACACTGCGCAGATCTACCGGTTCGTCATCGGTCCCAGGAACGCGTCCCCCGGCAGCGACACACCCGCCTCCCTCCGCCCAGGCAGTGACGTCCGGGTGGTCCTCACCGACCTGCGGGCCGCACCAGGGGAGGACTCCCTCACCGTCACGTCGCCCATCTTCAAGGGCCCGTTGACCATCAAGACGGACAGCCCGGACAACCCCGGCTGCAAATGCGACGACCCCGGCACGGTCTACGCGGGCCACGGAGAATTGCGAGGCGACGTACCCAACGGCCGCTACACCGTGACGGTGGTCAGCCACCACGGGCAGCAGACCACGAAGCAGCACGTCACAATCGCCGGCCAGCCCGCCGCGGACGGAGGCGACCCGTCCTGGGCGGTCACCGGTGGCGTCGCGGCCACGGGGCTGGCCCTCGCCTCCGGCGGCGCGTTCGCGGTGCGGCGCCGCCGCTCACGGAAGGCTGCGCCCTCCGCGTAGCGGCGGACCCGGCGGCCGCGGACCGTCCCCCGGGCGGGTCGAGCGGGCACCGGTGGGCGCGCGCCGAACTGTGCTCCTCCGCCTTCCCTGCCTTCCTCGGTTCTTCCTTCATCTTTCCATCGCTCCCTCCGGCCGCTTTCGGTCCGGAGGGAGTTCGTCCATGACTCAGAAAGCATTCCTTGCATACCTCACACAGACGAATATCGCGCCTCGTGGTCCTCGCGGCCGGAACTGCCCTGCTTCTGACCGGAGGGGGAAGCCTCGCCCAGGCGCAGGCCAAGGTTCAGGACGCCACACCGGCGCCCCACCTGTCCCCGGCGACGGTGCCGTCCGCCGGACCGTCCGCTGGAACCTCAGCCGCACCGTCCGGTGAACCCGCGCCCTCGCCCTCTGCCAGCCCCTCGACCGGGACCGGCGCCGGGGAGCCCTCGGCCTCCCCCTCGGCGAGCGCGAGCGGGTCTGCCGCGACCGAGACCGGCGACGACGACTTTTCGGACGAGGACGCCATCCGCTTCTGGACGCCTGAACGCATGGCCTCGGCCACCGACCCGGCGTGGCCCGCGCAGCAGGCGGACCCGAGCGCCAAGGCCCGGTTGCGGCGGGCGGCTCCGGCCGATCCCGGCGTGGCGGCCGACATGCCGACCGCGGAGCACATCCTCGGCCTGAAGTCCGTCGGGACGATCTTCACCTACGACACGGACCCGACCACCCAGCGGATGCACGCGCACCATTGCACCGCCAGTGTGGTGGAGAGCCCCGGGCACAATCTGATCCTGACCGCGGGGCACTGCGACGGGGGCAAGGCCGTCTTCGTCCCCATGTACGCCGCCGAACAGACGCTGGACAAGCAGACGTCCGGGTTCTACCGGGTCGCCAAGTTCTTCACCGACAACCGGTACGTGCACAACACTAAGAAGCCCATCTCCGACCTGGACTTCTCCTTCGGCCGGCTCGAGCCTTCGAAGAGCGGCAAGCAGGCGCAGGACGTGGTGGGCGCGAACACGCTGGTGCGGACCCCCGGTTACCTGAACAAGGTCACGATGATCGGCTACCCCTCCAGCCACGACCCCGAGGACCATCCGGTGCGGTGCCCCACGCAGACGGAGGCGCTGCCGGGCTTCTACCAGATTCAGGCCAAGTGCCGTGGCATGTGGGGCGGTGTCTCCGGCGGTCCCTGGTTCTCCCAGGTGGACTGGGCGAAGGGCACGGGGGAGATCATCGGCAACGTCGGCGGGTACAACGGCGGCGGCGACGACGCCGACGACGACTGGCTTACCTACAGCCCCATGCACGGCGACTGGTTCTTCCGCCTGTACGACGAGGCGAAGAACAACCAGGTCCCCGCGCACGGCAGCACCTACGACCAGCCGCCGCTGCCGTACTTCATGGGTGGCGGTGCTACCTGGTCCCATGCCAAGCTGCTGGCCTCGGGCAAGTACACCGGCGACGGCAAGGGCGACCTGATCGTGGTCTGGACCGACGGCGAGGTCACCCTGTACACCGGCGACGGCAACGGCGGCTTCACCGGCGAGCGCCAGCTCGCCGCACCCCACGGCATCTTCCAGAATGCCAAGTCCATCACCGGTGGCGACTTCTCCGGCGGCAACGGCTCGGACCTGCTGGTGGTGTTCGACTCCGGCGAGGTCAGGCTCCTCCCCGACGTCGGCACCAAGGGCGTGGACGGCGGGATCAAACTGGCCGACGCCGGTTCCATCTGGAGCCACGCCGACCAGATCATCGGCGGTAGCTTCGGAACCGCGAAGTACGTCAGCGACTTGCTGGTGCGCTGGAGCGACGGCGAGGTCACCGACTACACCGCTGTCGGCGACAAGGGTTTCGGCACCGAACACCAGTTGGAGAAGCCGAAGAGCGCCTGGATGGACGCCACTCTGGTGACCGCAGGCGACTTCACCGGCGGCAACAACTGGGACACTCTGGTGCGCTGGTCCGACGGACACGTCTCCCAGTTCCAGGAGACCGGCCCCGGCGGCGTCGGCAAGGAGATCCAGATGGCTCCGGCCGGCAGCATCTGGTCGCACGACTCGGTGATGACAGCGGGCAGCTACGACTCCAACGGCTGGCCGGACGACCTCGTCGTCCGCTGGTCCGACGGCGAGACGACCATGTACACGCACACCGGTGCCACCTTCGGCACCGAACACATGCTCGTCGCCCCGAAGTAACCACCCCACAACCTGCCCCACAGCCCAGGCGGATCCGGGTGACCGAACCCACCGCGCCACCCGGATCCCCCTGCAGGGCTATCCTCGCGGCTCGTTCGTACGGGCCTACGACCAGCGCATCCCGATGGCGGACAGCTGCTCGATCCGCTCAGGGGATAGCATTGCGGCCCTGCTCCGCTGGTTCCCGATCCATGCACCAAGCCGGAGCTGCCGCTCCTCCTGGTCCTGGCCGACGATCCGTTCGACGTGCTTCCTCGGCACTCGCAGGTGCCCCTCGCGCTCGTAGAACTGCCGGGCGGCCTCGTAGTTCATCGCCCACTTGTCGGCCTGTGTACGGCGTGGGGGCGGCTTCTCGTCCTCGGCCGCGGGCTCGATTCCGAGGACCTGCTCACACATCCACTGCTGGACGGTGGTGACGTTGTCCCAGCCGAGCCGGACCGAGCGCACCCACCGTGTGAATGGGTGGGTGGGTGGCGGTGGTTGGGGGTCAGCTGGTGTGGGGTGGTTATCGCTGGTGGCGTGGTCTTTCGGAGTTGATCTTGGCTGTCATGAGATGACCAGGTTGCTGCCATGGGCTGCACCAGTCCGGGTGGACGGTGCACAGCTGCCCGTTGCCGGCCCCTTGGCCGGCGTAGTTCGAGGGCATCGAGGAGGCGCCGGCCAGTTGGGAGGCCGGGACGGTGAAGTCCCTGGTGCTGCCGCTGTCCGTGGTCGTCGATACGGCGATGCTCACGTTCTGGCTCCTTGTCGCGGGAAGGTTGGGTTCGGATGCCTTGGCCAGGAGTGCGGGCGTGACCGCCAGCTCCACGCCCTCTGTTGCTCGGCTCCTCGTGGTTGCTCAGCCTCGCGCAGTCCGGGCACTCGTTCTCCGTTCGCGCAGCACTTGTCCCTGTGGTGGCTGTTCGGCGGTACACTCCGGACCTTCTACGGCCCGCTGGGACAACGCTCTCGTCTCGCGAAGTCAGGTTGATCACCGGAGCGAGACACAGCCCGCCCAACATCTGTGTCCGCACACGAGTCGCCAGGGACGAGGCACCGCCGACGAGCCCGTAGACACGTCGGTTTCGTCGCCTGGACGGCTGCCCGCCTCGTAGTAGCTGGACGCTGGCGTTCTGACCCGCGCGAGCGGTCCCCGGAACAGCAACAACCTTGATCGGAACGGTCTGTTGGTCTCCGACTGGTCCGCGAGCAGACGGAGACGGTTGGCCGCTCTTCAGGTACCACGACTCGCCGCGAGGTCAAGGCGTCTTGCGTGGACTGCCCAGGGACAGACTGTCCTCACACGGCTCTTGTCGGATGGAAGGCTTCCGTTCACTGAGGCCGCTACCGAGGTGAGGTTTTCGTCATGGCACGCTGCAATCCCGAACGTCCGACGAACGGATTCACGGTTGCGGCTGCTGTCGACGATGTCCCGTCAGCACGCCGCAAAGTCGTTGCGTTGGCCCGGAATTCGGGTTCCCCCTTGCAGGACGAAACGTTGGAGGTCGTTGAGCTGCTGGCGAGCGAGGTCATAACCAACGCCGTCCTGCACTCAGCCGGTCCGTGCGACGTCGTTGTGACTCGCACGGCCGAACAGCTTCGTGTCGAAGTCACGGACGCCGACCCAACGTTGCCGAGCGCCGTTGCGGCCGGCACGAACGACGAGAACGGCAGAGGGCTCCTTCTCGTCGACGCCTTGGCAGACGCCTGGGGCATGCAGCCGGAATCCGAGGGCAAGACGACGTGGTTCGAGATCAGGCTGGAGCCCCCGCAGGAGGGCCTGGGCGACAACTCGGTGGAGGGTCCGTCCTCCCGTCATGCCGTCGCCGTGCGACGAGCTGAACAGCAGGACTGCCTGGCGCGGCCGGTAAAGTCGCGGACACCGTCGTTCCCGGCAACTGCTGGGGAGCGGCATCAAGCTGCCTGACCAGAACGAGGGGGCGTCCGGCCGTGGCGCGACACGGGTACGGTCATTGGACGCCTGTGGACGGGTGGTCCTTGGATGTGGCTTGCGGCATGGCCGGCCACCCTGAGGGGCGAGTTTGTTCCGCATGGCTTCGAGCATTGTGAGTGGGGAGTGTTCGCGTGTCGTCACATGCCTCCGAAGGGAGTCCCGAAGACCCGGAACGGGGACACCTCGGCGGCCGGATGGTGCTCACCGCCGAGCTGGTGCGGGACGCGCGGCGGCAGGTCCAGAACGGGGCTTCGGTAGATCATCTCGCGCGTGCGTTCGGCGTGACCAGTAGGGCGCTCTCCAAGGCGGTCTACGGCGCCACCTGGCGCCGGGTGGACGACCCTCCGCCGCTCAGCCGGCCCGGGCCCGCTGATCCTGACCAGCCGAGCCCCACCGTTCTGGACGAAGAACATGTGCGCAGGCTGAGGCGCGAACACGCTGGTGGTGCGACGGTGCGCTACCTCGCGACGAGGTGTGGTCTTCCTTACAACACTGTCCATGACGCCATCCGCGGGGTCACCTGGGCGGACGTCGATGAAAAGGCGCCCGAGGATGCCTCTGGAGAACCGCGTCGCCCAGGCGTCCTGCTGACCGCGGCGACTGTGGGGGAGATGCGGCGCGCGCATGCCGACGGTGCTTCCCTGCGATCGCTTGCTGACAGGTTTGGTCTGGAGTACGCGACGGTGCGGGCGGCCGTGCGGGGGGCGACCTGGCGCCACCTCACTGATCCGCCTCCTGTGGCGACCTCCGGGCGAGGCGGACGGTATGCGCTCACCAGCGAGCAGGAGACCGCCCTCGTGAGGATGCGTGACCAGAGCGGTGTCACGTACGCCCAGCTCGGCGTCGCGTTCGGCATCAGCGAGGCGACGGCTTGGCATGTCTGCCAACGTCGATGCTCAGCGCCGGACTGAACACGCGTGTGCTCGCCAGGTACGACGAGGAGGGTGACGTCCGCTCCTGTGGCGCGGGCGAGCACCGGCTGGGAATCGGTAGGCTTGCGTGCATGTCTACAGCCTCCACGCGCGTGCGTTTCGCCCCGTCTCCGACTGGAATGTTCCATGTTGGCGGGGCTCGGTCGGCTCTCTACAACTGGGCCGTCGCACGACAGTCCGGGGGCAAGTTCGTCCTGCGTATCGAGGACACCGACGCGGCCCGCAACAAGCCCGAGTGGATCGACGGCATCATCAGCGCGCTCGCGTCCATCGGGATCTCCAAGGACGATCCCGCCTTCGAGGGTCCGTACTTTCAGTCGCAGAACGCCGACCGTCACAGCGAGGCCGCCCAGCAGCTCTATAAGCAGGGCCGCGCGTACTACTGCGACTGCACGCGAGAGCAGCTGCAGGAACGGACCGGTTCGCAGCACCTCGGCTACGACGGTTTCTGCCGGGACCGGGGCCTGGAGTACGTGGAGGGCCGGGCACTGCGGTTCCGTACGCCCACCGAGGGCGAGACGGTGGTCGTGGACCTGATCCGAGGCGAGCCGTCCTTCCCGAACTCGGCGATTGAGGACTTCGTCATCGCCCGCGGCGACGGCTCCCCCGTCTTCCTGATCGCCAACGTGGTCGACGACCTCGACGAAGGCATCACCCTGGTCATCCGCGGCGACGAACACCTGTCGAACACGCCCAAGCAGCAGCTGCTGTGGGAGGCGCTCGACGCGAAGCCCCCGGTGTGGGCGCACCTGCCGGTGATCGTGAACGAGAAGCGGCAGAAGCTGTCCAAGCGCCGCGACAAGGTCGCCCTTGAGGACTACCTTGCCGAGGGCTACCTGCCCGAGGCGATGACCAACTACCTGATGCTGCTCGGCTGGGGCCCCGACGACGACGTCGAGCTCCGCCCGTACGAGGAGCTGGAGCAGAAGTTCCGCGTCGAGGACGTGAACACCTCCCCGGCCTTCTTCGACATCAAGAAGCTCTCCGCGTTCAACGGCGACTACATCCGCGCCCTGCCGCTGGAGAAGTTCATCAAGGCCTGCGAGCCGTGGCTGCGCGAGCCGTACGCCACCTGGGCGCCCGAGGACTTCGACCAGACCGCCTGGGAGGCGATGGCCCCGCATGCCCAGACCCGTGTGGCCGTCCTGTCGGACATCACGGCCAACGTCGACTTCCTGTTCCTGAAGGAGCCGGTGGAGGACGAGGCGTCCTGGGCCAAGGCGATGAAGGGCGACCCGTCGGCCCTCCTGACCACGGCCCGCGCCAAGCTGGAGACGGCTGACTGGACCAGCCCCGAGTCCCTCAAGGAGGCGGTCCTGGCCGCCGGCGAGGAGCACGGCCTGAAGCTGGGCAAGGCCCAGGCCCCGGTGCGCGTCGCCATCACGGGCCGCACGGTCGGTCTGCCCCTCTTCGAGTCGTTGGAGGTCCTCGGCAAGGACCGCACGCTGGCCCGGATCGACGCGGCTCTGGCGAAGCTCGCCGGCTGACCACTACGTGATCAAGGTCCCGCCGCCTGAGCGAGGAGGCGGGACCATGCGTCGCGGAAGTACGTCGTGTCGAAGCGGGCCAGTGTCTCGTACACGGCCTTGGCCTCGTCGAGCACCGTGTCTGCCCGCTCCCGTATCTGTTGGGCCAGCCGGTGAGGATCCGGAGGCGGTTGCCCGGTGAGGTGCGCGAGGTCACCGAGCCCTGCGACCGGCTTGATGAGGCAGGGCACACCAAGGAGCAGCGCCTCTGCGGCGCAACGGCTCCACCCTTCCTTCATGCGTGGTGTGAAGACTCCGACGTCGCAGGCTCGCAGCAGCTGGAGGTACTGAGGGCGGGGCAGGTCGAAGTGGCGTCCCGGGGAGCCGATGGTGTTGCTGCCGGTGGTCACGAGATGGAGCCCTGGTACGTCCCGGATGGCGGCGGCAACCGTGTCGATACCTTTCCAGTGCACGGCTTTGCCCGCGTACACGGAGATCTCGTCCAGCGGAAGGCCGAGCCGGGCCTTGCAGTCGGCCCGGTCCATGGCGCGTACCTTGTCGATCTCGGCGAGGTCGAAGGCGTTGTAGATGACCTGGACGTTGTCCACCCCGCGGTCGCGGAGGAAGGCCGCCCAGGACGGGGCGACGCACACGACCGCGCGGCATTGGGCGAGGACCGTGAAGAGTCTGCGCCACAGGAGCGGTTCGAGGGGCCAGGAGTCGTACTGCAGCGGTTCGTAGTGGTGGAAGACGAAGACGGTCCGGGCCCGCATTTCCGGGGTGAACAGCAGGATGCTGAGGTCGTCCCACAGGAACGTGCCCGGCTGAGCCTTGAGGTCGCGGATGTGAGGTGCGAGGCGGGCGAGGTGACGCAGCTTCCGTCCCCGGCGGACGGCGTAGGTGCGTTTGTAGTCCGGCACCGTACGCCAGTCGATCCGGTCGGTGGTGACCTCGTGGATCATGCGCAGATAGACGCGGCCTCCGGTGCGGCCCTGTGGCGACATGGAGTGGACGACCGGCTTCACGTGGCCGCCTCCGCCTGCTGCTGGTACTCGGCAGAGAGCAGCTTCCACGCCGCCCTCAACGGTGCACCGATGTCGCGGGACTCCTCGGCGAGCGGCAGGTAGGTACGGGTCAGGCTGCTGAGGAAGCGGGCCCGGCGGTCTGGGTCCGGCGAGTGCCGCAGGTCGCGCAGGTTGTCTATGCGGTCGGCGAGACGGACCAGCAGCTCGTCCGGACCGAGGGCCTGGATCTTGTCGTGCCAGGCGTCGGCGTCCCATGGCTGCTTGGGGCGCCGCTCCAGACGGTGGTCGGGCGTTATGGAGCGCAGCCGCTGCGCGAAGGCCCTGCCCAGGCCGGATGCGATGAGGGGCCCGGCCGAAGGGCAGACCTCCAGCGCGTCGTGCAGCAGGCCGAGGATGAGCAGGTCGGGTTCGGTTACGCCGAGTTCGTTCTTCAGGACGGTCACGACGCGCACCGGGTGGCTGATGTAGGGCGTGCCCTGGTCTCGGACATGACCGGCGTAGATCGCTGTGGCGAGGGCTGCGGCTCGCTGGCCTCGCTCGCGTTCGGGCTGCGGCCAGCCGCTGAGGCCGAGTTCGTCCGTCATGGCGGGGGTGTTGGTCATGCGCGGTCCGTTCCGGAGGCGGCCGACAGGACTGTGTCGACCTGCACGTGCGGGGCGAGGACCAGCGTGTCCTCGATGGCGAGGGCGTCGAGACCGAGCTCGATGGCGGCGTCAACGGCCTGTTCGGCGGTACGGAGGATGGGAGTTCCCTTGAAGTTCAGGGACGTGTTGAGGAGCACGGGCACGCCGGTGAGCCGGTGGAACTCCTCCAGGAGCAGGCGGACTCCCGAGTGGCCGCGGTTCACTGTCTGCAGGCGGGCGGTTCCGTCGTGGTGGACCACTGCGGGCATACGGCCCGCCTTGCAGTGGCGGGCGCGTACGACGCGGTTCATGAACGGGTCACCGCTTCCCAGGAACCACGCGTCGGCTTCCTCGGCGAGCGCCAAGGGCGCCAGTGGGCGGAAGTCGGCTCGCTGCTTGAGGGTGTTCAGGCGGGTCTTGGTGGCTTCCCTGCCGGGGTGGGCGAGGATCGAGCGGTGGCCGAGTGCCCTTGGCCCGAACTCCATGCCGCCCTGCACCCAGCCGATGACGTGGTGGTCCGCGAGGAGCACGGCCACCGTGGGGATCAGTCGGTCACCGAGGCCGTAGACACTGCGGTAACCGCCCGCGAGGGAACCACCAGGCAGGGCGCCGGGGAGTGGGCCCCAGCCGGCGTCTTCAGGCGTTGGCAGAAGCGGCTGCCCGAGGACGTAGTTCCAGGCGTAGAGGGCCGCGCCGACCGCGGTGCCGGCGTCGTGCGGCGCTGGGGCGACGAACAGGTTCTCGAAGCCGGACTCCTCGGCGAGAGTCCCGTTGAGGTGGGAGTTCAGGGCGCAGCCGCCAGAGAAGACCAGGGTGCGGGCGGCCGTGAGATGGCGCAGGTGGCGGGCGACGTGGATGACCGCTTCGGCGAAGACCCGCTGTGCTGCTGCGGCCAGGTCGGCGCGCGCGTCCAGCGGCTTCGAGTTCGCGGACCGTGCGGTCCATACGACACCTTCGACCCGGAGCGGAGTGTCGGGGGCGTACGAACCCCACGGTGCCGCGATGTGTACGTGCCCGTCGTCGCCCAGACGGACGAGGTCGCGGAGTTCTTTGTAGTAGCGGTCCGGGTCGCCGAACGCGGCCAGAGCCATCATGCTGCCCTCGGCTTCGTTGCCCGGCGGGATCACCCGCAGTGCGAGGTTGCGGTAGAAGTGGCCGAGCGAGGGGTGGGCGCGCGTGGGTCCGGACGGGCCGGGGGTGATGGCTGGCGTTACCTGGTGGATGCGGTCGATGCAGTTCGGGCTCAGGTCGTAGCCGGTGATCCGTTCGCGGCCGGTGGCGATGTCCGCGCCAAGGGTGGAGCCGCCGGCGTCGATGACGAGTCCGGCCGCATGCTCCTCACCGGAGAGCAGATAGCCAGCGAGGACGTGCGCTGTGTGGTGGGAGATGAGCTGCAGCCGCTTCCCGAGTACTCCGGGAAGCATGGCGGCGAGTTCTGCCTGTTCTGTGGACGCCCACGATCCGTGTCGGGGGGCGGGCCGCATGGACGGGGTCCACACGTGGTCGATGTCGTCGACGGTGATGCCGGCGGACTGCAGGCACCAGTCGAGGGCATGGGTGGGAGTGGTGAGGACGCCCTTGCGTGTGGTGCGGTTGTGCTTGATACCGCTCCATCGCTCCTCCTCGGCGGCGTGGATACGTCCGTCGACGATGAGGCAGGCGGAGGTGTCGTGGTGGAAGTTCAGGCCGAGCACTGCGGGCATGGGGACCTCCGGGCAGAGGGTGGTCAGACAGAAGCCGTGCGGCGGATGAGGGCGGGGACGACTTGGAGACCCGAGTCCTTGTACTCGTGGCACTTCAGGCAGAAGTCGTAGTGCCTGCGGCGCGGTGCGAATACCTTGGTGGCGAAGTCGTCGTCCCAGACCGTGAACTCGCTGTCGTTCTTGGCCATGGCGTTGAAGCACCGGTAGCAGTCGCCGTCGACCTCGATCATGAGGTGCTGGTCGACGTTGCGGTCGCAGAGCCCGCCGAGGTCGTTGGCCGGCTGGCCGACGTCGATGTGGTGGACGTGGTTGGTGACGTGGATGGCTCCGTGCTCGTCGCACAGAGCGGCCAGTTGCCTGAGGCGGTCCGGAGCGATGGCCTCCAGCACGCTGTTGATGACGACGGTCCTTCCGGCCTCCCGGAGTACAGGGATGACAGCGCGGACCTCGTCGTAGTTGTCGTGTTCTTCGTCGCAGCCGATGAGGACCTGGTCGTAGTGCGCGAGGGTCGCCTTGAGGAGGCGTTCATTGCGGGCCAGGGTGATCGCGTTGGAGCCGAGCACCATGACCTGGTCCGGGAAACGGTCACGAGCAAGGCCGCTGAGCTTGCTGAAGTCGCGGTGGACGGTGGGCTCTCCGCCGTTGATGTGCAGCTGCCGGAACGGGATCTGTCCAAGGCGGTCGAGGACCTGCTTGAACGTGTCCAGCGGCATGTTCTCGCCCTGGCCGCCTTCGGCGAAGATGCAGAAGTCGCAGTGGCGGTTGCACTTGGTCGTGATCTTGATCTTCGCGGTCTTGAGGGTCCTTTGTGCACCGGACAGCACGGAGGACGACGTCATGGAATGCCCCCTTTGGTCACACGGAGTGGGCGGAGAGGAAGTCTTCGACGACGGAACGGTGACGGCCCCACCGGGCGAGGAGGTCGCGAAGGGTGCTTGACGTGGTCGGTCCAAGCGGCAGAAGCGCCGTCATGGCCTTCACGAGCAGCGCGTCATCACCGGAGGTTCGGTCGGCGAGGCGGGTCAGGGTGTTCCGGGCGGACCGGAGTTCCTTCTCCTCGCGAGCGATCAGGTAGCCGGTCACGGTCCCCGGCGGGGGGTTCAGGTAGTAGATCCAGCGTGCGACGCGTACGCGGAGCATGCCAGCGGCCGTGATCCAGGCCGCCGTCTCCGTCTCCTCTGGCAGTCGCCTGGGGGGCGGTGTGCGGCGCAGCACGGCGTCCACGGTGATGTGGGCCGTACGCAGTACCTGCGTTGGGGAAGGGGCCGGATCCGAGGTGGTAGCGGACAGGCGGAGGAACTCTTCGGCACGGGATTCGAGTTCGCCGGGGTGCCACTGGTTGAGGGCCGCGGTCTTCCCGGGGCAGCGGGTGCGCGTAGCGAGGGCCGCCGACGCGAACCAGCACGGCGCCACGTAGTGCCAGGCGATGCAGTGCCTTCGGTAGCTGTCGAGGTCGTGGTGGACGTTGTCGGTGCTGTCCTGGTCGAGGCGGTAGCGGCCTCCGATCCGTGCGTCGAGGATGCCGCGGTAGAACCTCTCGTCCGCGCGGCTCCACGGCATCATCTGCGCATGGGACTTCCACCGCCGGAGAGTGGCCGCGTTGCCCGTGGCCAGGCTCCAGGTGGAGATTTCGGCTGGTGACACCAGGTTCCGGTCGAGCTCGCCGGCGGTGAACGCGAACCCAGGCGGATGTTCGAGTACTCGGCTGTGGGCCGGGTCCAGGAGTACCGCCCGGTGGTGGGCGGCGGCCAGCCGCTCGTTCCACTCCCACCACGAGGCGGGGGCCTTGTCGAGGATGACGCGGATGTCGACGTCCGAGTGCGGCGCGATGAGGTCGCCGGCCTGCCACTTGTGCGTGAGCATGCCTGCTGCGACACCCTGGGCGGCCAGCTGCTCGGCGTAGACGACGCCGAGCTGTGCGTACGACGAGGTGGGGCGGGCCGTGGTCACTCGACCTCCCCTTCGGGTCGGCGAAGCGAGCAGCCCCCGCCCGTACCGCTGGCCACGGGCAGCAGGGGAAGCACGGGTACGCCCTGTGGCCGCTCCAGGCGGTCCCAGCGCAGGTCGTAGTCGACGTAGTGGAAGCCCTGCCAGGCTTCGTTGCGGTCGCGTTCGAGCATCGCGCGGAAGAGGTGGGCGTAGGCGTCGGCCATGGTGCCGTCCGCGAGGTGCGGCTTCAGGGGGATGTCGCGGTTGTGCAGGATGCAGGGCCGGGCGATACCGGTGGGTGTGATCTTGATCCGGTTGGCGTCGGAGCAGGTGGCGCAGGAGGAGTTGGAGATGAACCCGATGGAGCCCGCCCAGCCGGGCGGCTGCAGGTACCGTCCCGGGCTTCGCACGCCCAGCTCGGTACGGGAGATCTCGCCAGCCTTCTCGAACCAGGTGTGGAGGCGCTCGCGGACCTCCGCCTCGGGCACGAACTCGGTGGGGAACAGAGCCTCCGCCGGCCCGATGCGCTGCAGCTCGATCAGCCGTACGGCGATGGGAAGTCGCTTGGCGAGTTCGGCGACACCGAGGGCGTCGTCCAGGTAGGACCGCTGAAGCACGCAGTTGATCTTGACCTTGAGGCCGAGTTCGAGCGCACCGTCGATCGTGGCACGGGAGACACGCGGATCACCGCCGCCCATGATCTCGGAGGACCGCGAGGGATCGAGGCTGTGCAGGCTGATGTTCAGGTACGTGAGTCCGGCATCGTGCAGCGCGTCCACGGTCAGGCCGCGGCGCAGGTTGCCATGGCTGGTCATGCCGACGGCCGCGTTGTCGCCGAGTCCGGTGGAGAGCGCCCCGACGATGTCGAGGATGTCGGCACGCAGCGTCGGCTCCCCGCCCGAGCAGTGCGCCTTGCGGATGCCCCAGAGCCCTGCCTCGTTCGCGATGCCCCCGTAGTCGGAGACCGTGAGCGTCTTGTCCTTGTGTCCGTAGTCGGGCATGCATCGCGGCTTGCAGAAGACGCAGTCGAGGTTGCAGATCGAGTTCAGCGTGAACGCCAGGTAGGGATGGTTCCGGCCTGTCTCGGCGAACTGCCGTAACAGGTCGGTCCTGGACAACTGCTGTTCAGTGGGAGTCATGCGGCCCTCCGGGGGTCGGGCTGACAGCACCGTTGAGGGGCTGGCCGGCTAGGAAAAGGCGAAGGTTGTCGCGGAAGAAGGCGACGGCTTGGTCCATGTAGGCGTGGCTGAAGACCGCGCTCTTCGGCGTGAGCACGATCCGCGGATGGTGGCGGAGTGGATCGTCGAGCGCAGGCGGCTTGTGCGGCTGGACGTCGAGGGCGACGCCGGCCAGCGGGCCGTGGTCCAGGGCCTCGAGAAGCGCATCGTGGTCGACGGTGCTGGCCCGCCCCAGGTTGATGAACACCGCCCCGGGACTGCACGCCTCGAAGGCGGTCTTGTCGAAGAAGCCACGCGTCTCGTCGGTCGCGGGCAGCAGGTTGACGACAGCGCGCGAGCGCGCGAGAGCCTCGTGGACACGATGCGCCGGCACCCATTCGATCCAGCCAGGCTCGGAGGGAGAGGGTTCGCGCCGTACGCCGATGACGTGCATGCCGAAGGCCTGTACGACCTCGGCGAGGCGGATGCCGACGGAGCCGCAGCCGACGATCGTGAGGGTCTGTCCGTACAGGTCGAAGAAGCCGCTGGCGAGGTCGTCCTTCCACCAGACGGACCGTGTCTGAAGTCTGTTGCTCTTGAACAGGCCACGTGAGAAGCCGAGGAGTAGGCCGATCGCGTGCTCTGTCATCGGCTGGCCGTGGTATCCGTACCCGCGCGTGAGCGTGACGCCTGCAGCGCCGAGCGCGGCGACCGGCCAGTGATCGACGCCTGCGGACGGGGTGGCCGTCCAGCGCAGCCGCGTCGGGGCTTTCAGCCATTCCGTGGCGAAGGACCAGCCGAAATAGACGTCAGCGGCACGGATCTCCACAGGGACGTCGTGCTCTTCGGCGATGCGGAAGCGGATGCCGGGGAACGCGGACCGCAGTTGTTCCTCATGCTCGTCGGAGAACTGCCAGAAAGAATAAGGTGAGTTGAGGCAGATCAACGCGGAGGTTGTCACGCTCAACTCCTCTCGGCGGCGCTGAGCGCCATCGCCCAAGGGGTGTACTGGCGCAGGTAGGAGCGGATCGTGGCCTCGTAGTCGTGGCGCGCCATGAGCAGGGCCCGGCTGCGAGCACGCATCTGCTCACGCTCTCGGTCGCTGATGTGAAGCGCCCGCCTGATCGCCCGGGCGAGGGCCATGGGGTCACGGGCCTCTGCCGTGAATCCGGTCACCCCGTCGACGACCGTCTCCGTGAGTCCGCCCGCCCGCGTCGCGACCACCGGTGCGGCCCCTGCGGCGAACGCTTCGAGAGGGATCCTCCCGAACGGCTCGGCACGGGAGGGCACCACCACGCCACGGAGCGCTGGGCTGCGCAGCCACGAGCGGTGCCGGGGTGAGAACCGCGACAGAAACGTCGCGTCGATCGCGTAGTCACGGACCATCGCCTGTAGCCGCCGCTGGTAGTCGGTGAGACCTTCCGTGTGAGTTGTGGGCGCGAGCACAAGGTGCGGCACGCGTGTCCCCAGCACATTGAGGAGGCGGAGGGCTTCCAGCAGGTCTTCGAAGCCCTTGCTCTCCACTCCCCGGCCCATGGCCAGGAGGAAGCCCGCTCCAGCTCGTGGCGGCAGCGGAGCAGAGGGGAGGTCCTCGTGGTCACTCAGGAGCAGGCCGTTGGGGAGGTCGACGACCGCGTGCCGTGGGATGCCGTAGACCTGCTCAAGATGGCCGCGCATGTGGTGCGATATGGCAGCGACGCGTGCACCACCACTCACGGCGGCTGCCAGCCCCCTGTGCTCCCAGCGGATACGCCGCCGGTCCTCGGGCGAAGCGAGTTCGCTCGTTGACCGGGGCACGAGTAAGAGGCTGAACGGGTCATCGGTGTCTCGATGCAGACCGAGACCGAGGAAGGGAACGTCCAAGCCGATCAGGTGAGCCATCGGTGCACGGGCGAGGTGCTCTCGGGTGACTTCCATTACCCGCTCGCACAGGGCTTCGCAGCCCGTGAGGCCAGCGGTAGCAGCGCGACCACCCGGAACCGTGACGACCTCGGCCCCGGCTCGCCCCATGATCCTCTCCGTCTCCGCCACCCAGGCCGGGTCGTAGCTGGGGTCGGAGCATGGGATGTGAACGGGCATGACCAGGAGGCGTCCCGGGGGCAGGGTCCGCGCGAGCACCTCAAGGAACGCTCGGTTGCTGAAGCCCGTGCCCGATGTGCACCCGTAGTAGCCGTCATGCAGCGCTACCGCGATCTTCGGCTGAGTCGTGCCGGAACTCGGCCCGACGACTCCCCCTCCACCCTTTTGCCGCTGCGGGGGGATCGCGTCACTGGTCGGAACGTGAACAATACCCTGTGAACTGGGCTTACGGGCTGCCATGGACAGACGCCTCCAGTGCGGGATCGGCGGGAGGGAGTGTTGGCTGGGGCAGGGAGTCGCCTGGGTCGCGCGTAGGTGCTGCGATCCATAGGAGACTCTGTGCGACGGAGCGTGAAGAGACGATTCCACCACGCGAGCGCGGCGAGCGGACAAAGTGTCCGCAGGTATTCGACGACAATCCCTTGACAACAACTACCCTTGCTTGCTGGGGAGTTGTTGGTTGCGGCGATCTGGGCGGCCGAGCACGCGGTACTCGGCCTCGCCTGCGCCTCTGTTCCTGGGCCTGAGCCTTCACGGCACGCTTCTTCAGTCCAGGGCCCCGAACGTCGACCTGCCCGACTTCCAGAACGCCGGAGGCACTGGTGACCGGCCGCGGGGCGAGGTGTGAGTCGATGCGGACAGCCGCAGTGACGGAGTCCCGATGCTCCACAACTACGGCCACGGCGGTTCCGGCGTCAGGCTGTCGTGGGGCCGCACTCAGGAGAGCGTCCGGCTGGTGACCGCCACCTGTTAGGAAAGGAGCTCCGCGATCGCGCTCTCCAGTCCTCCCACGTTTTCCAGAGTCCGGAGAACGACGTCCGCGCCGGCTCGTTCGAGTTCCGCTGCCGATGTCGTACCGGATGCGATACCGATGACTGGGACGCCGCCCCCGTCCTTGCCGGTACGAACGTCCTCCAACGAGTCCCCGATGATCACTGAGTTGGAGTGGTCGAAGACGACGCCGTACTTGGCCTGTGCCCGCTTCTGTGCGATGGCGACGAGTGCGGGGCGGTGGTGGTCATCGGACGCGTACCCGCCGATCTCGGTGTCCAGGAACGATTCGAGACCGAAGGCCCCGAGCTTCGAGATGGCGTTCGCTTTGAGGATGCCGGTCACGACGGTCGGTATGAGATCCGCACGGCCTCGTACCGCTCTCACAGCGGCGACAGCTCCTGGCATGAGCCTTCCCTGCCGCCGGAGGTCCGCCGTGTGCGCGGCAAGTCGCTTCGGTAGAAGCTCGATCATGGCTGGCATCAGTTCCGGCACCCGGTCTTCGGGAACACCGTTGTCCATGAGCATCGCGCGGGTGGCCACGGGCATCGTGATGCCCGTGTCTCGGGCCGGCAGCCGTTCGACCGGGTACCCGACGACCTCCTCGAAGGTCTCGCGATAGACCCGCCGATCGACCTCACCGACGTACAGCAGGGTGCGGTCGATGTCCCACAACACCAGGGACCGTTCGGCTTCAGCCACTCCCGACTCCCTGTTTTCGACCAGGACGGGACCGCCCTGTGGATGCGAGCGTACGCGGGTCCACGCCCGGCCATCATGTCGACGTGAGCGCTTGGCTACTGTCTGCGGCCGGATGGCGAAGGCGGGTTTCCGGCACGTGCAGGATTCGCGCGGACAATCTGTCCGTAGGTACTTCGACGGGTACCTCTTGACTGGAGGACGACAGCCCTACTCACCCAGCGCCCACTTCGTCACGACATGCCCTGCTTCGACCATGCGGTCGGAGGCTTAGGAGGGAACAGCAAGTTGTGTCGGGCTCGGCCCGCAGATCCACGTCGTGGGCGCGAGGCCATCGACTCTGTTAACAGTTGGCGACCAAGGGCGCAGGCTTGGACATTATCCGTACTCTGATGAAAGTGCTTCATCGCGAAGGGACAGGTCCACCGATGAGTGAAAACCTGACGCTGGGAGACCGTCTCCGTATCGCTCGTAGGACACGGAAACTGTCTGCCGCCCAACTGGCACAGAAGGTCGCCGTCTCTCCGAGCTACGTGCAGAAGTTGGAGTCGGGCGCGCGCAAGGCTTCACCCTCTTTGGTGCTGGCGCTCGCCAAGGCGCTGCGCTTCGGTCCCGAGGTCCTGACCGGCCAGCCGTACTACGGTGAGCCCGAGGCCGAGGACGGCGTCCACGCTGTCATCCCCGAGCTGCGTCGCCTCCTGCTCTGCTACGACAGCCCTGACGACCTGGAGATCGCGCCGCGGGCCCTTCCCGTGCTCGCCTCCGAAGTCGACCAGGTGGCTGCCCTGCGCCGCGACGCCCGGTACGCCCCCATGGGCCCGCTGCTACCGCCGATCATCACCGAGCTGACGCATGTGGCCCTCGGCGGCGACAACGGCGACCGGGGAAAGGCGTTCTGGCACCTGGCGCGCGCCTACCGCGCCGTGAACTCCCTGGCCCACAAGATGGGCCACCACGACCTGTCGAACACGGCCCTGGAGCGCGTCCGTTGGGCGGCCGACCGCTCCGGCGACCCGCTCATGCAGTTCACGGCCGGCTATCTCGTCGCAGGAGCGATGTTGCGGCAGGGCGCGTACTCGCCGGCGCGCCGCAAGCTCCTCGGGTTGCGGACCGAGCTGGAGCGGTTCCAGCCGGAACGCTCCTTCACGGAGGACGCGCTCGCCGTCGACGGCGCGCTGCTGCTGAAGCTGGCCGTTCTCGAAGCCCGCGAGAACAACTCCGATCGTGCTGATGCGTACCTGCGGGAGGCGGAGCAGGTCGCGGGCATGGCAGGCAACCGTGACTCCCTGGCGTACGAGATGTCGTTCGGGCCGACGAACATCCGCATCCATGAGGTGCACGCGATGATCGACATGGGCGACACCGAGCAGGCTCTCGCCCGCCTTGGCGAATGGTCTCCGGTCTCCGGCGGCGAGTGGGCGCCGCCCAGTACGACCGTCGGCGAGCGGTCGAGCCACCACTTCATCGACGTGGCCTCTGCGAAGCTCGCCAGGGGTGACCGGGACGGTTCCTTCGCGGATCTCAAGCGCGCACGGAAGGTCGCGCCCAACCACACGCGGTTCCACCCGTCCGTTCGCGAGACAACCGCGGCGCTGCTCAGGATGGACGCGCACCCTTCCAACGAGCTGTCAGCGTTTGGCAGTTGGTCGGGCATTAGCACAACCTGACCCTGCGTCAAGGGCTTTGGCGAACGGAGCCCACGGACAGACTGTCCGCGCAGGGCAGCTTGCTGAATGGAATGGTCTCCTCACACGCAGTGGTGAGGAGGCCTTTTTCATGTCCGACGACAATCCCGCAGCTCGCGCGATCCCGCCGCGCTGGATGCCCATCGGCGAGGAGCCCGAACTGTGCTCGGCGGGGGAGTGGTGGGATGCCGTACGTGCCGTGGAGACCGTGGGCCGACGCGCGATCGAGATCCTCGACAAGGGAGACGAACCGGTCGGTCCGGTGATCCTGGACCACGGGGGTCCGGAGCCCCGGCTGTACTTCCTGGTTCCCGTGGGTAGCGCAGCCCGCTGGGAGGAGCCGGGGACTGTTGCACTGGGGCAGAAGTGCCACGTCGTCGTGCCGCCCGCGGAGAGCACGACGCCCCCGGGGATGCACTGGCACGTCTTTCCCCGGGGCCCGCGATCGCTGACGCGGCCCGATGCTCTGCGCCGTGCGCTGAGCCAGGCTCGCCGCGAGCGGCGAGGGCCTGCAGAGGAAGCGGTCTCCTGATGGCTCTGAGCGTCTCCTTCGTGTTGGTGCTCGGCGTCGTCGTGGTCCTTCTGATCCGGAGTAAAACCGTGAAACCCGGTCCCGCGATCGTCTGCGTGCTCTTCGGGTTCTTCCTGGCGAGCACTTCCGTCGCCCCGAGCATCAACCGGTTCATGACCGGTGTCGCCGACATGATCGGACAGATTCGCTTCTAGGTAGCCCGACGCGGCTTCCGAGTCCGTTTTCCCTGCAAGGCCGGCGGTCCGCCCCGACCACTTCGCGGCCCCTTCCCCCCCAACATGCCTGAGGCCCCCGATGACATTCCCGTCCATCTCGGAGAGCACGTCCCCCGGCACAGTCGGCGCGCATTGGACGAACGCCCCCGATTCCGATCGCCGACTGCTTCCTGTGCGCGCCGAGGGACTCTGATGCGTCTCGTCTACCATCCGGCTGGCCATGACGACGACTTACGCGTCGCCTTGGTCGATCTGCAGGCGGGGCGCTGGAAGCGGGCGCGGGAGCTGCTGTGGAAGACGGGCACGCACTGGGCATTGCGAACGTCACGCACTCAGTTGCTGGCCGTGGCAGCCGCCCGGTCGGACGTGGTCGACGTCTGGCTCTCCGAGGAGCCCGACAGTTACGACGCGCAGCTGATGGCTGTTCGTGTCGCAGTCGAGAGGGCGCTGCGCGCTCACCGTCAACAGCACCCGCGGACCCTGGAGTTCGAGGCGCGGGCGCGGCATGCGGCACTGCTGGCTGCTCGTCGTGCGCCGCGCGATCCCGTGCCGTGGGTGTGCCTGGTGGCCCTCGCCCAGGTCGACACACGGCAGCTGCGGCAGGAGCACCGGATGAGGTCCGCCGAGCCGATGCTGCCGAGCGGTCCCTGGGGGCTCCTCTACGAGGTCAACCAGTGTGATCCGTACAACCGTGAGGCCTACCATCGCGTACTGCAGTTCCTGCTTTCCCTCGACGGTCCGCGGGGTTCCTCCCTGGCGGCGGTCGTCGACTTCGGCTGGTCGGTGGCGGGGCAGAGGCCTGTCGGCTCGCCACTGCTGCTTCTGCCGGCGTACGCGCAGGTCGAGCAGCGCCGGGCCCGGGTGGATCCGCTGTGGCGGCGGCAGTGGGCGGAGGAGCCCGCGCTCGGCTACACACTGAACGCCTTCCACGACTGGTTTCGGAAGGCGCCTCCTGAACTGTGCTCGGTGGCCGATCTGAACCATCTCGTCTACGCGTTGTGGGCGGGTCATCAATACCTTGAAGCGGCCGAGGTCTTCGAGGCGATGGGCCCGTACGCGGCACGTGAGCCCTGGGCCTCGGTGCACGACGGCGCGGCAGCGGCAGACCCCGGTGAGGCACTGCTGCTTCGTGCGCGCGCCGAGTCCCTCTCCTTCGCCCGGAAACACAGGCCTCGCGCCGGGCCGCACCCGTGATCACCCGTCGGTGCTCACCCATGCCGGTTGGCATGCACCTGCGTATCCGCTCGCCTTTCGATGCCTTTGGAGGTTTTCCAGTGTCCCGATCAGCTCCGAACCGCCGTGCCCAGCGGCAGAAGTCCGATGACGCGTACCTGAGAGAACTCGGTTACGAGCCCGTGCTGACCCGACGCATGGGGCCCTTCGGGAACTTCGCGCTCAGCTTCTCCATCATCAGCGTCCTGTCCGGGTGCATGACCCTCTTCGGCTTCGGGCTCGTCACGGGTGGTCCGGCCGTCATGCTGTGGGGCTGGGCCCTGGTGGGTCTGATGGTGCTGGTCGTCGGTGCCGCGCTCGCCGAGGTCACCTCCGCCTACCCGGTCTCCGGCGCCCTGTACTTCATGGCCAGCAAGCTCGGCGGTCCCCGCTGGGGCTACGGCACCGGCTGGCTCAACCTTCTCGGTCTGATGGGAGGGATGGCCGGCGGCTGCTACGGGACCGCCCTGTTCACCGGCGCCTGGCTCAACCTCCAATGGGGCTTTATCCCCACCCCGGAACGGACCCTGGTGATCTTCGCGGTCATCCTGCTGCTGCTTGCCACGCTCAACCTGTTCGGTGTACGCCTGGTCAGCATCCTGAACTCGATCAGCGTGTGGTGGCACCTCGGCGGTGTTGCGGTCATCGTCGGAGCGCTCACGTTCGTACCCTCCCGTCACCAGTCGGCGAGCTTCGTGTTCGGCGAGTTCACCAACCACACGGGCTGGAGTAACCCCCTCTACGTGGGGCTGTTGGGGCTCCTGCTGGCCCAGTACACTTTCAGCGGCTACGACGCCTCCGCCCACCTCTCCGAGGAGACCGAGCACGCGCAGGTCAGTGCCGCCCGGGGCATCGTCCGCTCGATCTTCTGGTCGTGGGTCGTCGGCTTCGTGCTGCTCGCCGGGTTGTTGTTCGCGATCCAGGACTACGCCGGGACCATGGGCAGCGCGACCGGGGTTCCGCCTGCCCAGATCTTCCTCGACGCGCTCGGGACGACGGCCGCCAAGGCCCTGCTGCTGGTGATCATCGTGGCGCAGTTGTTCTGCGCGAACGCTGGCCTGGCCTCCGCCAGCCGTATGGTGTTCGCGTTCTCCCGGGACGGCGCGCTGCCCTTCTCCAACACATGGCGTCGCCTGAGCCGCCGTACTCAGACTCCCGTCCCCGCTGTGTGGCTCGCGGTCGCCGTGCCCTTCGTGCTGGCTCTCCCGAGCCTGTACAGCGCGACCGCGTACACGGCGATCACGAGCATCAACGTCATCGGCATCACGCCGGCCTACGCGATACCGATCTACCTCCGAATCAAGAACCGGCACCTGTTCCGGCCCGGCCCGTGGAATCTCGGCCGGTGGGGTGTGACGGTCGGCACGGCCGCTGTCGTCTGGGTGGGGTTCGTGACCGTACTCTTTTGTTTGCCGCAGACCCGCCCCGAGGGCGACGCCTTGGTGAGCGTCGACTCCTTCAACTACGCGCCGATCGCGCTGGTGTCCGTTCTGGCCCTGGCCTGGATCTCGTGGCGGTTCAAGGGGAAGCGGTCGTACGAGGTGCCTGCCCAGAGCTTCGACCGGTCGGCGAGCGCGTACGAGGACGAGGTCGTCTGATGACCGAGCCCTCCTCCGACAACGGGTCCGTCGCCCGCCTCGCCACCAGGCGCGCCTCCTCGCCGCACGGCCGTTCGGAAGGTCAGCTCTCTATGACTGATCTGCGGAACCTGGTCAAGGCAAGCCGGATACGGACGGTGCTGCTGACTCTCCCCGACCTGCAGGGGAGGCTGAAGGGGAAGTGGTACGACGCTCGGCACTTCATCAGGAACGTCGCCCATGACGAAGCCGAGTTCTGCGCGTACTTGCTTGCCACGGACGTCGACATGAACCCGGTGCCCGGCTTTGCGCTGGCCTCGTGGGAGACCGGCCACCAGGACCTGGTCGTCAGCCCGGCGCTGTCGACGCTGCGGACGTTGCCCTGGATGGAGGGCACCGCCATCGTGCTGGGCGACGCGGTGCACCACGACGGCACACCGATCGCGGTCGCACCCCGGCAGATCCTCCGGGGACAGCTGACACGGCTGGCCAGGCACGGCCTGCACGTCAAGGCGGGGCTGGAGACCGAGTTCGTGCTCTACCAGGGCACGTACGCGGAGGTTGCCGGGTCCGGGTACCAGGGGCTGACTCCACTGACGACGGAGAACCTGGACTACGCGCTTGATCACCCGCCGGCGGCCCACCGGTTCTTCCGCCGCCTACAGCGTGCGCTCGCCGGGGCAGGCCTTCCCATGGAGGCGATCAAGACCGAGGGTGCCCCGGGGCAGGTGGAGGTCACCTTCCCGTACGGCGGGGCGCTTGCCGCCTGCGACGGGCATCTGCTCTTTAAGCATGCGGTCCGAGCCCTGGGCGCACGGGCGGGGCTGGCACCCACGTTCATGGCGGCTCCGGAGACCGGCGTACAGAGCGGCCTCCACCTGCACGTGTCGCTGTGGCGGGGCGGCATCAGCCAGCTCAAAGAGCCTGGTGACGGCTGGCTGTCGTCCATCGCGCGCCAGGCCATCGCCGGACTCGTCGACGCCCTGCCGGAGTTGGCCCCGTTGTACGCGCCGAACGTCAACTCCTACAAGCGGTTCCTGCCCGGCTCGTGCGCGCCCACCACCATGACGTGGGGCTACGACAACCGCACCTGCGCGGTCCGTGTCGTCGGACACGGCGACAGCCTGCACCTGGAGATCCGTGTCCCGGGGGCGGACGCCAACCCGTACCTGGCCCTGTCGGCGGTCCTGGCGGCCATCGACCACGGCATCGAGCAGCAACTCGCCCTCGGCGCGGCCGAAACCGGCAACGCCCACGACGCGGATGGCACAGCGGTGCCGCCCACCCTTCAACAGGCGCTCCACGCATTCCAGAACAGCGCCCTCGCGGAGGACGCCTTCGGCGCCGACGTGGTGGCCCACTACGTCCACCTCGCCCAGTTGGAGATCGACCATCACCATTGCCTGGTCACTGATGCCGAGCGGCAGCGGTGGCTGGCGCGCGCGTGACCTACTCCTTGCGAAAGGATCTCTGGTTCCCGTGAGTGCCCGCCCGACCCGCCCACCCGCGACGCTTCCGCTGAAGCCTGGACTGATTCGGATCGCCCAGAAGGTCGTGGACGGCGAGAGCACCGACACGATCGCCTCCAAGCCGACCGTCACCCTCGGCACGATCAACATGCGGCCGAGGTGCGGACAGACGCTCGGCGTGAGCGGCCGAGCAGGGGCCGGCGCGCGGATCGACAGGACCACCGACCAGGCCACCTGGCGCTCCGCCAGGATCTCCCTGGTCGGCGGGGCCGCGGGAGGTCTCGCCCACGCGGTGGTGTGGGTGGCCCTGGCGCTGCTGGTGTCCGTCGAGCAGATCTCGGTGGCCGCCCTCGGTACCGCGTTCCTCGCACTGGGCCGCGTCAGCGCGGGACTGGACGGGATCGTCGGCTACGGGGCCCAACTCTTCCGCACGGGAATGTACTTGGAC
Organism: Streptomyces sp. NPDC002671; assembly: GCF_053592475.1. Taxonomy (NCBI): domain Bacteria; kingdom Bacillati; phylum Actinomycetota; class Actinomycetes; order Kitasatosporales; family Streptomycetaceae; genus Streptomyces; species Streptomyces sp. NPDC002671. The sequence continues at coordinate 28,607 of NZ_JBSFVU010000042.1, forward strand.
GACTGGGCGGACTTCATGACGAAGCCGGCGGACATCGGATCGATCGAGGCTCCCAGGCGCCGGCCGCCCCCACCGTCGTACGCGCTGAGAACATCACCTTCCGGTACCCGAGCGCCGACCGCCCCGCCCTCGACGACGTCTCCTTGGAGGTCCGGCGCGACGAAGTCGTCGCGCTGGTGGGTGAGAACGGTTCCGGCAAGACCACCCTCAGCAAGATCCTCTCGGCCCTGTACCTACCTGACCAAGGAGCCGTCTCCTGGGCCGGCACCGACACCAGGCACCTGGACGCGCACGCCACGTGGGCGCGTGTCGCCGTCGTGCCGCAGTCCTACGCGAACTGGCCTCTGTCGGCGCGGGAGAAAATCACCCTCGGCCAGGCCACCGAGGAGGGAGACGCTGCCGTGCTCGCCGCGGCGCAGGCCGCGCGCGCCGACGAGGTCATCGACGGGTTGCGCAGTGGACTGAACACCCTGCTGGCCAAGGAGCGGTTGGGCGGGCAGGAACTGTCCGGCGGACAGTGGCAGAGGATCGCGCTCGCCCGAGTCTTCGACCGGCCGGCCGGACTGCTCGTCCTGGACGAACCGACCGCCGCTCTCGACCCGAGGGCCGAGCACCGCATCTTCACCGGACTGTGCAGCCTTGCCGCCGACCGCGCCGTCGTTCTGGTCACCCACAGGCTCACCAACGTGACCATCGCCGACCGCATCGTCGTTTTGGCCAAGGGGCGGGTCATCCAGCACGGCACCCCGGAGGAACGGCTGACCCAGCGGGACGGCTTGTTCCGCGAACTCTGGGATCTGCAGAACGAGCGCACCGGCCGCGTTCCCGCTCAGTGTAGGGTCCGCGACTCGATGCGCGTCGACGACCGATGCGCAGTGAATGCGCAAATCGTGTGCCACGAACGCTGAAGGAGGCGTTGATGTAACTGCTTCTGGAAGCGGTGCTGTGCAGGAGATGGAGGTAGGTCCTCCGGAGTCGCCCTGCAGGGGGAGGCTCCAAACCACCGCAGGCTGCGTCGGTTAAGTGCCGGTCGTGGTGAGCGCTGCGGCAAAAGGCGTGGCAGTGATCGCGTCAGGTGTGGGTCAGGAAGGCGAGCGCGAGCGAACCGCTGATGACGTGTCGTAACTTTCTTCAATGGCGTCGAAACCGGGGCATGATTTGGGCTCCGGGACAAGTCCGGGGGGAGCCTGCCGACTGCCCGGACGGCGTCCGGCATGGAGGCGGCGCGAGCCTGGTCCGGGCTCCTGCATGGAACGTGGGAACCTGTCGCCCCGATACTGCCGCCGCCCGGTTGGGGTGGTGGCGAGAGGGAGTGTCCCAAGCGGACAAGACCGCGAGGGGCCGAGTACCGATGCGGGGCACGGGGGCGGACCGTCTCGTAGTAGTGGTGAAGCTCGGTAATGCGGGTGGAGCGAAGGGGACGGGTCGTCCGGGTCTGTTTGGCGGTCAACCGGAGTGCCCGGGATGAGCCGGACGAGTGGACCAAAGTCGTTCGAGATCTCGAAACACTTGGTGTTCGAGGCGTACTTGAGGGTCAAGGCCAACAAGGGTGCGGCGGGCGTCGACGGCGAGTCGATCGAGCAGTTCGAGGCTGACCTGCGGGGCAACCTCTACAAGCTGTGGAATCGCATGTCGTCGGGCTGCTACTTCCCGCCGCCAGTGCGGATGGTGGAGATCGACAAGCCGGGAGGACGCGGGGTCAGGATCCTTGGCGTGCCCACGGTCGCGGACAGAATCGCGCAGACGGTGGTGGCCATGGTGCTGGAGCCGCTGGTGGAGCCTGTGTTCCACCCGGACTCCTACGGCTACCGGCCCCGCCGTAGTGCACTGGATGCGGTCGCGGCGTGCCGGGAGAGGTGCTGGAAGACGGACTGGGTGATCGATCTGGACATCCGGGGCTTCTTCGACAACCTCGATCATGATCTCGTCCTCAAGGCGGTCGCGCACCACACCGACCAGCGGTGGGTCCTGCTGTATGTGGAGCGGTGGCTCAAGGCCCCGCTCCAGCGGCCGGATGGCAGCCTGCAGGCCCGGCACCGCGGCAGCCCCCAGGGCTCGGCGGTCTCACCCGTGTTGTCCAACCTCTTCATGCACTACGCGTTCGATGCCTGGATGGCCCGGGACCACCCCGGCGTCCAGTTCGAGCGCTACTGCGATGACGTGGTGGTCCACTGCCGCAACGAGGCCCAGGCGCATCAGATGCGTGAGGCCATCGCCGGGCGGCTGGCCGACTGCGGGGGGCTGCAACTGCATCCCCAGAAGACCCGCATCGTGTACTGCCGGGACAGGAACAGGCGTGGCTCGGCCGAGCACACCTCGTTCACGTTCCTGGGGTACGGGTTTCGCGTGCGGAAACTCCGGACGAAGCGCGGAGACTTCTTCTTCGGCTTCAACCCGGCCGTCAGCGACGAGGCCGCCAAGCAGATCCGGGCGCAGATCCGCCGCTGGCGGCTGCACTTGCGCAGTGAGACGACCCTGGAGCAGCTCGCCCGGGAGATCAACCCGGTCGTGCGGGGCTGGATCAACTACTTCGGACGGTTCCATCCGTCCGCGTTGTACCCCAGCCTCAACCGCATCAACGACTATCTGGTGCGGTGGCTCGTGCGCAAGTACAAGCGGTTTAAGCGGAAACGAGCAAGGGCGCGGGAGGCTCTGGGCCGGCACGCCAGGCGGTTCCCCGGACTCTTCGCCCACTGGAAGTTCGTCACGCCGTGACCGTGAATGACTGGACGATGGGAGCCGTGTAAGCCGAGAGGTTTACGCACGGTTCTGAGAGCGGCGGCGGGTGAAACTCCCGCCGCCGACTCACCCGGGCTTCAGTGCGCAACGACTCCGGACCATAACTGTTTGGGGCCAGGTAGGGGGCAAGACGCGCAGGGGTTCGTCTCCCAGTAACCTGCCCCGTTGCGGTGTGGCAAGGGCTGCCAGTAGTCGAACCTGCGGCGCGTGGCTGCTTGGGCCGGGCCTGAGATGCGTCCGTCATGGACGAGGGCGAGACTTGGTGGAGAGGGGCGTTGATGGTGCCGGACCGTCGGCGGGGAGCCGCAGTCTGTTGGGATGCTCGCGAGGAGGGCTCCGACCGCTCGTTTCCTCGCGACGGATCGTGAGATGGAACTGGCTATGGCCATGCGTTCGATTCAACGACTGTTCGTGGTCTTCCGGCAATCGCGCTTCGGAAGGCCTTTCCGCAGACAGCGTCCGGGTGTCGGTGCGCGCCGGAAGTGGAAGGGTAATCCGCGCTCACGTCGCCTGATAACGCTCGTCTGGACCGGCTCGATCGTCTACGTGATTATATTCGCGCTTTCGATCGTCGGCTACTTCAGTCCCACGGTGCGACGCTGGTTCGACGCCGGCGGTGGGGCTGGTGCGACGTTCCGGAGCATCGTCATGTGGCCCGCATCGCTCGCCTTCGCCGCAGGCGTCTTCCTCCTGTGGCGCTACTACTGGAGCATCTGCAGACCCTACCGAAAGGAGGCTGAGGACCGGCCCCGCAGGCTCGTGGTGTCCGCCGGCAGCATCAGTGACGACGTGGTCGGCCGGGACGAACTGTGCGATGCCCTGATCGAGGGTCTGGACGCGGACGGTAGTTCTCGTACGCACGTCATCGTCGGACGGATGGGTGCCGGGAAGACGGCGATGTTGGTCCTGCTGACGCGGCGTCTGGCGGAGATGAAGGTCATCCCCGTACCCGTCCATCTCAGGGAGGCCACCGACAAGCTGGACTTCTGCGGGCTGGCTTTCGACCGGTTCGTCGCCGAGGTCAGCAAGCGCATGACGTCCAAGGCCGAAGCCGAGAGGGTCTGGCGGTGGCTGCTCCGGCAGCGCAGGGTGGTCGTCCTCGCAGACGGCCTGGAGGAGGCCCTGCTGAACGAGGAGCGAGCGGCCGAGCGCGACAACACGATCCGGCGGGCCATCCGGGATGCCAACGACCAGGATCTGCCGCTGGTCATCGCCTCACGCCCGCACGACCCGCTGCGCAGCATGGAGGCAACCGTCAGCGAGCTGGAACCGTTGAGCGAGGAGGCATCACTCCTGTATGTGTCCAGCGGAGGAGGGTGGAGCGCGAATCGGCGCACGGTCGACTGGATCGTGCAGACGGCCGACTTCTCCGAAGCGCCGCTGTACCTCCAGATAGCGCGTCAACTCCACGGCGCCGAACTGCTGGAGCACCCGACGGGTCAGGAGGCAGAGGAATTCTTCGAGGACATCAGGCTCGACCGCGCAGGCCTGCGCCTCCACTTGTTCGACACCTGGGCCGAATACCTGATCAAGGGCAACCTGTACTCCGAGGTCGCGCTCGGCCCAGAGGAGCGGCGAGCGGCGCTCGACTACCTGTCGGCCCTGGCGCTCGTCGGGCTGAGGAACGATTCGGCGGAGGTCGCCTTCTCCGACCTGCTCGGCCGCCCCGGAGACGGCAGCGAGACGGACGAGGAGTTCGAATGGGCGGTGCGCCAGCTGATCGTCCAGGAGCGGACCGGACAACAAGCCGAGCCTCCCCCCGAGCGGCAGACCGCGGACGACACCGGTTCGTCGCCGTATCCGAGGATCGTCCGCGAGTTGAAGAAGCGTATCGAAAAGGTCCCGAACCATACCTATTGCGATGCCTACATCGCGGCCACCTGGGGCAAGAAGCTGGGCATCGTCGAGGCGTACGGAGACCGGGTACGTTTCCAGCACAGTCTGATGCAGGCGTACCTCGGCGCCCGGTTCATGCACACCATCCTGTACCCCGGAGTGATGCCGCAGCCCTCGGCACAGGCTCCGCACCCCCAGCTCGCCATCGCGGCAATGAAGAGGATCAGCCGGGACTCAGCGGCCTTCTTCGGGGTGGAACACCTGGCGGGGCAGGACAGCAGGGCCCGCACGGCTGGGGACACGAGCTACTTCCCGGCTGCGCTGGAGGCGCCCGGACGGGAGTTGCTCTCCGCATTGGTGCTGTACTCCCGTGCCCCGGCGGGACGGTGCGTTCACACCGCCGCCCCCCGCACGGCCTGGTGCCCGGCCGAGGCGTCCCGAACGCTGCTCCGCGAAGCCGCCGACCGGGCGATGAATCCGCCGTCGTCCACCAGCGAGGGCAGCCTGAGCTTCAAGGACGCGGAGGCCCGGATTCTCAGGGTCCCGCAGGGCCAGGCCCGGGCTCTCGAGCTCTACACGGCGGCGATCGAGGTGGACGCCGCCGAGGAGAAGTCCGTGTTGGACGATATCGCGGCGAATCTTAGTGAGCGATGGGGGACGCTGCGCGACCGTGATCCGGAGTCGCTCAAGGAAGCCAAGATGGCGCTGGTGAAGACGCTGGGCGCGGCGGTCCGTGACCGGGTCAGGAAGGAGGATCAGCGCAATCGCGGCAGCGGCGACGGGGCCAGAGTAGACAGCAGGGCCGCCGCAGGCCAGGCAGGGCGCGTCTACCAGTGCCTGTTCGCCATCGCCGTCGCAGAGTCCTCGTACCGGATCAGGCTCGCCGTCGCCCTGGAGATCGGCGCCGGCGGTGACGCCGCGTTCAACGCGCTGAGGGCGGACCTTGCGGAGCCGCAGCCGCTGCCGCGGGCCTGGGCACGCCGGACGGGCGGCGATGTGCGTCAGCCCGCCGACGCGGAGAAGGCGTGGCGTCGCAAGACCCTCTGCGCCTTGCTGCTGCCGCTTCTCGCCGGCTCCGCGACCAGCGGCCAGGGCAACGACACCCCCATGGGCTGTTTGAAGCGGTGGCTGGCCGGGATCGGCGAGGATCGCCCGAACGGCATCGCCCGGCTGGCCCTGTCCACCGAGGTCGCCCTCGCCCAGGGGTTCAAGTTCGCTGCGAATCGGAGGCATCAGCACCCGTGCGCCCGGGGATCGCAGACGGATCTCGCGGAAGACGCCCTGGAGATGTTGCGCAGGAGCCGGTTCTGGTACACCCGTCTCACGCTGCTGCAGGCCCGGACCCTATGGGCGCTGCCCGACGACATCACCCAGCGGCTCCCATCCGGAGGTCCCGACGCGGATCCAAGAACTGAGATCAGGGAATGGCTTCTCCTGCCGGACGGGAGCCAGGAGAAGCATCCCTTCCTGCTCGCGGCTGCCGACCTCGCAGCCAAAGCTCTGCGCGAGCGCAAGCCCGAGCAATACCTCTGGACAGACGAGAGCATCGTGGTCGGCCAGATCGGGTCCCAGAAGGCCACCCAGGACGAGCCACGCAAGCACAACCTGTGGATCCCCTACTCGATCGGCTGGAGCGCCCTGGTGCCGCAGGCCCAGCGGCTCGTCGCCGACGTCCTCCTGCTGCTCAACCTTGCGGAGCAGGGCGGCAGTCCGGACGACCGCCTGCACCACCTCCACCGCATCGACCGGACCCAGGAGCCGTACCTGCCGCCGTGCCTCACCCACGACCGCACTCCGCTGAACCCCAGCCAGACGGGCGCCGGGGAGACCGGCACGTCCAAGACCAACTGCGGCTGCAACTTCGACCTCTGCCCGTACCCGCCGAGGAGTCAGCAGGGCACCCGGATGGAGTTCAGCGAGGTGTTCTGCCGCAGCCAGATGCGTCTCATCGGCGCGCGCCTGGTCAGACACGACGGCCTGGCACCATGGCGGCACGACGTCGACCGGGAAGCTCTGCGGAGCTTCTGGGAGGAGATGAGCGAACGCGCGCACGACAAGGGCGCCGACAGCCGTCCCGCGGCGCCACACCTCGCCCCGGGCAAGAACCGCTGACCCTGCGGCCGTCCACTGAACAGCATTCAGCGCGCCGATCACCGCCCCGGACCGGGCAGAGGGCGATCAGTTCCCCGGCGCCCAAGCGGCGTTCCCGTCGAATCGGTCTCCAGCCAGTAGTCGATCGCCCTGCAGACCATCGTGCCGCACGCACGTTGCGCCCAACACAAGGACAGCGGGACGAAGCCCAGTGGCTGTCCAAGCAACGGTGTGGACTACCCACTCCTTCGCCTGCCTCCTGTCGTTGCATAAGACAGACGGGGGTGTCCGACCCTCATGTTCAGGCCGGTGGAAGCTGCCCGGGCGGCAGCTGTGGTCGTTCACTTGCCAGTGCACCGCGGCCTGCCGGTGGAGCGGTGTCCGGCACGCGGGCAGCCCGGTCTGCGTGTACGGGACCCCGCCTCGACGGCCTTCGCAGCCGATGACTCTCACCGAAGTCGGGCGGGGAAGTACTCGCCGAAGCCGAACACTTCCCCGCCCTCCTCGGCGACAACACTCCGTGAGCGCAGCACAGGCCTCTTGGAGAAGAGTGCGCACATGCAACTCACGCGAACAGTGCGCATCAAGCCCGGATTCCGGCGTTTCCGCAGGAACCAGTGCTCACGAAGTCGCGGATCCTACACTCAGGTTGGCTCTGACGAGGACACGTCGCCGAACCAGCCCACCTTGTTCTGATGCGCACCTCGGCGTAGGACGATAGCCAAGCACCCCCGGTGATCACGCAGCGGGAGCCGACAGCCGGCGCCTGCACGGCCTCCTTGATCAGCGCCCCCTGTCGGGTAGTGCACTCGTCCAAGTCTGATCCAGCCAGTGCTGGAGCTTCTGCCGCCCTCGCTGTGCTGACGAACACAGCGAGGGAGTGTCGTCGAAGCGGCCGTCTACCGCGTGGTGAAGACGAGTTGCGGACAGTACATGCGGCCGTTGACGAGGTAGGCGGGGGACATGACGAAGCTGATGGGGGCGCGGGCGTCGCAGGTGGCCCAGACGTCTTGGCGTGTGGGGTCGGCAGGGGTGCCGCTGGAGGCGGTGAAGTCCCAGGCATGGTCCAGGCCGGCGTGGCGGATGCGGGTGACGAGATCGGCGCAGTGTCCGCGCAGAGCGGTGATGGCGGCCTCGATGTGCCCGTCGTGTTCCGACAGACGCAGAAAGCGGATGGTGTCCCGGCTCGTGGGGAGGGCCTGGGCCTCGGTGAAGAGTTGTCGGCTGAGCAGGCTGATCAGCCGGGCGGTCTGTTCTGTGGCGGGCCGGTCTAGGACGCGGTCGCACCGGCTGGCGTAGCGGCGGGCGAAGGTGAGGAAGTTCTGTTCGATTAGGGTGCGGAAGCGGCGGGCGAGGATCTGGTGGTCGCCGTGAGGGGCGGCGGCCATGTCGTCTCGTCCTTCCAGCCGGGCGGCGAGGAGGACTCCCACCTGGCGTTCCAAGCGCTCGATGGACCGACGCATCTGGGTGTGCTGCTGTTCTCCTGCTTTGACGGTCTGCTCCAGCTGGCCGATCCGCCTGAGGGCCTGCTCCAGCGGGTCCTCAGGCAAGGCGTCGTCGTAGGCGGCAGATCGGGCGGAGGGGGGCACGGGGCGGCTTCGCGCCTGTGTGTCGTGGCTGAAGATGCCAACGATGTCCATGGATCCTCTGCTGGTCAGTAGTTGGAGTGGAAGCGGACCTCGGTGGCCACGCTCTGCCCGCCGTGGACGAGTTCGGCCCGGACCTTGATCTCGGTCTCGCCGAACTTCATGAAGACCCGTACCGACCGTTCCCGGCGCGGGAACCGCATGACGGAAGTGAGATCCACCCGTACCGTGCCGATGAGGTCGCAGCCCGGGTCGGTGACGTAGCGAGGGTCGGCGTCGTTGGTGGCGAAGATGTCGAGCTCCATGGCGTCGACGTCGTCCTCCAGGGGGATGTAGCCGTGCATCACCTCGGCATCGGTGGGGATGGATTCCCCGGCACGGGCGAACACGGAGAACCGCTCACGGCAGGTGACCAAGCCGTAGGAGGTCACGTACCGCTTGTCCTCGGGGTCGATGCCCTCCTCGAACGGCTTGTTTACCTCGGTGCCGTAGGTGAACCGGCTGCGGCGGGCGCGGGTCTGGGGGTCGTAGCAGAAGTGCGTGGCGCCGAACAGCACGGCGATATCGGGGTTGGGGGGAACCATCACCAGGGCCCGGTCGCCGAAGCGTTCCTTGACGGCCTGCTGAAGGTAGGGGGAACCGCTGAAGCCGCCGACGAGGAGGATGACGTCGGGTCTGGTGTTCTCGCCGCGCGTGGCGGCCATCTGCTGCAGCTGGGTTTCGATCAGGTCCAGGGTGCCGGGGACGACGGTGTCGAACAGGGCGTGGATGTGTGCTGGGGTCAGCACGATGGCGTCGTTGACCCTGTTCTGGCGCCGGGCCAGGCGCTTGCGTACGGCCGCGCCGATGCGGCGGTCGATGGCGGAGGGGATCAGCAGGTTGATGCTGTCCTCCTGGTCGAGGGTGACGTGCAGCTTGGCGCGTTCCCACTGGTCGATGAGATTGAGCAGTGCCTCGGGGCAGCTGTCCCTGATCTCGTCCAGGATGTCCGTGTCGCCGAGGCACTCGGCCAAGTGGCTATTCTCGAAGGCCCGGTTGAGGAAGTCGGAGCCGAACCGGTCTCCGATCGAGCGGCCGATCTCGACCATCTTCCCGTCCGCGTCGTTCTCGTAGGCGGTGATGTCGACGGTGCCGCCGCCGCAGTCCACCACCATGAAGCGGGCCCCGGGCGCCATCAGGTCCTCGGCCGTCTCGTCGTCCTCGCCGATGACGCGCACGCCGCTGACGCGGGCATAGTGCGCCGCCGATTCCGGCTCCAGGGACAGCAGCACTCGGCCGTCCTCGCCGGGAAGGCCGGCGTTCTTGGCGACGTCCCGCATCACCGCCTTCTGGTAGTCGCTCCAGCAGGCAGGGACGGTCAGGCACCAGCGCAGATCGTCCTCGTCGTAGCCGCTGGCGGTGATCTGCCTGAGTGTGGTTGTCACCACCTGGCGCAGCAACGTCGACAGCAGGTCCGGCGTCACCTCGTCGACGCCCAGGGCAGTGGTACGCGCCGCTGTCTGTGCGCTCTCCCCCTCGGCCGGGCTGCTCTCGGCCAGGGCCGCTTCCTCCCGGCCCGGCACCGGATGCGTGCCGAGATCCATTTTGAACCCTTGGTGGTAGCGAGCGCCCTTCTTGCGGAGTTCGGCTCCACGGGTCAGCCATAGGCGACGGGCTTCGTACCCCCAGGCGATCAGATTTCCATCGGTGTCCAGCAGGAGAGCGGACAGATTCTTCGCGGTCGGTGCCGGTTGGGACTCCCACTGATTACAGAAATGGATTTTCCTGCTGGCCGGGTCGGCGTTGGAGTCGGAAATGACACACCAGGATGAGCCGATGGCGTGCGTGCCGACATCAATGGCCACGACAAGGCGAGGTGAGAACACGGGACTCATTTCGATGAGAGATGGGACGGGCGGACCTCCGCTGACGGCCGGACAACCCCGGGAGTGCTTTGCAGAACTGCACAGGAAGCCGGGCTGAGAGCGCAGCGGCAGTCTCAGATCTGGCAGAAACACTCGCCTCGCTCAAGCGCCTGAGCCCACTGTGGGCCGACGGCCACTCGAACGGAGTAATGACCGTGTGCAAGCCTGAACACGGGTGCGCAGAACTGCACATTCGCAGCCCGGTGCGGGTTAGCGTGCCCGCATGCACACCGACAGCATGAGACGCTCGCACCTCATCGGCATCTACGAAACTGGTGGCCTCGGTACGCACCGGCCGCAGGACCAGGGCCCCTCAGAAGATGAATTGCGTGAGCGGCTCGCTGAATACGGGCGTATGCGCGCCTCACGGGATCCCCTAGTAACCGGAGCGAAGAAAGCAGGGTTGAGCGAAGCGGAAATTGCGCAGCTCACCGGGCACTCGCGGAATACCGTTCGTAGCATCCTCAAGCGAAACGGAGCGGACTGAACATATGTGACCGCCGGGGGCTGGCGGAGGAGCGAGCGTCGGAGGCTCGGACGTCAGAGCTCGCCGGGTCGTGATGCACAAGCAATCGGCATGTATCCAGTCGTATGTGGCTGGACGTCGCGATCGGTCGGTACGCGGAAGGTGCCGCCATTGAACCCTTCTCGGTAACGTCTCGTGAGGGTTTGTGATCTTCGTTCAGGCAGTGCGGCCGTGTTCGAGCTGGAGGAGGACGAGGGCGGTGAGGTTGATCCCGGGGAGTGGACACCGGGTTTCATGCGACGAGTGACAGCGTACGTGTCGTGGTCAGTTGCTGTTCGTACTCGGCTGGTGTGAGGTAGCCGAGCGCGGAGTGGCGACGGCGGCGGTTGTAGTAGGAAAGCCAGCGGAACAGCTCGAGCCGGGTCTGTGCTTTCGAGGTCCAGCGGCGTCCGTGGAGCAACTCGCGCTTGAGGCCCTGGGCGCCCCTGTCGGTGTGGAAGACGACGCCGTGAACCCGGCCGCCGCGGGCGGCCACGGCCATCTCGATCGCGTCGGTGACCAGCGAGGTGCGCATGTGGTCGGCGATCGACCAGCCCACCACCTTCCTGGAGCAGATGTCGATCACCGTGGCGAGATAGAGCCACGTCGAGCCGACGGCTATGTAAGTGATGTCGCCGCACCACCTGGTATTCAGGGCGTCCGCGGTGAAGTCGCGCATCACCAGGTCCGGCGCGGGCGGCGCGGTCCTGTCCGCGATCGTCGTCCGTTTCTTCTTCCGCAGGTGCCGGCCGACGATGTGGTTGATCCGCATCAGCCGGGTCACGCGCTTGCGGTTGATCCTGTGCCCTCTCGCCCGCAGCTCAGCATGGACCCGCGGGGCGCCGTACGCGCCATGGTGCTCGGTGTGGATGGCGCGGATCTCGCTCACGGTCCGCTTCTCCTTGGCCCGGCGCTCGGCGCGGGCCTGCTCCGTGGCCAGGTGCCGGTAGAAGCCGGCGCGGGACGCCCCGAGCACCCGGCAGATCCGCTTGACGCCGAAGTCGGCGCGGTTGTCGGAGATGAAGGCCCAGCGGCGGGTCTTCACTTCGTTGAGTCGGCACGGGGCGCGGTGCCGGTGTTGCCACCGGTCCGTTTCCCCGTGCCGCTCGCCGAACCCGGCGTACCCGTCTCCGAGTACCGGGCTCTCCACGGATACTGCCGTCAACAGGGCTCTGTAACCCAGGGGTTGGGAATCTTGTTGCCGCGGTAGAGGTACCGGGTCACCGGGATGCTCTCGATGTTCCGCAGCTCGACTCCGTTTGCCGAGAACGGCAGCCACCGCCCGTTGGGGGTGGTGTGCCGTCGGCGGAGTTCCTTCCAGCTCCAGCGATGCCGTTCGCGCAGCAGTCTGGCCACCCTCCACCAAGTGAAGGTGTCCAGTTTACTGAACACGCGTTTCGCGATGGCATGTTGGAAGTAGAAGGCCCATCCACCTCTGGCCATGTTCAGCTGGGCCAGCAGGGCGTCCAGGTCCAGAGGGGACGTCTTGCGGGTCAGGGCGCTGATCTTCGCCTTCACTTGCCGGATTGCCCGGTCAGAGATGAAGGTGTAGACGTGCCATGTGCTCGTGCCTCGCTTGCGGCGCCACTGGATGCGGAACCCCAGGAAGTCGAATCCCTCGCTCATGTGGACGACCCAGGTCTTGGCTTCGGAGAGCCGAAGTCCCATAGGACGCAGCACCTGAGCGATCTCTTCGCGTACTTGGTGGACGTGTTCCTCGGTGCCATGGACCAAGACGACGAAGTCGTCCGCGTAGCGGACGATGCGCCAGGTCGGCAGCCCCTTGCGGCGCAATGTGCTGCGCCGCCGAGGCGAGGAGAACGCACCTCCTGGCTCCCATGGCCCATACAGGTGCTCGTCGAGCGCGGACAGGGCGATGTTCGCCAGCAGCGGGGAGCTCACGCCTCCAACGCAATGGATAACCGGGCTGTGTGTCGCCCTCGGCGTCGGAGTCCGGTGACTGACCGTGTTCGGCTGGGGTGTGCTCGCGGATC
>NZ_JBSFVU010000043.1:0-38890 GCF_053592475.1 Streptomyces sp. NPDC002671
GGGGGGGGGGCGGGCGGCCGGGCCGGGGGGGGGGGGGGGGGGTGGGTGGGGGGCCCCGGCGGGCGGGGGGGGCCCCCGGGGGGCCCGGGGGGGGGCGGGCGGCCCCGGGCCGGGCGGGCCCCGCCCTGGCCCCCCCCCACGCCGGTCTGGCCTCCGGGTCGGCCCCCAGGAGTTCGGGGGCCGGTGCCTGGTGCTGGGCGAGGAGGGTGAGGGCGGCGGCTTCGTTGGCGGCGCGGGCCGGGTCGCCGTAATGCTTGAGAACGTACGGCACGGGGCCGTCGACGTGCCAGACGCGGTTGGCCTGTCCTGTGGTGATCTCCCGGGCTCCGTGCGGGACCCGGCCGTTGATCGCCGCCACGGGCTTCAGGCGACGTCGCCGAGGTAGCCGGATGAGGAGGGGCCGGCGGCGAGGGCGGCGATCGGCTGTCGCAGTGCGTGGGGCAGCAGGTTCAGGCCCGGCACCTTGTCCAGCTCCACCCACTCCAGGCCGGTCTGCACGTCGTCTTCGGCGTGTCCGCCGAGCTGGCCGGGGTCGCCTTCGGGGGTGCACTGGAAGATCGCTTCGATGCGGTGGGTTCCGGCCTCGGTGTCGGCGTGCTCGTGATTGGCGCCGATGTACTCACGCAGCCACAGCATCCTCTCCACGGTGACCCTCAGGCCGGTCTCCTCGTGGACCTCGCGGCGGGCGGTGGCGTCGAGCGGTTCGCCGGGGTGCTGGCCGCCGCCGGGCAGGAAGTAGCAGTCCTGGCCCTCCCAGTTGGCCCGCTGGAGCAGGACGCGGCCGTCGTGGACGACGACGGCCTTGGCGGAGGTGCGGATGGTCGGGGTGACGGGCTCGGCCACGGGTGGGCTCCAACTCTTCGTCGGTGGTGGGCGGTAAGGGATGTCAGCGTTCAGTCTTGCCGAAACCGCGGTGGCGTCCGGCGGCCTTCGCGAAGATCAGCCGCCAGGGCCCGGCCAGTCGTACGAACGGCTGGAGCGGGCTGGCCGCGATCAGCGCGGACGGGTGTGCGGGGGATGTCCGGGGCAGGTGGCCGGGCAAGGGCGGCGGGGTGACGGCCGCGTGCAGGGCCGGGGTCAGGGCCAGCAGCCGGGCGGTGGTCACGGGGCCGTGCAGCAGCATCCCGGCCGCCGCGACGATGGTCCATGCGGGCCCGGCCCACCAAGCGGAGACGACGGCCGCCGCACACAGCGGGGCGCCGATCAGCCAGGCGGCCTCGTCCGCCCACTCCCGGGCCACCAGCACCGCCTGGGCCGGGCGGGAGAGAGCGGAGGGCAGGCGGGCGACGGCTGCCGCGTGGTGGTCGGGGCGGGCGGAGGCGGTGAAGGCGAGCGCGTGCAGGTTCGTCAGTCCCGACGGTTCGGTGTAGGGCTCGTCGAGGACCGTGACCGGTGTGGCGGTGAGGTCGGCGCCAAGCAGGGAGAGCCGGTGGCCGGTGCTGAGGTCTTCCATCGGTTCGGGGAAGCCGCCGAGCACGCGGACGGCGGGGAGGTGGACGGCCATGCCGCAGCCCACGGCGTACACCATCGGCCGCAGCCACATCCGCACCGCCTCCGGCAGCCGGGAGGCGGCCAAGAAGCGGTGCAGGCGGACGCGGGCGAGTTCGATGCCGAGCGAGCGCCGCAGCTGGTACACCCACTCCCCGGCCAGCAGCAGCCCCACCGGGCCGGCGGGGAAGGGACGGCGGGCCAGCAGCGGCAGCCGCTGCTGCTGGATCAGAGCCGGGGCCCTGCCCGTACGGGCCCGGTGGGCAGTGGCTGTGGTGGCGAACGCCTGTAGGGTGCGGCGGTCGGGGACCGCGTCGGCGTCGTAGACCACCGCGTACGTGTCGCCTGCGTGCTCGTCCTGTCTCCAGCCGAGCGGTCCGAGGACCTGCCCCAGGCGGTCGAGGGCGAAGTTGAGCTGTCCGGCCTTGCGGCCGCCGACATCGGGCTGGTGTAGGTGCACCAGCGGCAGGTGGCCGCCTGGCGGGTCGGCGGCGAGAGCCGCCACGACGTCGGCGGTGGTCGGCTCAGCGTCGAACAGCTCGGTCAGCACCCGCAGCCGGTCGGCGGGATCGGCGGCATTGACCGTCTCGGCGACCTCGCGGCAGCGGGCAGCCGGGAACAGGCCCCGCAACTGCCCGGCCGTGAGCGGGGCATGGGCGGTCAGGGCCGCCAGCCGGCCGCGGTGTCCGGTGCGGGCGGAGGTTTCGCGTTCGGTGGTGATGACCACGACGGCGGCCCGGGCGTGCGGATAGTCGAGCGCGGTGAACGCGGCCACCGTCCGCGCGGCGATCGCCTGCTCGCGCAGCATCGGCAGCAGCACCACCAGCCACGGCACCGCCTCCGGCTCCGGCTCCGGCGGGGTGGGGGTGGGGGAGGTGAGCAGCCACCTTGCGCACATCTCCACCGCGATGGAGGCCCATACCGCGCGGGCCAGCAGCAGCGTCAGCAGCACGGGCACGGCGATGTGCAGCCACCCCTCGGCCGCGGTCATCGCTCCTCCTCCAGGAGCCGGTAGACACCGCGCATCTGGTCGGCGACCAGGGGCCAGGCGAACAGCTCCGCGCGTTCGCGGGCGGCGGCCCGCCGCACGGCGTGCGCGGCGGTGCCGGTCTCGGCGAGGACCTTCTCGACCGCTTCCACCGCGGCGGCGTCGCCGGGCGGGGTGAGCTGGGCCGCCCCGCCCCGGCCCGCGTAGTGCGGGATGCCGCCGACGTCGGTGGCGACCACCGGGGTGCCGCAGGCCATCGCCTCCAGCAGCGCGTTGTTGGCGGTCGCGTCGACGAGCGGCAGCAGCATCACGGCGGCCCGCCGGTACAGCGCGATGAGGGTCTGCTCGGCGACACCTTCCAGCACGCGGGCGGCCGGGTGCCAGGGCCGGCTGCGGGCCTGCCGGGTGACGACGATCAGCTCGATGGTGCCGCCGTAGAGGTGGTGCAGCCGCTCGTGCACGGCGTCCAGCACCTCCCAGTCCCGCAGCCACCAGCCGACCGTCAGCACCAGCGGCCGGTCGGTGACGGGCTGTCCCGCCGGGGTGAAGGCGGTGGTGTCGATGCCGTGGGGCACCAGGTGCACGCGCTCGGCGGGCACCAGGTCGGCGAAGAACGCCTGCTGGTGAGGGTCGAGGACGACGATGTGCTCGGCCGCCCGTGCCAGCGTCCGCCACGTCGCGGGCGGCAGATGCTGCCCCAGGCAGGCCGGCGGCTGGTGGTAGGTCACGGCGGTGGGGCCGAGGCGGCGGCGGGAGAACCAGTACTGCTCGTCCCCGTAGAGCACGTGGGCCGGCTCGCGGGAAGCCAGCAGGTGCAGGTCGGTGGCGAAGTGCTCGGCTGGGTAGAAGGGCAGCGGGCAGTTGCGGGCGAGCAGGCGGTGGGCTCGGCGGACGGCCTTGGTCGCGAGCGGGCCGGTGGGCGGGGTGATGCGGCGGACTTCGGGAAGGTGGTCGAGAAGGCGGTCGTAGCCGCCGTGGGCGGTGTGCCAGGGTACGCGGACGACTGAGGCGATCACAGCGTTATGCCTCCTTCGGGGCGAGCAGGCCGAGGGATTGCAGCCGGACGGCGACGGCGGCGGGGTGATCGAGGCGGACGACGGGCAGGTCGGCCCGGCCCGGGTTGAGGCGCGTCGCCCAGCGGCGGCGGTGCCGGTGGTGGTGGGCGGGTCCCCACCGCAGGATCGAGTCGCGGGCGAGCAGGTGACGGAAGCTCTCCCGGTTCCCGGCGAACAGCTCCTGCCTGCTGGCGGCCCGCCCAAGCGAGCGGCGGATCAGCCGGGGCAGGCAGATCCGCAGCGGCAGGTCGAGCCAGATGGCCAGTTCGGCGCGGGCCAGCAGGATCTCACCGGCTTCGCCGCCGTAGTTGCCGTCGGCGATCCAGGTGTCAGCGGCCAGGGCGTCACGGACGCGGGTGTGGAAGACCGGCGTGTCGACCGGGGTCCAGTTCGGTCCCCAGAACAGTTCGTCCAGGTCGAGGTGGGGCAGGTGCGTGTGGGCGGCGATGGCGGCGGCGAGGGTGGACTTGCCGGAGGCCACCGGGCCGACCAGTGCGATGCGCTTGGGTATCACGAAAGCCTCCGGGTGACGGCGTCGGCGATCCGCTCCAGCAGGTGCGGCGTGCGCACCCCGGCCGTCATCGTCATCATCGGCACCCGGGCGACCAGGTCGTCCATGAAGTCGGCGGCCTGGCGGGCCAGTTCGCCCACGGGGCGGGTGCGGTCGGCGAACCAGGGGTGGAGCCAGTCCTCGTCATGCGGGGTGCAGCACACCGTGGCGAGCGCGGCACGGGCGGCGGCCGGGCAGGGGAAGGCGATGCTCACTTCCTGGTCGTCGTCGCTGAGCCGGGGCAGGACGACGAGCCGCAGCGGGGCGCTTTCCCGCACGCGGGAGGCGAAGGCGTGGGCGAAGTCGTGCGGGGTGCAGGAGGCTTTGCGCATGGCGCCAAAGCCGGTCGGCAGCACGCTGTGCGGCGGCAGGCTGCTGTTCGGGGCGAGCGCGGACAGCGTGCCGCCGGCGATCCTCACCGAGATCGGTACCCCGACCACACTCGCCGCCGTCTCGGTGACCAGCACACGGTCGGAGCCGATGAGCTCGGCGCGACGGTGGGCGGCCAGGGCCGTGAGCACGGTGGTCTTGCCCGCCCCGGACGCCCCGGCGATCAGCACTCCGTGCCCGTCGACCGCGCCGGCCGCGGCGTGGAAGGCGGCCCAGCCGCGGTGCTCGGCACAGCGCAGGACGACCTCGCGGATCACCCGCAGGGCATACCGCTCGCCGCGGTCGGTCCGCGAATGCAGCACGACGTGCAGCCGCCCCGTCGCGTCCTTGGCGTACAGGTGGTCGGCGGGCAGGTGCGAGGCGGGGTCGGGCCGCCACCAGCAAACCTGCCCGATCCGGGAGAACAGGTAGGGCTCGCCGCGGAACGGCACCACCGTCACCGACGGCGCGGCGGTCAGGCGGGCCGTACGGTCGCGGAAGAGGTCCTCGCTGTGGTGGACGCGAAGGTGCGTGAACTGCCCGCACAGCCGTGCTGGGGCGGTCTCGGGGGCGAAGTTCAGCAGGTGGATGCCCTGGTCGACGCTGAAGGTGTCGTCGGTCTTCAGGTGGAAGCGGTGCCCGGCGAAGGAGACCTCCGCGCTGCTGCTGCGGCCGTTCACGCCCGGCCTCCCGCCACCGTCACGGCACCGCGGGCCGGGGCGAGGAGTTCCTCGGTGGTCCCGCCCACCAGGCGACGGGCGATGTCGATGCCCATCTTCACCGCGTGGTCCATGTTGCCGATCTCGTACCGCCAGGTCCCGAACCGGCCCCGCGGATAGATCCCGCGGGCCTCCATCCACGGCACCACCTCAGCCAGGGCCGCATCCCGGTCCAGGGTGGGCACCGGGTAGGCGTACTCGATCAGCTCCAGGTGGGTACTGGCCAGCGGTGCCTGCTCGGGCACCAGGCCGTGGCGCCGCAGAGCCTGGTCACAGTCGTGGATCAACCGGCTGTAGTCCAGGCGGCTGCCCGGCAGCATGGAGATCTCGGTCATCCACGCGCTGAACGCCTGCGTGTCGGCGCCGGGGACGTTGGCGGGCGCGTACTTGCTGAAGTTCGTGGCCCGGTAGAACGGCACCTCTGCTTGCGAGAAGTACAGCCAGGACCGCTCATCGGTGGTGGGGGCCCGGTAGCCGAGGCCGACCATGGCCACCGTGGTGTGCCGCAGCCGCCCGGCCGCCGCCCGCACGGTGCCCGGGGCGCCGACGGTGATGGCGGCGAGCCGGTCCAGCGGGCCAGTGGCCACCAGGTGGTCGAAGCCGATGCGCTCGCCGTCGCCGAGCGTCACGGTGCGGGCAGCCGGGTCGACGGCGACTACGCGGGCGCCGGTCCGCAGACGGGTGTCGAGGCGAGTGGCCAGCCGGCGCCAGATCTCCCCGGTGCCGCCGCGGGCGGGAAAGGCGAAGGTCGCGTTGGGGCCCCACCGCCTGGCGGGCCGGGCGGTTCCCGAGAAGGCCGCCAGGACCTCACCGGCATCGACCGGAGCGACGCGCTCGGCGACCCAGGAGGAGGCCATCTGCTCGGGCGTCATCGCCCACACCTTGGAGTTGTACGGGCCGAAGAACCGCTCTACCAGGCCCGATCCGTACATTCCTTGCAGCCAGGTGGCGAAGTCCGCGTCGGCGGGCAGCCCCTGTTCGCGTCGCTGGCAGGCGAGCAGAAGGTCGTGCACACACGCCTCGGCGTCCTCGGCCGGGAGGTGGTGGAGGTGCTGCTGGAAGGGGTAAGGCACCCACCGGTCCCGGAAGCGGACGTAGGAGGACCGGTCATGGTGCAGCAGCTCGTCGGCCGTGAACAGCTCGGCCAGCAGCCGGTCGAACTCCCCGAAGTGGGAGAAGACCACGTGCCCGCCCAGGTCCCAGGTGAAGCCGGCCGGGTCGACCACGGACGAGGCGAGGCCGCCGGGCACGGGGGCAGCCTCCAGCAGCGTCCAGGCGCGGTGGCCCAGCCGCTTCAGTTCGTCCGCGCAGGCCAGACCGCAAGGCCCGGCTCCGAGGACGACGATCCTCTCGGACGGTAACGAGCGCGCAGAACGGGGCATGAAGCCCTCCTTCGGTCGGCAGACGGCAGAAGCCCGCGCCAGGGGCGGGCGGCGGTGCGAGCGCGGGGGCAGTGGGGCCCGCCGCCCGGTGCACGAGGGGAAGCGGCGGGGCCCCACTGCCGCGAGCCAGGGTCGGCTCGCGGGAAGCGGCAGCAGGCGGGGCACCGTTCGCCCGCTGCCACTGGTCGGGAAAGGCGGCCTGCCCACCCGGGACAGCAGACATCCCGGACGGGCAGGAAGTCGATGGCCGTCGCCGTCGGCTTTTTCACCCGTCAGCCGACGGCGGTCCCGCGGGAGAGGGCGATGGGCCGTACAGCAGCCTGCCCAGCGGCACGGTGCTCGTCGGGTCGGACAGGGCACGGACCGCGGCCTCCAGCCGGGCCGGGTCCGCCCCCAGATGCGTCACGGCCGCCTGGATGAGCGTGTTGGCCAGACGGCTCTGCAGGAAGGCTTCGTGCCGGTGTCCGGCCACCGCGATGGCCAGCGCCTCCAGCGAGAGGAACGTCTTGCGCCGCGTGGTCTGCTTCGGCCCGTTGCCGAAGGTCATCCACACGACCACTTCGCGGGCTGCCGCGTCGTATGCGACCCGGAACGGGAGCTGTTCGGCGGGGACTTCAGGCACGGCCGTCTCCTTCGGCGTAGGGCAGGCTGCACACGATCTGCTTGCCGACCGGCGTGGGCAGGACCCGCCAGCCGGGGGCGAGAATGTCCACCAGGCCCAGCCCCCGGCCGGATTCGGCCTCCTCGTCGTCGAGCGCGACCGGCCGGAGGCTGGGCAGCAGTTCCGGCTCGGGGTCATGGACCTTCACCGACACCCCGTCCTCCACGGCGTCGACCTCGACGACCAGGGGGACGTGATCCCCGCAGGCCCGCACCGAGTTCCCGATCAGCTCGGAGGCGACGAGCTGCACGTTCGCAGTGGTGCCGGTGTCCACACCGGCCTCGCACAGCGTCTTGTCCGCCAGCTCACGCACCAGGCGGAGGTGGGCCGCCGAAGCGTTCATATGAACGGCGAAGCCAGTCGGCCGGGCCCGTAAGTAGAACCCGGCACCCGCTGCGGCCTGCGCTTGCGTCACCACGAACACGGCAGCCTCCCACCCGCGGCACACAGCCGCACGGCACTGGATCAAGTAGCGCACAGCTACGGCAAGTTGACCGAGCGTCGCTTCTTTCTCCCGAGCATGTACCCTTTCTCGATCGGGCCGCAACCTTTCGGCCCGATCCGGTGAAGGAATCCTCGAAAGCGGGTCGTGTTGCGGCCTGGCGCGGTGTCAGACTGCGAATATGCCGCATTCCCCCTTGGTGCCGACCGTCCGCCGCCGACGCCTCGGCCAGACGCTCAAGAAGCTCCGCAACGACGCCGGGATGACGCTGGAGGACGCCGCCGTCGCGATGGGGTGGAAGGTCCCGAAGCTGTCGAAGATCGAGAACGCCCGGCAGCAGATCCGTCCGGTCGAGGTCACCGGTCTGCTCAAGGTGTACGGGGTGAAGGACACGGAGGTGTTCACCGCCCTGGAGAACCTGGCCAAGGACGCGGGGAAGAAGGGCTGGTGGCAGACCTACAGCGGCGTCGTGTCCCCGGCGTACGCGGACTACATCTCACTGGAGGACGACGCCGAGCGCATCTGCGAGTGGGCGCCTCTGGCCGTTCCCGGCCTGTTGCAGACCGCCGCCTACGCGCGCGAGACGATGACCGCCACCAGCGGCTCCCGCACCCCGGAGGAGATCGCGGCACTCGCCGAAGTCCGCCAAGCCCGCCAGGCCGTGCTGACCAGACCCGGCAATCCCCTGCAACTGTGGACCATCATCCACGAGGCCGCGCTGCACACGCGGTTCGAGGTGAGGCCGGCCACCATGCGCGAACAACTGCGCAGGCTGCTGGACACCGCCGAGATGCCCAACGTCACCGTCCAGCTCATGCCGCTGGACTCCACCGCCCACCCCGGGATCTTCGGCGGCTTCGGCCTGGTCAGCTTCCCAGGCCCCACCCCAGATGTCGTGCTGTTGGAAAATCTCAGCGGAGCTACCTACGTTGAGGGCGACGGCACGCAACCCTTCACAGGCGCGGTCGACCGCATCCGTGCCGCGGCCTTGTCAGTGGAGGACTCACTCGCACGAATCGCACAGATGGAAGAAGGGCACCGGAAGTGAACAACGCCAAGGCGGAGTTGTACGCGTACGACCTCTCCGCCGCCCGCTGGCGCAAGGCCAAGGCCAGCGGACCGGAACACAACTGCGTCGAGATCACCGACCTCCCCGGAGGCGGCATCGCCATACGGGACTCGAAGAACACCCACCTCGAACCGCTGCGGTTCGACGCGACAGAGTGGTCCATGTTCCGGCAGGCCATGATCAGCGGAAAGCTCTGATCAGCGCAAACGTGTAGGTTCCCCGGAAGCGGGGCCAATTCCCAGCGATCTAGGCCACTCGACGGCCAACGGTGTGTCTGCGCGGGTCACAGACACACCTCAGTCGCCGACCTGGAGGGAATGGCCACGAGTCCCGGGAAAATGCCGCGCCCCGGCGCGGCGGCTGCGGGGAAACCCGCAGGTCGTGAGAGGCCAATTGGCCCCGGAGCACGGGAACCTACAAAACGGCGGTTGTCCTCCCCCGACCGAACTGGGGGAGGACAACCGCCGCAGCATGTCAGCCCTACCCCCCACGCAGCCAGCCGTAGCCCTCCAGACCGCGTAAAGATCCCTGGGCAGCGACCCCGTCCCAATGCCAGAGCCACCCGTCAAGATGTGGCCATGACGGACCAGAGCACCCATTCCATCTGGAGCCACCGGCAGGTCCCCGCCTGGGCTCACTCGGTCGGGCCCGGCTGGACCGCACTGCTCGACCAGCTCCACCGCGACCTGTTTGCCCTCGCCCCCGACTACCAACTCGACAGCCTCACCACCAGATTCGGCGGCCTACGCATCCACCTCGCCGACCGCTTCGACGAGGCCGGCGAATACGACGGCGGCTTCATGGACGAGGCCACCGCCCTCACCGACGCCGCCGAGACCGCCTCCGAGCACACCTGCGAGCTGTGTGGGTCCCCCGGACGCCCTCGCTTCCGAGGCGACCAGCACCACACGTGGATCACCACCGTCTGCGAAGCGTGCCGAACCTGCCCGTCGCCCCTGGCCGACCGCCCGGGCTCGGCCCCTGCTCTTTAGTCGCCGGACGGGCGGAGCGGGATGACGTTGCCGGGGGCAGGTTGGTCCTGGCTGTCGGGTTGCCGGAGGATGAGGACGGCTGCCGCGAGGGCCATCTGTTCGGCTCGATGCCGGGAAGCGGCCTCGGCAGCCCGGGAGTCCTTGAGAGCTTCCTTCAGGCGGACAGCCTCTTTGCGAAGCCGCCTTTCGACTTCCGGCGTCTGGTGCGTTTTCGCACGCACCCGCGCGTAGAACTCTTCCTTGAGGTCGGCGTGACGCTTTTGCAGAGCCATGCGGTGAACACCGACCTCCGCGGCGAGCGCGACCACCGTGAGGCAATCATCAGGGAAGCACAGCTTCGGGATGAGCTGGCGCGGCACGCGCAGCGAGATCCGGGCTCTGGAGGCTTTGAACCAGCAGCTCGCCCTGCTGGGCGAGCGCCTGCACGTCGTGTTAGGCGACCACGAGAACTACGACGTAATCGACACGTTGTCGCGCAACGGCTCCGGGGTCCTCTGGATGGGATCGCATCTGGCGCTCCTCCCCCGCTCCGGTCTCGTGCGCGCCGGCCAGCACCCCGTCGGCTGGCTGTCAGGGGCCGCGAGTATCGACCGGTGCGTGCGAATGCCGAGCCTGACATGGTGGGAGGCTGAGCTGCCCACGGACGAGCAGGCAGCGGGTCCTCTGGACGCTGGGGCAAGCCCTGATGTGGTGCTCGCCCACGAGGCGCTGGCGGTCCCGGGGTTGATCCAGCGGCTCGGCGACGGCCGCGGCTGGCACCCCGACGATCTGGCGTATGCGCGCGCGGTGCAGCAGGTGCACACCGCGCGGGTGCTTTCGGCGCTCGATCCGGCCAAGGAGACGCTGTGCGTCGCCGGTCACTGCCACTTCCGTCACTCGTAGCAGGCAGTGCTCGATGGGATGCCGGTCCGTCAGGAGATCTTCGACCGGGACGACTCACCCGATGCGCTGGCGGTGCTCGACCTGGACGACGACGTCGGCGGCATCCCGCGCTTCGAGGCCGTAGCAATGGGCTGAGCGCCTCTGCTTCCGTGGCATGGCTGCTTTGTCAGCCGCTCAGACGACACCCGATAACCCGAACTCGCCAGTCCGAGCCATCGGACGTCGCCATTCAAGCCCCTTTCATCGTCGATTCGAGTGACCTATCTAAGATAGGATGCCATCTACGCACCTCATGTATGAGGGCTTTTCGATAGAACGAGCAATGACCATTTGGATTGCAGGGGGAGATGAGAGATTCATGGCGAAGCTGTCCTATAAGGTGCCGAGTTCGCTGAACAGGAGCTTCCTCGACCACGAGATCACGCTGAGCAAGGGAGGTTGGGCGGCCAAGCCCTCCCCGATCAAGCAGCTGCTCTTCTTCGGCGGCGGCATCCTCGCCCTGCTGTGGTTCAGCACGTCGACGTTCGTCGCGAGCTCGGGACCGGTGGCCATCACGTTCTTCGTTCTTTGGGGACTGGCTGCGATCGCCTACTTCGGCGGGCTGATGAAGACGAAGGAGCTGCGCATCATGCGCGTGCCGGCCTTCCTGGCGTATCTGCCGCCGAAGGCCCGTCACGTCTTTACGCGCCGCAGCTCGAACCCCACGGACTTCTACTCGATCGTCGGCATCGACGGGATCGACGAGGACGGGCTGATCCGCTTCTCCGACGGCGGCGAAGGCCGGGTCTACCTGGTCGTCGGCTCGGCCAGCTACCTGCTCTTCGACGAGGACCGGGTCGGGATCCTCGACCGGGTCGACTCCTTCTGGCGCAAGGTTGAGACGGCCTGCGAGCACAGCTTCATCACGACGAAGGAGCCGCAGCGGGTCTACCACCAGGTGGCGAACCTGGAACGGCGCAATCAGGCCCTGCAGGTCCGCGATCCCGATCTGATCGAGCTACAGAACGAGCAGTACGACATTCTCACGCAGCACGTAGGCGGGAAGTTCACCTCGATCCACCAGTACCTGCTGCTCATGGGCAAGAACGCCGACGCACTGCGCAAAGGGCACCAGGTCCTCCAGGCCGAGGTCGGCGGCTCGACTCTGATGATCAAGGAAGCCACGATGCTCGACCGCGAGGAGGCCCTGCCGATGCTCCGGGTCTTCTACCAGGGCATCGACGACGAACTGCTCGATCTCAAGGCGTCGCTGAACTGACCAGCGCCAGGCCGGCCACCACGACGAGGAACGAACGAAGGACACCATGGCGCTGATGACGAAAGTCCGGGCACAGCTCGGCATTCCGGGAAAGAAGCCTGACGAGACGAATGAGACCGCGGAGCCTGTGGTCGATGATCCGCGCGCGGACGGTGCTGCTCAGGCCGAGGGCTTGCAGGACGCCGCGCCGGCGGACGGCGCAGCCGATGAGGCCGCCGAGCCGAAGAAGAACTGGTGGCAGCGCCGCCGGGAGGTGAAGCACCTCCAGGGTACGTTCGACGCCTACCCTCACCTGCTCACGCTGAAGCCGAAGGAGAAGTACCTCTTCCGCTCCGACTACTTCGAGGTCGACGGCTCGGTCGCCTGCATCCTGGCGTACTTCCACGACGACGCCGCGCACGACAACTTCGCCGCCTTCTGGGGTATCGACCGGATCCCGGACGGCCTGGACGAGCGGGTCACCGCCGTCGTGCTTGAGCAGGTCAAGCGGATGGATGACAAGTGGATCGACTCGTACATCAAGCAGTCGGAGAAGCTGGACCGGCTGGATGCGAACGAGCAGGAGGAGACGGGCACGACCTCTTCCAAGCGCAAGGCCGCGAAGATCTCCGGTGACCTCGGGATCACGATCGGTGAGATCCAGGACGGTGCGAGCTACCTCTCGGTGCACAACCGGCTCTTCCTCAAGGCCCCCGATCTGGCGACCCTGGACGACACGATCGACCGGGTCACGCGTCTGTACATCGACCGATTCGGCACGCTGAAGGCTGCACCCTACGCCGGCGAGCAGCGCCAGGAGCTCTCGGGCCTGTGGAAGAACAACGAGAAGAAGAAGGGCAAGGGCTGCCACTTCACCTCGACCGAGCTGGCCGGCTCGTACTCGCTGGTGACCAACGGCCTGAACGACAAGGGCGGCGAGTATGTCGGCTACATGGTCGGCGACGTCAACAACAGCGCCGTGCTCATGGACGTCAACGCCTACGACCACCACGCGATCGTCGCCGACGCCACGCTCAGCGAGTACCTCGACCGCCAGCGGGTGGCCAACATGTGGTGCTCGAAGATCTCTCAGGCGGCGCTGCTGAACAACGGCCAGGTCGTCCACCTCATC
The DNA here is from genome assembly GCF_053592475.1 of Streptomyces sp. NPDC002671. NCBI lineage: Bacteria > Bacillati > Actinomycetota > Actinomycetes > Kitasatosporales > Streptomycetaceae > Streptomyces > Streptomyces sp. NPDC002671. Next base: position 12,967 of record NZ_JBSFVU010000043.1, read on the forward strand.
CTCGACGGAGCGAACCTCGACAAGCTCGGCCCGAAGTTCGAGCGGCTCACCTCGCGCGTGGACCTGAACCGGGGCGACGTGAACATGTTCGAGATGTTCGGCGAGGAGGAGGACGAGCTGACGGTCTTCTCCGCCCAGATGGAGAAGCTCAAGCTGATGTTCGAGCAGCTCTACGAGACCAGCGACGGAGCGATCGGCTCGATCATCCGCAGCGCCCTCGAAGACACCGCGACCGACTTCTACATCGAGCAGGGCATGTGGCGGCACAACGCCAAGGAGCAGCGTCACCGCCTGCGCGTGGTGAACATCCCGCACACCCAGGTGCCGCGTCTTCAGATGTTCGTCTCCTACTTGGCAACCGCGCACAAGGCACTGCTGAACTCCAGCAAGACCGACCCGGACCAGCTGCGCGCCTACAACGTGCTCAGGGGCATCGCCAACGCGATGCTGAGCACCAACGGCGACCTGTTCAACAACCACACGGCCTCAGCCGTGGACGGGGTCCGGGATTCGCGGCGCGTGGTCTACGACTTCTCGCGGCTCATGCGCCGCGGCAAGGGCGTGGCGATGGCGCAGCTGGTGAACATCGTCGGCTTCGCCGTCGGCAAGCTGGGGCTCGGCGACACGTTGATCATCCACGGCACCGAGCACATCGACGACCGGGTGAAGAAGTACATCAAGGACCAGTTCGACCATATGTACGAGCGCGGCGGCCGGGTGGTCTACAGCTACAACGACGTCGACAAGATGCTGGCCGACAGCGACTTCAACAAGTTCGACGCCGCGGACTACACGCTCTTCGGCCCGATGCGCGACGGCACGGTGGCGGAATACCAGAAGCAGCTGCACCAGCGGATTCCGCCGGATCTCGCCCAACTCATCACGATCAAGGGCGAGAACCTCACGTACCTGCGCCGGGGCGTCTCCAACGTGGTCTTCCACCTGGACCTGGCACTGGGGATCAACCCCTACCGCGAGGCCCAGCGCAGGCAGGTCCGCCTGGAGGCGGCCAGGGCCGAAGAGGCAGCGCGGATGGACGCGATCATGCACGACAAGCTGGCACCGGGCGCGAACCTCACCAGTATCCGGAAGCACAGCGAGGGCCGCGACGGCGAGGCTGACGCGGGCCAGAGCGACGGGGGCAAGCGCCGCGACGGCAAGAAGAGCCTGCAGCAGCCCGAGGACGGCGCAAGGCGGCCGGCGAGGAAGCCAAAACCGAAGAAGCTGGTCAAGGCATGAACGAGGTCAGCACTGATACGAAGGCGAGGAGTAGAGGAGAGACGATGAACGGGACGATCACGGCGGTGGCGCGGACGCGCGCCTGGGCCTGCCACGGCGGCGGAGCCCGCCAGGGCAGGCTCGCGCGCGGGCTCGCCCTCGTGCTCCTGGCCGCGCTGTTCGTGCCGGTCCTCATGATAGCGACCTCTTCGCCGGCGTCCGCGGACGACAAGAAGGAGCGCGACAACTACAGCCTCTACCAGCTGGCTTCGAACGCGAGCTCGTACTTCAGCGAGAAGAACTCGCCGTCGAACGACAAGGGCATGCACAAGAACTGGAAGCCGGTCACGAGCAGTCCTGCTTCGGGCGGTTCCATGCTCGGCTACGCCGACCCGGATTTCAGCCTGGGCAACATCGTGGGCTGGTTCTTCGCCGAGGTCTCGGGGTCCTCGCAGACCGTCACGTACGAGACCCTGGCAGCGAAAGACGACAAGGGCAAGGCGAAGTACTCGGGCATGCTCGACTACGCACACTTCGGGGCGGCGAACGCTGACCTCGGCCTGGACACGATGTCCTCGGGCATCGGCGGACAGATCGTGAGCGTGATCGGAGGCTCCGTCATCTGGGTCCTCTACGCCCTGGCGCTGGCGGTCGGCACGCTGTTCTACGTCATCCTCCAGTTCCTGAAACTCATCAACCCCTTCCTGTGGTTCTACCAGGCGGTCAGGGCGGTCAATCCGACCTTCGCCGACGGGATGACGAGAGGTGACACCGGAGGCGGCGCGCTCTCGGGCCTCCAGCACTGGATCAGCGGCTGGTACGGCCTGCTCGTCGACATCTCGTGGCAGGCGCTCGTGCCGATCTTCATCGGCTTCCTGCTCATCGGCCTGGTCATGTTCAAGAAGATGGACCGCGGCTCGGCGATCAAGAAACTCATCGTGCGCGTCGTCTTCATCGGCGTCGGCCTGCCGCTCATCGGTTCGATGTACACCAGCGTGCTCGACAAGTTCGACAACTCGGTTCTCGGCCAGCATGCCGGTCCGACGCGCGTCGTGCTGAGCACCTACGTCGACTTCGAGGCGTGGATGATGAACGACCGCCTCGGGATCCCGGACCAGGCCACTGTCTCCTGGAACGGCGACCAGGCGAGCTCTGACGCGATGATGTCGGTGCGCACGAGCGCGCTGGCGATCAACAAGCAGTCCCACGGAGCGACGTTCAACGGCATCAGCATCGGCACGAAGGCCAACGACGCCGAGTCGGCCTGGAAGGACGGCACGGTCTCCGTCGGCACCAGTGCGTCGGATGACTTCAAGGCGGTGTTCTCGACCTTCGGGATCATCGGCAAGTACATCGGCAGCAACGAGATCGCAGCTTCCGACTTCGAGTCGGGGATCAAGAGCTCGATCACGCAGCTGGACGAGAGCGCGGATGTCAAGAAGAGCTGGTTTGTCGACAAGAACAGCTACGGCGACGTGGAGGAGTTCGGTGAGGAGAAGGGGCCGAAGCCGGTCGATCACCCGGTGATCTCGACCGACGGCACGGGCCTGACCTCCTCTCGTCCCGGCAAGGACTCGACGGTCTTCACGACGACCGGGACGAAGAGCAACTGCGGCTTCACGGTGGGCAAGACGCCCTCCTCGTGCAACCTGTCGCCCCTGGCGGCGTACAACTACCTCAACACCGGGTTCAGCCCCAGCTCGCTGAACATGTACAGCTCGAACAACGCCACGTCCGGCTTCACCCGCGAGAACCACATGGCCGTCAGCCAGGTGGGCACGGGGCCGGCGAAGTTTATGTACTGGTCCAACGCAGCCACGGTCCTGGGTTCCATCGTCCTGCTCGGCTTCTGGTACGCCATCGGCATGCTGTCCGGCGCGATCAAGAGGACCTTCAGCCTCGTGGCAGCCGTGCCGTTCGCGACGCTGGGCGCGATGGCCGCGATCGCCAAGGTGATCGTCTACTCCATGGCGCTGATCCTCGAGGTCCTCGTCACGCTGTTCATCTACCAGTTCGTCTCCGAGTTCCTGATCTCGGTCCCGGACATCATGGCCGGGCCCCTGTCGAGCTTCATGAGCCCGGGCGGACTGTGGGGCAGCGCCGCGCTCGGCGGGATCATCGTGGCGATCCTGACGCTGGTCTCCTCGCTGCTGATCATGGGCGTCACCTTCGCCCTGCTGCGGGTCCGCAAGACGGTGCTGCAGGCGATGGACGAGGTGGTCACCAAGCTCGTGGACAAGTTCCTGGAGACCAACACCGTGCCGAAGCCGGACAAGGGTGGACTGATGCCTGCTCTGGCCGCAGGTGCAGGGGCAGGCGCGGGTATGGCCCTGGGCAACAAGCTCGCCAACGGGTTCAACAGCAAGACCAGCGGCCCGGCGTCTCCGAGCACGGGCACGCCCGCGGGCAAGACCGAGTCGACGAACGCCGGCGGCACGAACGGCGACGCCACGGCTCTGACTGCTGGCGAGCAGGCGCTGGCCCTGGAGGGCGGCGGCGAGGGTGGCCCGGGCGATCCGAACAGCCCGGCGCTGGACGGTGGTCCTGGTGGTGGTGGCTCCGGTGGCGGCGGCGGTGACGACGCCAAGGCTCTGCCGGGCGGCAGCGGTCCGGCTGGTGCCCTGGGCGCGTCTGACCAGGGCGACGGTCCCGACGACAAGGGCGGTCCGCTGCAGCTGACCACTGGCGGAGCGGGCAGCTCGCACTCGGACAAGCAGACGGCACAGAACCTGAGCAACCAGGGCGGCCTGTCCAACCTCGGGTACACCTCGGACGGCAACAAGGTCATCCCCGGCGAGGTCCTGGCCTCGTACACGGAGCCGCCGAGCTCTCGTGGCGGCGCTCAGGGGCAGAGCAGCGCCGTCGGCGCTGGTTCTGTCCCGGCCAGCGGAGAGGCTGTCGCCGGCCAGACGGGCCCGACGCAGTTCGGCACGGGTGCCCCGGGCCAGCAGAGCTCCTCGGGCGGGAATCAGCAGGCTGCACCGCAGCGCTTCAGCGGCGGCGCTACTCCTGGTCTCGTTCCCGTTCCTGCTTCCGGGCAGCCGGCCGCGCCGGGCACGCGTCCGACGCGCTCCGCTCAGGACACCCCGGCTCCGAGGCAGTTGGGAGCCGGAACGTCGGCTCCTCGTCCCGTGGCCGCTCCGGTTTCGGGTCAGACTCCGGCTGCGCCTGGTGCGCGGACTCCGGCTCGGACGCAGGCAGCGCGTCAGCCGGGTTCGATCCAGGCGTCGACGCCGACACCGCGCCAGACGCCCGCCCCGCGGGCTCAGGCTCCGCGGACGTCGGCTCCTGCACCGGCTCCTTCGCCGCGGCAGGCTCCGGTTCCGCGTCCCCGTCCGCGCCGGGTTGCCGATCCGGCCCCTCAGAGCGTGGAGACTCCGGAGCCGCAGCAACGGCCGGCCGGTGGTCTTCGCCGGGGTCGGCGCGAGAAGCCGCAGGACTGATCGGGCGAGCGTGGAGGGCTGACGCACCCGGTGAGGACGACCATTGCGATCGTCCTCACCGGGTGCGTCGTCTTTTACTCGGCAGGAGGAGAAGGAAGAGCATGAGGCTCGGATCGAGGCTTCGCGGCGAGTTCCCGCGCGGCTGGTGGCGCTCGGCGCGATGGTGGATCACCGGGATCCGCGAACTGGCATTGAGCACTGCGGCGGCCGTGACCACCGTGGTGTTCGTCGTCGAGATGATGCGCGCTGTGCGGCATCGCGACGAGCCGCGGACTCTGGCGCGCCTGTCCAGCACGTTCGAGGGGCACGTGGCCAGCCTCTTGGTCAACAGCGCAGGCTTGGTCGTTCTGGTCACCATGGCGATCGATGACAGTCTGCCTGTGGTGCTGACAGCGCTGCTGGCCGGGTGGTGTCTGCTCAACATCGCCATCAGTGCCACAGTGTTCGTCGTGGTCGCCCGGTCGAGGATCCGGCAGCCGGCCGCGTGGGCTGAGCTGGATTTCGTCGAGCAGCACGCGCCGGAGTACGGCCGGCCACCTGAGACGATCGAGGAGTACCGGGCGCAGCAGCTCCAGAAGTAGGTGTCAGAGAAGAGACAGAACCCCGTGGACGTGATGTCCACGGGGTTCTGTGCTGCCTGGGTGGTTCGACGTTCAGCTGTGCTGGCCGCAGTCCTTGGCCATCAAGGCCTTCGCCTGGTCGCTGTCGGCGGGGATGAGCTGGACCTGGTCGATCGAATAGGCGAAGGTGTACCCGAGCGTGATCATGCTGTCCGACATCGAGATCGAGCCGGATCCCGGGTCAGTGCCTGTCTGGTCGGAGCCGTTGACGTCGTCCCAGAGCACACTGGTCCGACTGTCGTTGATCGTGCCGGTCGAGAGAACCTGGTACTGGCCCTTGTCGGTCTTGCCGTCCTTGACGATCGAGCCGTGCTTGATGTCGTCGAGGGCCTTCGTGGTCAGCTGACACTGCTGGTCGCCAGCGGTGACGTTGATGTACGTGATCTTGTGGCCGTCGATGGCGGCGATGCCGCCGCGCGCCCCGTCGGTGATGGAGATGTAGGCACCGTCGAAGCTGGAGGCCTGGCTGCTGCTGGGGCTCTGCGAGGAAGCAGCATCGCTGCTCCCGCCACAGGCGGTGAGCATGAGCGCGCCCCCGGCCAGGGCCACGGCGAACACGGCGATCCTGGTCCGCGTCGCATGCGCGGTCCTGGTGGTCTTCATGGCGTTCTTCCTTCGTTCGTTCTGGATGGTCGGTCGGGGTCAGCTCTGCGGAGGCTGGGTCGGTGGCATCTGCGGGATCGGCGGAAGCGCAGGTGTTTGACGCGGCGACAGCAGGATGAGGACTGCAGCAGCCAGCATCACGACCGACAGCAGCGTCAGGAGCACCACGCCCGCCCCGACGGAGGCGTAGCGGGTGCCGCTGACGGAGCCCATGGTCCCGAAGCCGTCGATCATGCCGATCAGGCCGGCGACGATGCCCATGACTCCGGCGGTGATGCGGGACCATATCGCCTTGCGGATGACTGCCACGACAGAGGCAGCGATGGCCACGAACATGATGAAGAGCAGGAAGCCGTCCTCGCCCCCGGCCTCGTCGCTGAAGTAGTTGACCGAGAAGCCCATGGCTGAAGCGACCGGCATGAACAGCGAGATGATCGCCAGGATCGCCGCGGCGGGAAGGATGAAGGTGGCCAGTCCCCTCAGCTTGGCCAGTCCCGGACGCGAGGTGTTCTGCTGCAACGAGCGCGCGGCGCTCTGCGCGGCGGGGGCAACGCGCTTGCTGAGGAACTCCTTGGCTCCAGAGTTCTCGACAGCCGGCGCGACCTTGGTGTTGAAGAAGTCCTGGGCACCGTTGACGACCTGCTTGGCTCCGTCGGCCATCTGCTGCGTCGACGGATCACGAGGCCGGCGCTCGGGAGCGATCAGTCCAGCCTGAGCGGCGGCCTGATACTCGGACATCGTCGGCTCGCGGAGATGCGTCTGCCGGAACCCGGCGGCCCACTGCTCGGCCGTGACAACGGGCGGAACCTGCGGTCGCGGCGGCACGGCCTGTGACGCTGTTGCATGGCCCTGTGTCGGCTGCTCGGGTAACTGAGGCTGATCCTCAGTCATAATCGCCCCCGCTTTCTCTCGTTCAGTCCTGCGTGTCCAGGCGGTGCCATCTTCACAGGGACCAGCGTCTCGGCTCCACAGTTCCACACTGCATCCCCGAGACCCCGATCCCGACCACACCAGGGAGCCGAAGGTGGCCCCCTTGAGGACCACCTGACCGACTTCCGAGCCTTCTTCTCGTACATCAGCACTTGCGAAGGCATTCACAAGCCCACTATCACTATCGCAGATTGATGTACCGGATGTACCGCCTAACGACAGAAAGCCAGTCAAAGTCGCCTATGAATAGGTAACTTTGACTGGCCAGGACTCAGTCTGTCAGGCGTCTTCTCGGAGGTTGTCGAGTCGATGCTCAGTCAACGCCAGTGCGACTTCGGACTGGTTGAGCGCGTGCTCGCCGTCCTGGATGCGCCACTGAAGACGCTGCACGGGCGGGGCGTCTGCTTCTTGGACTGCCAGGTCGCCGAGCTCGCACAGTTCCGCGTACGCGCCCTGTAGTTGCTCCTCGTGGTGCGCTGACCGGACTCTGAGGCGGGCGACCCGCTCTTCCCACCAGTTCACCCGCGACTCGCGGTCGAGCGTGGTCTTCCCCTCGATCCAGGCGCGGAGCTCGGCCTGGTCAACGTCGCTCGGGAGCCCGGTGGCGAGAGGCCCCTCGGGTTCAGGCATGTCGATGGGGATGTGCGACAGCAGCACTGCGGGGGTCGTGTCAAGCACATAGGCGATGGCGACGAGATCGTCGACGGTCACGGGGCGAGCACATCGCTCCATCTCCGCGAGGGCTTCGGCCGAGATCGGGTGATCGAGCATCAGGAGCACGTAGGCCAGCTCGTCGATGGCCAGCTCACGCAGCTGGCGGTAGTGGGTGATGGCGTCGGACACAGCAAGGGATGTGGGAAGGGGCGACGGCATGCATCGATCATAGGCATGCTCGGCGCGACCTTCGGGTGGATTGTCACATAGCTCTCGGCCGTCGTCGTATAGACCCGTGACGGGTCCCGAGGGAGAGGCCCCTACCTCAGCGACCGAACGGTACTCGAAGCGGCCAGGCAGCTCGCCCGTCGTCTCCCCAAGCCGCTTCACCCGCCCGCGTTCTCGGCGTAGCCTCGGTTCTGCTGACAGCCCAGGCCGGTCGGCGACGTTTGTACACGAGTCAAACAGTTGCCACGAGATCGGCACGGGAGGAAGGTAGATGCACGGCAGCGTCCCTCCTCATCTGGGTTGAGGAGGGACGCTGCCGCACTGGGCCCTTGATCAGTGTCCGGCGTTCATGCAGGAGCGGTCAGCCGAAGTGCCCCCGCTTCACATCCTCGACGAAGGCGCTCCAGCCCTCTGGTGAGAACACGAAGGCGCCCAGGCTCGGGGTCTTGCTGTCTCGTGCGGCTACGAGTCCGTCGTATGTGATCTGCACTTCCAGGCAGTCTCCGGACTGTGCTCCGCTGTAGGACGACTTCTTCCAGTCTTCTTCAGGCAGGTCATGCCGCATCACGGCCGCACCTTTTCACTTTCGTTTGGTGTTCAGAGATCTCGACGGATCTTCGAGATCAGGTCGCGGGACTCTGCCGCCGGCAGAGTCGAAGATCGCAGTAGATCCAGCGATTCTCGATACTTTCGTACCGTCTTGTCCTCCTCCAGGTAGAGGGCTCCGTCCAGGTACTCGACTTGCACCACGTCGAGGTCAAGGGGATCGGGGTAGCTGTAGAGCGTGAAGGCGCCACTCGTTCCCGTATAGCCGGGCTGGCTGAACGGGATCACCCCGATCGCGATGTTGGGCTGTTGGCCGATCTGCAGGAGGTGTTCCAGTTGCTGCTTCATCACCTCGGAGCCGCCGACCTGCTGGTGAAGCACACCCTCTGTGACGAGGCACAGGTACTCGGGCGGCTCCTCTTTGGCGAAGATCTCCTGGCGCCGGAGGCGGAAGTCGGCGAAGAAGTCGACCTGATCATCTTCCAGCGTCGGGTCGGTCGAGCGTATGACCGAGGTTGCGTAGGACTTGGTCTGAACGAGGCCCGGTAGCACCTGAGGCTGGAAGGCGACGATGCGTTCCGCGTCCTCTTCCAGTGTGAGCAGCTCCTTGAGGTCTTGCTCGAGCCTGTCGCCGTGACTGCGCCACCAGCTTCTTCGTTGACCCTCTGCCGATAGGGCGACCATCCAGGCACGGACTTTCTGGTCCGTGACACCGAAGAGGTCCATCAGCGTTTCGAGCTCCAGGCGGCTCACCCGGTGGCGGCCAGTCTCAATGCGACTGATCTTCGGCTTCAGATTTTCCAGCTCGCCCGTTGAGAGCCAGTAGGACCAGGCCGGATCGTCGTCGTGCGGGCCCTGGGCGTGGGCGTCGAAGGCGTCGTTCAGGGCGCGTGCGCACTCCTTGCGCCGGCCGGTCTTGGCGTAGGCGCGTGCGATGCGGCGTGGAGCATCGCCCGCACGCGCGGGGTACCGCCCAGGCCGACAGCGTTCTGCGCGACTTCGACGAGGTCGATTGCGTCGGCGGGGTCGCCGGTGGAGTAGGTCTGGATGGCCATGAACGCCAGGGTGTTGGCGCCGGTGGCGTGGTGTTGGCGGCGGCTGCGGCGCGCAGGGCGGTGAGGAAGTAGCGCTGAGCGGCGGCGTGGTGGCCGGAGTCGAAGGACAGCCAGCAGCACAGCCGCGCGCCCTCGGCGCCGGCGGAGTGGAGCCGGGTGCCGACCGGGCTGGTGTAGCGGGCGTCGTCCAGCAGGCTGGTGGTGAGTTTGAGTTCTTCGGTGGTGAGGGTGCGCAGGCTGCCGCTGCCGAGGGTGTCGTCGAGGTGCCGCAGGTGATCGAGGCGCTGTTCAAGGTGGTCGACCATGGCTGGGGTGACGGTCAGCCGACCCGTGGTCGTGGTGGGGGCTGGGTGCACGAGGGAGGCGAAGAAGTGGTCGGCGGCGCCGGTAAGGGTGGCGCCAGTGGCGATGAGGAACGCACGTCGGCCCATTGGCCCTCCGCGAGCGGTGTCCGCCAGGGCATGGAGCATGCCGCCTGCGTCCACCCGTTCGGGCCGGAGGTGACGTAGCGCTCGGTTGAGCTTCCGGTCAGTCTCGGTGCCGCTGTCGGCCCGTAATGGTGCAGTCGGGTATCGGAACTCGCCGAATAGCTCGGACGGCATGCTGACCTCTTTGTCGAGTCTGAACATGGATCTTGATGGGCTGGGTTGACGGCAGCCTGAATCTGGTGAGGTCAGGGATGTTCGATGTCGCACTCAACCGCTGCCCGCCCTACTGACGAGGCAGGAAGGTGCCGCAAGGCCGACTGAGCGGCAGCTGCCGCGACGCGGTCCGGGGCCGGTGATGAAGTGGGCGAGGTCGGCGATGCGGGCGGAGGCACGTCCGTCTCCGAAGATGCTGGTGCCGGGCTGGGAGCCGTGGGTGAGTGTCGTGGCGAGGCGGGGAAGGCGGGCGAGGTCGTGGGCGAGGACGCAGTGGTCGGAGAGGGCTTCGGGGCGTTCGGTGGAGCGGCGCAGGACGATCAGGCGGATGCCGAGCACGGCAGCTTCCTCCTGGATGCCGCCGGAGTCCGAGATGAGGAAGGCGGCGCGTTCGGCAAGTGCGAGGAACGCGGGATAGGTGGTCGGCGAGGTGACGGTGAGCGGAGTGAGGAGGCGTTGCAGGCCGAACTCGTCGATGCGGGCCCGGGTTCGGGGATGCAGGGGCAGTAGAACCGGCAGGTGGAGATGGGCGAGCGCGGTGAGGAGCGCGGTGAGCCGGTCTGCGGTGTCGGTGTTCTCCGGGCGGTGCACCGTGGCCAGGATGAACGGTCGGTCGGCCAGGGGCCCGGCTGCGGCTGCGGCGGCGCGGTGGTCCCGGGGTGCGAGGCGGACGGCTTCGACGATGGTGTTGCCGGTGAGCAGGATCCGGTCCGCTGGGATGCCCTCGGCCCACAGGTTGGTGACGTTGTCGGGGGTGGCGGCGCAGCAGTAGTCGGCGAGGTGGTCGATGAGGATCCGGTTGTGTTCTTCGGGCATGGCCCGGTCGCCGCTGCGCAGGCCAGCTTCGATGTGGATGAGTGGGATGCCGGTTGCGTTGGCGGCGAGGGCGCCGGCGAGGGCTGCGTTGGTGTCGCCTTGGACGATGACCGTGCGCGGCGGGTTGTGCTCGAAGTGCCGGGTGAGGTCGGCGGTTGTGGCGCCGATCTGGACGCCTCGGGGGTGGCCGCCTTGGCTCAGCTGGAGGTGGGGGCGTGTCGTGCTGTGGGTGAGGGGCTGGTCGTAGTGCTGGCCTGTGTGGATGACGCGGGCCCGGTCGCCCAGGAGGGTGATGAGGACGGACAGTTTGATCTGCTCGGGCCGGGTGCCGTGGACGAGCGCGATGGACTGGGTGGGGTTCATCTCGGTTACCAGAACAGGTGGTGTCGTTCGCCGGCCTGGTGACGGCGGGCGGCGATGAACAGGCGCAGGTAGAGCTGGTCGACGGAGAGGTAGCCGGGGATCAGGTCGGTGCGGGCGAGCTGTCCGTCGGTGATGTGGTGCGGGCTGCCGTCGGTACGGGTGAGGAAGCGGGCGGGAGCGTGTGCGGTGTTGTCCGCGGCGAGGGCGATGGCATCGGTGAGGTCGAGTTCGACCAGGCCGTCGACCTCGGCGTCGTCCAGCGGGATGTCCTTGAGGTCGATGTCGAGGGGGGCCAGGTGCCAGTACTGGAACTCGTGCTCGATCCGGTCGGGGCTGAGGGTGACGGCGGTCTGGCGGATGCCCAGCGGGTGGAGACTGCTGTAGGGGAGGTGGAGGCCGAGTTCCTCGTGCAGTTCCCGGATGCCGTCGGGGATGGACTCGTCGGCCTCGTAGTGGCCGCCGACGGTGAAGTCGGCGTAGTCGGGTCGGTCGAAGTCCAGGGAGCTGGGGTTCTTCTTCTGCAGCAGCACGGTGCCCGCGGCGGGGTTGTACGCGAGGCAGGAGAAGGTGCGGTGCCACAGGCCCTGCTGGTGGGCGGTCCGCTTGTCGGCGGTGCCGTTGTGTTCGTTGCGGTCGGTGTAGATGTCGATCAGCATGCGCGCGGATTCCCTTCGATGGTGGCGGGGCCGCCGGAGCGTGCGAGCCACAACTGCATTGCTTGTGAGTAACGGTGCGGTTCGCCCACGGTCATCCACTGTGCCGCGAGCCGGTGCACGCGGACATCGCCCGCCCGGGCCAGATCACCCACGGCCAGTCCGAGGTCGACTTCCCCGCGCGCCTCGGGCCGGGCCGCAAGGCCGGTCAGGATCGGCGGGCGCAGGACGAGGCGGGAGACGACCGCGAGTGGCTCGTCCACCGTGGCCGCATCGGGCCGTTGCCGGATGATTGCGACCCGTTCTCCTCCCGGTGTGGTCGGCTCAACGACGCCGAAGGACGCGATCTCCTCGCGGGTGACGGGCTGTGCGGCGATGACTGCGTCCGCGCCGTCCTCGTGCGCAACGCAGTGCATGGCCGCCAGTTCGCCTCCCGGGGTGTCCTCAAGGAGGACGTCGTCGCCGAACGCAACGAGGAACAGTTCGCACCCGGCCAGGACCCGGACGAGGGTGAGCAGCGGCGCCGCGTCCAGGTACCCGGCGGCCGCGCCCCGGGTGCGATCGGGCTTGCGGCCGTGTCCTGCAGCCAACAGCAGATGATGAAGGCGGCTCCGGACGAACGGGTCACTCACGGCATCGGCGGGACGCGACCGTCTGCTGGGCCGGGTCGGCGGGCACCGTGGCGGAGCCGACTTTCACGGGGGCGGGCGCCAGGACGTGCATGGTGCGTACGTTCGCGTCGGGCACCTTCGCGTTGGCCGCCGCGACCAGCTCCGGCGTGCTCCAGCGCAGCTGTGTGCCGTGCGCGGGCGCGTCGGGAGCGACGTCCAGGCGGCCGATGTTCGCGGTGACTTCACGGCCTGGACGTGCCCGGCGAGCTCGGGCGCGGCCTCGGCGAGGATGACCTCCCACTGGGCGAGGACGCTGCCGCCGGCGGCTGGGGCGACCATGCCGCGCTCGGTCATCATGCCGATCGCCACGTCGAGCCCGAGCGGCTCGCGGCTATCAGGGCGTACGACGGTGCCGACCTCCTGGGCAGTTGCACGGGCGGCATCGCGGCGGGCCTGCTCGGCTGCGGCCTGCTCGGCGCCGCCACACGAAATCCTCCGCATCAATGGCCCCTTGCTCCCGCAGCCGGTCCTTGAGGACCTGGCGGCGCTCGCCGTCGGTGAGGCCGGGCAGCTCCCGGCTCCGATCACACCGGCCGGAACGCCGTCCCAGGCCCGATCCGGTGAGTGGAGACGATCCGGCTCGCCAGCTACGGCAGCGACTCTCCCTGCTGAAACCTGGTGGGCGCGAGGCGTTGGTACTCGGCCCTGATCTCTTCGAGTACGGAGCGAACCTCCGTCTCAAGGGAGTGACTTTCGCCCGTTGAGCGGATCGCGGGTGTGGTCAGAGCGAGCGCGATGTGTACCAGGAGGAGTTCAAGTTCGGAGCCTTCGTGTCGGAAGGGGAGCCGAATGTCGATGCCGGTGTACAGGGCGTGGCTGAGGTCGGCCGCCGTCACGTCGGTGTTCTCAGCGATCTCGGCGTCACGCCGTGCCATCCCCGGCAGCCCCGGGTCCTCGCTGCGTCGCCGTGCCTCCGCGCGCCATGTGGACAGGCGGCGCTGCAGTGCGCGGGCCTGGGAGGCCGGGTCCGCCTCGGTGAGGATCAGCCGGTACAGCAGGTTGCGGCCTGAATCTCTCTCCGGACTGCCGGACCATCCGTCCAGCACGGTGGTGTGGCCCCATGGGCATGTGTAGGACAGGGGATCACCCCACCGGCCGGTGACCTGCATCTGCTCGGACACTCCGCACCGGGAGCAGGCCAGGAACTCCACGCCTGTCGTGTACTTGTAGTCGCTCGTGTCGAGATCCGAGTGCTCTGAGACGATGTAGTTCCAGGACGCTGCGCGCGAGTCATAGCGGTCAACGGGGATGCGGTCGACCGTGAACGACCAGAGGTGCCCCTCCTTGTCTGCAGGAGGCCCCTCGATCGGCGGCTCCTCGCGATACTCCCTCGCCTGTGCACGCACAGCGGATTCTCCTCCCTCAGCGGACGAACGCTCATACCACCGTACTGGCGGGTTCACTTGTGCCTCCACGGCTGCGACGTGTCGATCAGGTCGGTGTCGACGGTGAACACCAAACCCTTGTGATCAGAGGCCCCCTCGGGCTGATCGAGCACTCGATAGCCGGACACTGCCGGGGCCATCGGGGTGGACACCCATACCTGGTCGATGCGGTCGTCGGTGCCGGTCGGCGCGAGCAGTCCTGGGTCCTTGTCCTTCTGGTACTGGTGCCAGGCGACGTCCACGTATCCGTGGTGCGCTAGCGTCTGCGCTACTCGTCGGTCCGGGGCCAAGGGGCGACCGGGGTCCGGCAGCAGCGTGCGACTGCCGCGGTTGTAAGGGCGCATCGATCTGTAGTCGGGAAGCGGGCTGTCTGCCTGCTGCGGCGGAAAGTTGATATCCCCGGCCAAGATCACGTACGGCCCGTACTTGTATCCGCGGAATGCCGTCGTGCTCGCCTCGAAGCGCGCCTTGTCCGCCGTGAACGGCGTGAAGTGGACCGGCACGAATGAGAGCGGCGCCGGGAGGCCGACCTCGAACGAGGTCAGCGCAAAGCCGTGCAAGGTCTCGCCCGCGAAGTCGGGATTGTGCCGCACCCACCGGCCGAGCACCTCCCGCCGGTACAACAGGGCCGTACCGAGCCCGCTGGACGAGGGTGTGAGGGGCGCTGCGTCCAGGTCCAGGTCGCGGCAGGCACGGGCGAGCTGCTTGTGCCCGTACCGGTGCCAGTCCATCACCTCCTGCAGCATGACCACGTCGACGCGGTCAGCTGCAGAGTTGATCCGTTCGGCGATCAATGGCCACCGATCTTCCGGGCGTCCGTCCCCGTCCTCGGTCCCGCCCGTGCCGAGGTTCTGCACGACTCCCGTCAGCAGCACGCCCGCCCCTTGAATTCTCGTGGCCACCGCCAGGCCGTCCACACCGTCGCATGACGATGGTCCCCGCCAAGCCATCAGTGATGCATGCCAGTTGCTGGATTTCAGCGGTGTGGTGACCTAAACCCCCACCCTCGCTCCCCAACTAGTGGTGACGGGGAGACATGATCCGACAAGTCCACCGGCCAGCTCGGCATGCTGACACTGTGCCGTGCCACCATGCGCTCGAGAGACTGTCAGCTTTGGTCCCCTGGCTATGCAGTGCCGAACACGACGAAGAGCTGGCGCGGGTGTGCATCCTCGGGGTAACCGTCCGCCACAACGTACAGCTCCTGATCGAGTTCGACGGATCCCTGACTGAGCGGGTCGATACCGATGACGGTGAGCGCGTTGCGGATGTGAGGCGCGGACAGTCCTCGCCGTGCCTCATGACCGCAGGGGCACGTCCACACCGCGCTCGGCCCGTTCACCGTCAATACGCCGGCTTCCTCCGGCTGCATCGGCGGCGGCCTGCCCCTGTCCGCCCTCACCGGCCGCCGCGACCTGATGGAACTCGGCGACCACACCCGCCCGCTGCCCGGGCAGCCGCCGCTGTTCCTGCTGTCGACCACCCACGGCAGCGACGCCGCAGCCCTGGCCGCCATGATCGCGCTGGTCAACGAGATTGCCGTCACCGACGCCCTCGCCCGCGCGCACGCCAACGGCGCCGAACTCCGCCGCACCGTGGATGCCCAGCTCGCGGAAGCCGGCCTGGCCGGGCACATCCGGCTGGTCGGCTACGACTGCTTCCTCGGCATCGAGACCACCGGAAACGCCCAGATCAGCGCGCCGCAGCTGAAGGCACTGTTCCTCACCGAGGCCATCCGCACAGGGGCCCTGGTGCGGGGGATCTTCTACCCCACGGCCGTCCACACCACCGAACACCTGGAACTCACCACGCAGGCCGTATGGCACGCCGCCAGCGTCTGCGCCCGCGCCCTGGACGGCCACGCCGCACCCGCTTCCCTGCCGGCCGTGACCCGCCGCCTCCTGTGACGGACGAGACGGACCGGTCAGTCGCGGGTGGCGCTGTAGCCGGCCCCGGACGCCGCCAGCAGCGCGGCCACACCGTCCGGGTACCACGGCATCCGTGCGCTGGCCTCCTCCACCGGCACCCAGGCCGCCTCCACCACGTCATCGTCATGCCCTCCGGCCGCGGGCTCCCCGGACAGCAGCTCCGCGCGGAAGACGGTGAAGACGTCATGCACCTCGGTATCGATGCGCTCACTGACATCGACGACAGGACCGGCCTCGACGACGACCCCGGCCTCCTCCTTGGTCTCGCGGACAGCGGCCTCAGCAAGCGTCTCCCCGGCCTCGCGCCGCCCACCGGGCAGACTCCAGGTGTCCTTGTTGCGCACCATCAGCACCCGCCCCCCGGTCGCGTCGCTCACCAGGGTGTACGCGACATCGATCCGCTCCGCAGTCATCCACCGCATCCTCTCGTCGTCCTTCTGCCTCCGATTGTCCCGCCCTGCGTTCACCTCCGCAGGACACCACCGAAGGTGAGGGCTCCATCACGGGCCTCGGCAGCCGTGAACGCCGTGGGGCCGATCGGAATGCACCCTGTCCGGCCCCACGGCTCCGTCGCATGCCGATCGCGGGCAGCTGCCCGATCCGCTCCGGGGGACGCCGCGGTGCGGGAACCCTGTGGCTTTGTGCGTATCCAGCGAGAGCGTTTGTCGATGAATTGGGGAAAACACCGGCATGAGGGACTGCTGGCTCTGTTCACGAGTCTTCCGGTGGACAGAGCCAGACTGCCCGGCGCTGTGTTACGTTCCGGCCGCTGAGGCCGTCATCCTGGTGAGCGTCGTCAAAACTGACTTGGTCACCGCGCTGCTCGCGGTGACCCAGACCCCCGTCGGCCCGCGCCCCCGTCGCGGGGGACAGTTCGAACTCGGCAAGCAAGGCAGCGGCCTTCGCACCGACGCCCGGCACCTGCTGAACGGGGCGCGAACACCGGAACGCGTCAACCGCCGCCGGGGGAGGCATCGATGACCGTGCGCCAGCCCAGGGGAGCCAGGGCGCAGTCCATCGCAACTCGGTCTTCTGCACACCGTTGCCGTGCCCCAGGTCGTCACCGGCCACGAAGCCCGGCATGGCCGAGTCCGAACGCGAGTACATCTGGGAGAAGTCCCTGGAGGGCCAGGCGTCCGTCCGTGAACGCGGCCGGCACGGCGGTCGTCCCAAGGTCGTCGACGACGACATGGCCGCCTGCGCCCGCAGCCTGCGGGCAGGCGGCGTACCCGTCCCCGAGATTGCCCGCAAGCTCGTCATCACCTCGGGCAAGAACAAGGGCGACCACCCCTCGGTCCCTACTGTCTACCGCATCCTCACCGAGGACACCGGCAACAGCATCGCATGAAGCCCTGACGCCCACCGGTGACATGGGAAAGACTGGCGGACACCTCCGACACGCGATTTTGGGAGAGCTTCTGTGACCAGCGAGAACCAACCCTTGGCGTCACCAGCAGACCTTGCTCGACTGAAGCAGCACTTCGACGGCGCGACGCCACCGTCCGCGGCACGATCGCCCCGTCCGTCGGGACTGTCTGGCAACGCGCTCTACGAGTACGCGCACATGGGGAAGGTGCGATCGAGCGCCAGTCTTCGCGAGGGCACTAGTGATCCCGACCTCTTCGACCGCTTGGCGGACATAGCGGAGCCTGAGAACTGGGACGGCCGAGAGGCGGAGTCACCGGGCGGCAACCGCATCCTGCGCAATTACATCCGGTGGACATTCGAGCGTGCACACCAGCAGGGCAGGCTCTCGACGAGCAGCGATGGCTCATACTCCGCCTTCAATACAGGACTGGCAACTGCGCGGCAGGAGACGATCTACGGGCTTTTCCGTCGCAACGACCGGCCCGACAGCCAGCCGTGGGTCTTCGTCGACTGGCGCCTGGAGAGCAAGCGTGACTTCATGGAGCACTTCCCGCCCTCCTTGCGTCCTGACTTCGTGACCTACACCGACAACCCAGCGGACTACATCTACGACTGGCGCCGGGAACTCGTCGTGGGTGTGGACCACATCCTCGACGATCAGGGAAACCTTGCCCGTTTTCCCGCAACGCTCCAGGCGAACCCCCATCTTGCCCGCATGGCACTGAAGGGTGCCATCGACGGAGCGGAGGATCGAGTCCGCCGCAACTACAAGGCGGCAGTGCCCACGTGGTACCCGGCACAGGACACGGTTCAGCTCCTGCTCCCGCTGTCTCTCCTTGACGCCAGCGTGGTGGACCTCGGTCTGGTGGTCTCCCGGCAAGGAGAGTTCTACCGTGGCCACACGGTCCTCACCACCGTGATGGCATACAACAACGCCCGGCTGCTGGCTCGCCCCGACAGCGACTGGCTGCAACCCGCTGCCGACGATGAAGCTCCGCCGTAGCGAATCCCGGCCACAGCCCCCACGGGAACAACGCGGAGGCACTGGCACGTCATCTACCGCGGCGAGCCGAACTGACCGCCCAGAGAGGCACGATGCCCCACGACCTCGTCGCTGTATGCGATGCCTGCCTTCAGCACATCGACGACGGCGACGGCGCGCTCGAGGTCGACACGGCCGCCGCCGACCGCGCCTTGCGCGCCTGGCGCAGCCGTGTCGGAACGGACCCGCTCGCCCGGGCTCAGATGCGGCACGGCCTTGACGCCCTGGAGGCGAAGTTCCCGAAGGCCGCCGAACACCTCGACGCCGCCCAGCACGAACTGCTGGCGTTCACGGCGTTCCCGCGCGAGATCTGGCGGCAGATCTGGTCGAACAACCCGCAGGAGCGGCTGAACAAGGAGATTCGCCGACGCACCGACGTGGTCGGGATCTTCCCCGACCGCTCCGCCGTAATCCGTCTGGTTGGCGCCGTACTGGCCTGGACACGAGTGGCAGAGCGTGGCGTCTACTCCCCGGCCTGGCACCGCCGTCTGGCGCGCGACGCACGCCAGGGGAGCATGCCGTAAGAGGCCGCCGGGCCTCGACATTTACCCTCAACGCAGCCCGGCGCTGGGACGAGGTCATCGGCGGTCAGTCCTTGCCGGGCGCCAGCCCGCGCCCGGGCGGCGGATCGGTCCGCCGTTCGCAGCGGGGCTCGGTCTTGGGGCGAGATGGCCAAAGACACCCCGGCCTGTCGACCACGTGCTGTTCGAGCGTTGTCTGTTCCAGGTCGGTCATGCGGACATCAGCGCCACGATCGCCCGGCGGAGTTCCACCGGGTCTTTCGCGGTCCGGCTGATCTGCTGCAGCTTCAGGCCTTCGACCATCGTGACCGGCCGGACGAACAAATTCGGTCGATGCCCCGCGACTTCGGTGTGAGCGTCGGCAGGGTGCAGTTTGCGAGGGCGCCCCCGATCACACGGCTGGCGGTCACAGGTCGACCCCGTCACGGAACCGGAATCCCAAGGAGTGAACGAGCGCGAAGACCAAGTCCTCCGCCAGCGGATCACACTCAGCCACCAGGGCAGCCCTGAGCGCCACCGGGTCCGGCTGAAGGCCGGCCGCTCGAGCCCACGCTGCAGCTCGCTCGCCGACTTCGACCGAATCACCGATCCACTCACCGGGCAGGCCGTAATCCCGCGCCATCTCCGGCGACAAGGCACATTGCCATGACAGGCCGTCGGGACTTGCTGCCTGAACGGTCGCGAAGTCGCTGTCGACCACATGAGAGACCAGGACAGAAGCACCCGTCTCGCCGATGATCGAAGAGTCCGGATCCGCGACGGGGCACGCTTGTAGGATCTGCCACTCGCCATCACGTGCCCACCAGAGCGGCGCACACTCCGAGGCCTGCATCGCCGCCAGTTCCGTCAGCGGCCGACCGGCTCGCGCCACGATGTAAGTCCCCGAAAACCCCATGACCGGGAACCATAGCCGCGGTCACTGACACCGTTGATTACCCGGCCAAGGCCGGAGCGTCCCGACAGTCGCGTGGTCGACAGTCGTACGACCGGCGACGGTACGTCGATCCGCAGGCGCCGCCAGTGTCCTGACTGTTCCCGTCGTTTCACGACCGTGGAGACGTGCTCGTGCATGGTGGTGAAGCGGTCCGGAGTGACCGGGCCGTTCAGTCGCATCAAGGTCATCAATGGTGTGCGCAAGGCATGCCAGGGGCGGCCTGTCACCGAGGACGCGCTCGCCCAGCTCGGCCGGCGGGTATAGGAGGCGGTGCGGGCCACCGGGAGTGCCGAGCTGACCACCCACGACGTGGGGCTGGCCATACTCGGCCCCTTGCAGGAGCTGGACCTCGTCGCCTTTCTGCGATTCGCCTCCGTCTACCGGGCGTTCGACTCGCTGGAGGACTTCGAGGCCGCCTTCTGGTGACAGGGCGGTTGCGGGCTCACCCCCGTCACCGTGTTCGCCTGAGCCGGGCCTGCCCGGAGCATGCCCGGCTCAAGGATCTTTTGCATGAGGCCATCTACATCCCGCATGCGCTGTGCGCCTGCTTGAACCTGACAGGGAGATCTATCGTGTCCGCGCTCGCTGCGCTTGTTGTCCTGCTGCTGGTCCTGGTGGGCCTGCTGACCATGGGCTGCCTTGCCTATGCCGTGTACCGTTGCCCGGTCCTCGCCCAGCCCCTGATGGTCGCCCTGACCGGCGCTACGGTGCTGGATGCCATGGTCACTGCCGTACTCACGGCCGGTGCCCGGTGAACTTGTGCTGGTGCTGCTTGCCGTCGATGACGGCGGATTTGCCGCGATGTCCGCGCGCACCGCCGCTGGCACCCCGGCTTCACCGGGCCCGACGGCCACCGCATGCGCGACCGAGTCCTCGTGAGGGCCCGCCGCCCCGTCCTTGTTGTCGGCGTTGTTCTTGACCGCTCTTCGATCGCCACAGGCCGCCGGTCCATGGCCGACTGTCGGCTGACGGCGCCCCTGGCCGCCTCCTACAGGGCCTGGGCGGTCTGTTGCTTTCCGAACGCGTCCGCTTACTGCAGCGGTCCGGCGTTCCCATGTGCGACCGTCCGGGCTGATCCCGTCAACGGACCTTCCGCGCTGGCCCTCGCACAGGCCATCGACACCGCACTGTGTGTGACGCGGGCACCCCATCCGCGAGTGCGCCAGGGAGTGGATCGGGGACAGCATGAGTCCGGTCTGCAGTTGGCGCCTTCCGTACGTGCCCCGGAGCCAACCACTTGTTGAGTGCCACGAGTTGAGGCGGTGTGGTGGGTCGGCTGCAGCGGCGAGAGCGCCTCGGTGCATCCAGACGACGACACTGCTCTTGTGATCGGCTGTGCCGTTTCGTGACGTTTCATCCCCCTAGGGAAGGGTGGCGCAAGGTGGCGCTTAGGGCGGGTGTGGCGAGAGCGCATATGCGGACGGCGTACGCCCGGCACACTTCCGTACCGGACGGCGCAGCGGAGCCGTCGCAAGCTCTTCTGCCCGGCCTGGGACTCGCTGACTTCGCGGGGCCTGCCCGGGCGGAGCTTGTCCTGCCCCAGCCACCCTCGTAAGGAGGCATCGCGCACGCAGACTGTGCGCCTATATCCACAATGTCGACATCTCTCATCCATGACGTCAGCGCTCAGTACCTGGCGTCTGTACTGTTCGCGCTCACCATGTTCGCCGCCGGCGCCGGGCGGGCCGCCTGGCAGCGCAGGAACAAGCGCCATCATCAGACACATACCACCCGGGAGGAGCGGACGGCGGTGGGCCGCTGCCTCGGCGCTACAGCATCGGCGCAGGAGACGGAGACGTCGTCCGACGGACGACAGAAAGTGTCGTCATGAAGATGACGCAGAACTTAGACCGAACCCCGGACGCCACCCGGCAGCACAACCGGACGCAGGCCTGGACTCTGCTGACTGAGAAGACGCCAGGCACCCGCAGGCTCCCACGCCCCGGCAGCGACTCCCCGGGTCTCTTGATGGACATCGCCCGCAACTACGACCGCATCTGCCAGCGAGCCGAGGGCCTGTTGCATCCCGACGCCACGGAGACCGAAATCCTGGCCGCCCTGCTGGGCATCCGCATGCTCCGGGAGAAACTCGATTACGACGAGCTGAAGCTCGCCACCCTCGCGCGGACCAAGCGGATCACCTGGGCACGCATCGCGCAGTGGCAGGAACTGAGTGGCCGTCAGGCAGCTGAACGGCGACACCTCCAGCTGGGGCGCTCTCACACCCGCCCCGACGGCACCGCGCCCTCCACGCAGAACGAACGAGTGGAGTACGCCCGAGGCGTTCGCCGCCGCCGCGCCGAACGCCAGTGGGCACTCGACCACTCCGCGCGGATCCGGCGTGTGGCCGGGCAACTGGCTGCCGTCAACGACCTTCAGCAGCGGGTGGACGCTTCTCACGAGGCCCGGATCATCCGTGCAATCCGTCACGGCGAGGAAACGCCGCCGCAGGAGACATCGCAAGAGCCCTTGGTGTGGCCGAAGGCCCTGAGAGAGTGCGTTGCCGAGGACGAGCGCTTCCACAAGACGCCGCCACCCCTCGTCGACGACGGCCTCGACGACGCCAACTGGCAGCGCCAGCAACAGGAGGCCGACATCGTGCACCGTCTCCTGGGCCTGATCGGCTACGCCGCCAACCCCAGAAACATCGAACTGACCGACCTGCCCGACCTGGCCGACGCAATCTCCGATCTGTACAACGACTCACAGCAGGCAAGAAAGCGCCGTCGCTCGGCCGCGCCTGACGGCTCAGCGACTTGAAGACCACGGCTGCGAGCTGCCGGTCCGCCTCGAGCATGTGCCCATGACCGAGACGTCTCCCTCGGCGGGGGCTGAGTTCCTGGATGTGCACCAGCTGCGGCTGACCGAGGTCGGGGTGCCTGCGCTGACCCCGCAGGAGGAGCGTGCAAGAGACCAAACCGGCGCACCTCTGGCGTCGCAGGACCTGTGGCTGTTGGGACGTGACCCGGGGCGAGATTCGCAGTATCGGCCTGGTCTTGCTCACCGCCGCATAGCCGCGTTCGGCGGTCCGGCTGCCTTCCCCCTAGGCCTGGACCGTCGAACGGTCAAGCTTTCCGGATTGGACTGCTGCCAAGCTCGTTAGGCGGTCTGGCACCGGGCCCCGCCGCCCGTCAGTGATCTGACCGGCAGACGGGTGTACGACCCGACATCGGGCCTGAAAGATGGTCCGGTGCCGGGGGACCGGCTGAGGACACCCGTCTTCCGCACCACTGGAGAACAGAAGGGAGACCCGACTGATGAAGGCCGAAGAGCAGTTGAGGAACCTGGAGGGCCTGTTCACCACGGCGGCCCGCAGAAGCGTGCCGACCGCGGAGGCTCGCCACCGCAAGCCGAGCGGCCAGGGCGACCAGCGCACCAACGAGGACGACTGACCTTCCGCGTCCTTTCTCGCAGTTCGTTCACAGCCGGGCTCCGCGAGAACGCGGGGCCCGGTCCCTTCTGCGGCCTCTGGAGGATTCCTGTGTTCAGCATGCGGATCAGCATCCAGCGCAGCGCACCGTGGACCTGGTCGAATGGCCGGTGGGTCAGCGGCAGCACATGGTTAGCCCCCTACGACCATCCCGCCCTCGAAGCATGGTCCCTGCGCGATGCCACTCGCGTTGCCTTCCAGATCCGTGAACGTCTCCTCGATCACGATCGGACCGCGTCAGCCGAGCCTCAACAGGTCAGCCGCCAGGCCTACGACGCAGCCCTGGCAGAGGCGCAGCGGTGGCCCGCCGCGCACCATCTGATCGAGATGACCTCCGATACCGTCACCGTCACCACAGGGGCCCGAGCCACCGCCCCGGTGTATCTACTGGTCAGTCAGGGGGCGCTCCACGCCAACTGGGACATCACCCAGCTCCGCTCTCTGCTCCCCCACCAAACACTCGACTCCGTCGAGGTCGCACGATCTCTCGCCCTGTCCGGCCACTACAGCGCCCGCACGGTCTTCGAACCCGTACGCCTCCTCACTGAGCGAGGACAGGCCGTCTTCCACGACGGAACGCTCACCTTCACCGAGCCGTCGGCGTGTGAACATGACGAGCCCCGCGAACTCGTAGAGAACGCGCCCGTCATCGACGCCTACGTGGACCTACTGGACAGCGTTCTCGCCGACCACTACCACGATGCGCAGCGCACGGCTGTCGAGCTGTCCGGGGGGATGGACAGCAGCAACGTGGCGCTCTCCCTCGCCCGTCGTCACGGCTCTGGGATCGCCGCAGGCGCGCTCTTGCAGGACGGCGAACCCGGCGAGCAGCAGGTGCGCCGGCGCGCTGCTTTGATGGGCTACTGCGGCATCAAAGAGGACACGACCCTTCGGTCCGCCGACTACCTGCCCCTCGATCCGCGCTGGGCGAGTGAGCAGAGGCTCGGTCCTCACGAGGAGGTCTACATCGCCGGGCACTCCCGGCTGCTGTCCTCGTGGTGCAACGACGGCATCCTGTGGGCCGCTACCGGCGTAGGCGGCGATGAAATGCTCAGCAGGCCCGTGCCTGCAGGGGAGCCGGTCCAGCGTGCCCCCAGGCGCCCGCCCGCCTGGTTCACCCCGCTCACACGGGAAGCACTGGACGACCAGGACCACGGCATTCCCCCTGCCCCGCCGATCTCCGACTCCACACTGAGGGCCATGGCCTGTGGCGCACCTATGTACCTACGCGGCGGGATCTGGCCCCTGTACCCGCTGGCTGACCCCGTCATGTGGAGGTTCGGGCAGTGGTTGCCCGAGGTCTGGCGGCGGAACAAGCGCCTGGCTCGGGCACGGATCGAGTGCTGTGACGGACTCCCACGCGAGGTGGCGCATCCCCGGGCGCGGGAGAACTTCCACCACGTGTGGCACGCTTCCCTGACCCAGTTCGCGCCCGAGCTGACCCGCAGCCTCCTCAAGACCGGCTCACCGCTCATCGACGGCGGCTACATCGAGCCGGAGGAACTGGTCCAAGCAGCAGACCGGATCGAGCACCGCAGCATGCGCCCCGAGGACACGATGCTCGGTCACACGCTGCGCCTGCACCAGGCCCTGACCTGACCCTGCAACAAGGTGTGCCCCGGCCTGCGGCCGGGGCACATGGGCATCTACAAGTCGCCGCGCTGCCACCGTTCGTATTCGTCGGCGAGCAGCACCTCGTCAACGGCGCGGTGCCGTACGGACTCGATCCACGCCGCGAGGAGGCCACCGAAGGTGGCCAGGTTCTCGGGCAGCACCTGGCCGTCGACGGCGAACAGCGCCTGGAGTTCGGCGGCTGCCGGTTCCTTGTGGTCGCAGGACGGGCACAGCACGGCTTCCTTGAGGCCGGCGACGTCCTCACCGCGGCCGTTCGTCCAGGAGTGCCGATACCGAGCGAGGAGCAGCGTGCTCTCTGCGCAACGAGGGCAAGGCGGTGTCTCTTCGACCTTGAAGAGGATCGACTCCTCGTCCTGCTGCTCGCCGCTCACGCGACTCCCTGCCATGCGTCCTGCCCGAAGGAGGCCTTGACGTCAGAGGCGATCGTCGACGCGTTCACCGTTGAGTGAAGCTGATACACGATCGTCTTCTGCACCCCTCGCACCGTGAGGTGGACCGGGTTGTCCCCTGGGTGCGCCCCCACGATTCTCTTGAGCTCCTTGATCGCGGGCTCGTTGATGCGGTGGTAGGGAAGGCTGAGCTGCACGGGTGCTGCGCCGGCGCGTTCCGCCGAGGTGATGTCGAGGACCTGTAGCTCCTGCCCGAAGATGCTGATCGTGCCGTCGCGGTCGTTGATGCGGCCCTGGACCGATACCACGCTGTCTTCGACGAGCGCGCCCACGACGAGCTGGTAGCTGGCGGGGAAGAACAGGACCTCTATGGTGCCGTCACGGTCGGCGAGGTTGACGATCGCCCACGCGTTGCCCTGCTTGGTCATCTTCTGCTGGACACTGGTGATCAGTCCGGACAGGCGCACCATGCCCTCAGTGCGGCCGGAGGCCAGCAACTCGGGGATGGTGGTGTCCCGGTTAGCGGAGAGGATGTGCTCTGTGCCGTCCAGCGGGTGCGCCGAGACGTACATCCCGAGCATCTCCCGCTCGGTGGACAGGAGTTGCTTGCGCGGCCATTCGCTGTCGTCGATCTTCACGTCGAGGCCGAATCCGGAATCCTCGCCGTCGCCGTCGCCGCCCATACCGGCGAACAGGTCGTCCTGCCCGTACGCGGCGGCCTTCTTCAGCGGCACGACGGCGTCGATGGCCGATTCGTGAGCGGCGGTCAGGCCCTTGCGGGTGTGGCCGAGGGAGTCGAAGGCGCCGGCCTTGATGAGTGATTCGACGGCCCGCTTGTTGAGCGCGGGCAA
>NZ_JBSFVU010000044.1:0-36874 GCF_053592475.1 Streptomyces sp. NPDC002671
CCTCACGGAACTCCGCGTCGTACTTCTGTTGCTTGGACCCCATGAACCTCAACTTCCCCTGGTATCACGGACTCCACGCTACGAGGGGACCTTCATCTCTTGATGGCAGTAACACGCCTGATCGATGGCGAGACCGAGTGCCGAGCACAGTTCGAGGCCGAGCCCACCGCCTTCCGATGGATCTTCTACCGTGAAGGCGCCGACGTGTGGATCCGCCTACTGGAGCTGACCCGCGGCACTGACCACGACAACACTGGGACCGAGATCTGGTCCACCCAGCAGAACATCGACGTCGTTGCCCGAGCAGTGATCCGTTGCTTCGACGAGGTCGTGAGGAAGTACGGGGAGAGCACATACCGCGGCAAGTGGGGTGAGCACTTCCCCCGCACCGAGCTCGAAGCTCTCAGGACCGCGTGGCGCGAACATTCAGGCGACGGGGCAACCTCTTGGACACCATCGAACCCGTGAGGTTTCGGCAGCACCTGGCACGGGTTCGCCGGAACATGTGCGCTTGGGACGGGTGGAGATTGCTGCTGACAGCGACCGAGCGACGTTCGTAGGCGGCGTCGACCAGGTAGCCGTGGCATCGGTGCGGAGTTCCAGCAACGGTTGTCGTTCGGTGCGGACAACACCGGGAGTTCGCGGGGAACGGGGTTGACGACACGGATCCCCAGCTCTGCACCGCGATCGTCGACCGACTCACCTTCAACGGCACGATCATCGAAACCGGCACCGACTCCTACCGACTCGCCCACACCCGGAGCAAGGCCGAGCAGTCAGCCGCTACCTGACCGCCGCCCCGGCGGTGTCGCTGAAACTCATCGACATACTCAGGTGTGCTTACGGGGCAGCGGACACCGACGCCAAAACGGCTTACCTGTGGATGGATTCCGTGTGTCTGGGTGGGCGGGTACGCCCTTGCTGGGTGAAGCTGAAGACGTGAGCATCAGTAGCGAGCGCCCGGTAAGTGCTGAGCAGATCTACGCAGCGCTAGCCGCTCTGGCGGCTGAGCCGGCGGCAGATCCGGAGAAGCGGCCCGAGGGGCCGCAGGAAGAAGACCGCCTGCACCTGCTGGGCAGTCTGCTGGCGAAAACGGAGCTCGAGATCACCGCCGCAACCCGTCTGGCCGAGGAACAAGAGATCGAGGACGTCCTTGAGACCTTGCTCGGCTGGTGGGAACAGCTGGAAGCGGATCCCGGCCTCGCGGTCAACGTCCTGACGAACAGGTTGCAGCGCACCGCGGTGCAGGTCTCCGAACCCGAGGCGGAAGAACTGCCACCCGGCCGAGAGGCCGCCTTCGCCGCCGTCATGACGGCGGTGTACGCGCTCAGCGCTCAACTGCACGCGGAGCGCGGTGATACTGAGGGCACCCGACACGCCCTGAGCGGGGCGGAAGAAGCCCTCATCGACATCCTGCAAGGCGTGCATGACCTACGTGTCGCCATCGGCGACGCGCCCGGGCCGGAGGACGAAGCCGACAGCTGACCCACGCGGCGGTGGCAGCGAGCGCGTCTGAAGTCTTGCATGGTGGAAGAGCTGGCGTGGCCCCTGCTGCTACCGGCAGCAGGGGCCTACAGGTCCACCCGCTGAAACAGCGTTCCGCACCGTTGCGCGCGGGTTCGGTTCCCGCCGTCTCCACGAGTGGGGTACTGATCCACACCCCATGTGGGCGAAGGCCCCGCCACTTCCCAGAGGCGGGGCCTTCGTCATGCGCGGGCCCGACAACCAGGGCCTGGCCTGGGCATTCATCATTCGTTGATCGCCCTGACACACATTTGTCGAGCCAGCTGCGCACAACCTCCGCACGAGGAAGTGCGTGACATCTCCACCCGGAAAGGGGGTGCAGTGATGAAGCTTCTCTTCGCCATTCGCAACAAGGTGTCCGCGCAGAAGAGCCTGAAGGCGAGTGCCTGGTACTTCTGGTACTAGGCCGAGTGGTCGTCCCCGCCGCGAGGCGGGGGCGACGCCGCCCGCCGCCGCCTGCTCCCCTCGGCCTCCCGGAGAATTCCATGCGCGCCACGGTGTTCCATCCACGACTCGCCGCCCTGTTCCGGGACCACCTTGGGCAGGACGTCTTCCGGCTCGAACCCGACACCATCGGGATAGCCGGACACGAGGTCGCCGACCGGATCCTCGCCGCCCGCCGGGCCACCGAGACCGAACGGCCCACGTTCAAGCCACTGCACGGGCGTTCGATCCCCCGCAGCGAGGCCTCCTCGGTGATGCGGACCATCGGCGGCGATGTGCGCGAGGCACTGAAGAGGCCCCGCCCCCGGCCCGAGGACGTCGATCTGACCGGCGTCTGGCCGCTCAGGGGACATCTGTTCCTGCGAGACCTGATCCTCGGCCAGGACCCCTACCGACTGCGGATCCTGATGAGCCGCAACCTCGAACTGACCCCCAAGCTCACCTGGACGGTGATCGCGGCGGGCGCCGCGCTCCCGGGGCGGGTCGGCCGGCGGGGAGCCCCGCTGACCGCGATCGCGGGCCTGACGGCCGACGCCACCGGCTATCACGAGCGCCGCTACGCCATGGGCATGTACCGGCGCGCGGCGGCCCCCGTGTGCTTCACGGTCTCCACCCTCGTCGCGAACGCACTGTGGCTCGGCTCGCCGTTCGACCCCGAGACGCCGAACCGGCACATCCTGTACGAGGCCATGCGGCTGCTGCCGCCGTCCTGGAACATCCTGCGCAACGCCTGCCCCGAATACCCCGAGATCGACGAGCGCATCGGGGCGGGCGACGACGTCCTCCTGCTGCCTCTCCTCTCGCACCGGGACCCGAAGCTGTGGGAGGACCCGGACGAGTTCCGCCCGGAGCGCTGGGAGACCCTCGACCCCGACACCGCTCCCGGCTACCTCCCCTTCGGCCACTCCTCCGAGCGCTGCTGGGGCCGGCACATGGTGATGCCGCTCGCCGAACTGCTCCTGGACCTCATCCGCGGATCGGGCCTGGGGATCGCCCCCGGGCAGACCTCCGCCAAGGTGCCCCTCGTCGGACTGCTCGGCGTGGAGGACGTACAGGTGACGAGGGTGCGCCGTGCCGCTGCCTGAGCCGTCCGACGGGACCGAGACGGTGGACGGGTCTTTCGCCTGCCACCCGCACGAGATCTATCGGCGCTGGCGTGAGACGGGCGAGGTCCGCAAGGTCCGCTTCTCCGGTGCCGCGCCTCTGGCCGGCTGGGTCGTCACCGGGCACGCGGCCTGCCGGGCTGCCCTCGCCGACCCGCGGCTGAGCAAGGACGGCGCGACCGAGGCGTTCGCCCGGTACGCGGGACTGCCCACCGGCGGTCCGGGCGGAGCGCTCACCACCCATATGCTCAACTCCGACCCGCCGCGCCACACCCGGCTGCGCCGGCTGGTGCAACAGGCTTTCACGCAGCGACGGGTGGCGGAGCTGCGCCCCAGGATCGAGGCCCGGGTCACCGCGCTGCTCGACGCCCTGGACGGGAGGGACGAGGTCGATCTGATCGGCCGGTTCGCGCTCCCGCTGCCACTGGCGGTGATCTTCGACCTGCTCGGCGCGGACCCGGGCGACCCCGGGATCCTCCAGGTCCGGGGCCACACGGTGACCGGGGACGAGGGCGACGGCGAGGTGTCCGTTCCGACGGCCGAGGCGATGCTGGACCGGCTGCGCGCCCTGATCGAGCAGAAGCGGGCCCACCCGGGCGACGACCTCCTGTCCGCTCTCGTCGCCGCCCGCGACGACGGTGACCGTCTCACCGAGGAGGAGGTCACCTCGATGGCGTTCCTGCTGGTGATCGCGGGCCACCAGACCACCGTCAACCTGATCGCCAACGGCCTCTACGCCCTGCTCTCCCACCCCGGGCAGTTGGCCGCAGTACGCGCCGACGCCTCGCTGATCCCCGGCCTGACCGAGGAAGTCCTGCGCCACGAGAGCCCGTTCGGCATCGCGAGCCTGCGCTACACCACGCAGCCGGTGACGATCGAGGGCACCACGATCCCGGCCGGGGAGTTCGTGCAGATCGCGCTGCTGGCCGCCAACCGCGATCCGGAGGTCTTCACGGACCCCGACCGCTTCGACCTCACGCGTGACACCTCCGGGCACCTGGCGTTCGGCCACGGCATCCACCACTGCCTGGGCGCCCCGCTGGCCCGCCTCCAGGCCGAAATCGCCTTCGGTCACGTACTGCGGCGCTTTCCCGCTCTGCGCCTGGCCGACCCGGACCTCGCCCCCGCATGGCAGGACAACCCCCGGCACCGGGGACTGCTCACCCTGCCGGTCCGGCTGCGCTGACGCCGGACGCCGGACGCCTTCCGACGGTCCCCGGCAAGGTGAGCACGGTCGCACCGGCCGCGGCATTCCCTCACTGTCCGCTTTCACCGCGCGATCCGCTGCTCTGGGCGCGACGCGACCCCCGGTGTTATTCAATGAGGTGTGCGGTCAGGGATCTCGGGGCCCCGTCGCACGGGTCCGAGTACGGCCCCGGCGCTGTGCCGGGGATTGCTGAGAGAGCCGCATGGACTCCACACCCTCCCCCTCGTCCTCTTCGCCGTTCGACCTGGTCAGCAGCGCCCTGGGGCGCTACATCCCGCGCGGCGGAGCGGCCTCGGGTCCTGCCGACGCGCAGGGCGACCGCACCACCCGCCAACGCGTGCCCGACAACCCGGCAGCCGGCCGTCAGGAGCAGATTCTCGGCGCGGTCAACCTGGACAGGGATCTGAGAATCACCCGCTGCAATCTGGACGCCCCCGTATTTGCGGGTCTGGACGCCGTGGCCGGGAGTCCCTTCGTCGATCTCCTGCCCCCGGGGGACGCACCGACGGTCACACGGCGGTTGCGGCAGGTCCTGGAGACCGGTGAGGCGCATGTCGCCCGGATCCAGCGCCTGCGGCGCGGCGACGGATCGGAGCTGGTGGTCTCGTTGAGCATCCTGCCCGCCGCGGTGCCTCAGGAGGGTCTGACCGTCTCCGTGATCGCCATGGCCAGGAGGCTGCACCTGTACGCCGCCGAGACCGCGATCGGCACCTCGCTGGACATCGGCGAGACCGCGCAGTCGCTGGCGGAGTCCCTGCTGGCTTGGGGAGACGTGGCCGCCATCGACCTCGACTTCGCCGTGTGGACGGGCGAGAGAGCCACCGGGCAGGCGCAGGGGCGCATCCGGCTACGGCGGGCGGCCCTGGTGCCGGACCGGGCGTGGCCCGAGGGCTACGTGACTCCGGGCGACGATCTTCCCAGCGACGCGAGTCGCCTGCTGGCGCAGGCGGTACAGCGGGACGACGCCCCGCAGGCCATCGTCATACCCGACCGGGAGGCGGTCGAGCAGGTACTGGGCAGTCCGCAAGTGATGCGTGCCCTGGTGCCCGGCGACCGGTCGGCGGGTGTGGCATGCATACCGCTGGTCTTGGACGGCGCGCCGCCCGTCGTGCTGGGCCTGGCCGAGGTCTGGCGGCGGGCGGACTGCCCCTTCCGCGACAGCGAGCTGCTCGACCTGCAGGAACTGGTGGCCAGGACCGCCCATCACGTCGACCTGGCCCGTCAGCACCAGCGCGAGCACACGCAGGTGCTGGCGTTGCAGCGCCGGCTGCTGCCCCGGATCGGCGGCGACACCATCGAGATCGCCAGCGTCTACCAGCCCGCCACCCCCGACAGCGCGGGCGTCGGCGGTGACTGGGTGAACAGCTTTCCGCTGCCGGACGGCCGTACCGCGCTGGTGGTCGGTGACGTCGTCGGGCACGGCCTGGGAGCCGCGGCAGTCATGGGCCAGCTGAGCATGGAGGCCCGCGCGCTGCTGTCCGCGGGGCTGGCACCCGACGAGGTGCTGGAGCACCTGGACGAGACCGTGACGCTGCTGGACGACGCGGAGTCCGGGCTGGCGGCCGGCTACAGCGCCCTCGGGTCGACCTGCTGCATCGCCCTCTACGACCCGGTCAGCCACCATGTGGCGCTGTCCAGCGCCGGCCACCTCCCCCCGGTCCTGGTGTCCCCGGACGGGTATGCGGGCCCGCTCGCGGTCCGCCCTCATCCCGGCCTGGGCGCCGAGTTCGCGCTGCGGGAGCCGTTCGACGTGTACACGTTCGGCGCACCACCGGGCTCCCTGCTCGCCCTCTACACCGACGGCCTGGTGGAGGATCCGGTCGTGTCGATCGACGAGGGCATCGACAGGCTTGCGGACGTCGTGTCCGATGTGCACCCCTGGGACGCCCTGCAGCAGGCCGCACGGCGCGTCGTCTCCGCGCTGGCGCCCGTGCGCCAGCGCGACGACGTGACCCTGCTGCTCGCGCGCATGATCGGCTACCGCAAGGGGGACACCGCGACCTGGCGGCTGCCCGCCCGCGACGACGCGCCCGCCCGTGCCCGCGCGCAGGTCTCCGCCCTGCTGCGGCAATGGCGCACCAGGGACGACACCCTGGACAATGTGCCGCTGCTGGTCAGCGAGCTGGTCACGAACGCGGTGCGCTTCGCCACCGGTCCTGTCACGGTACGGCTGATCAGGGCCGGTACGGCCTGCTGTGCGAGGTGGGCGACACCGGCAACGGCAGGCCACGTCTGAGCCGGGGCGGCCTCCTCGACGACGGCGGTCGTGGCCTGCACGTCGTGCACAGGCTCACCACCCGGTGGGGGGTGCGGTGGACGGACACCGGCAAGGTGGTCTGGGCGGTAGTCGCGAGGTGACGCGGCTGGGGGGCGGGGGCGCGGCGAGGGTGCGGGCGGCGTGCGCGTCAGCCGGCGCCACCGACGGGGCGGCGCGGGCTCGCGCTACAGCCACTCCCCTTCCAGGGCGGTGGCGGTGAGGCCCGGTGCCGCCGCGTACAGGACGGCGCGGTTGCCCGACTTCTGACCGGCGTCGTGCGCCCGCCGCATGATGTCGAACACGGCGGCGCCTCCGCGGTTGCCGCTGGTGTAGCTGTCCCGGCTGTAGTCCAGCAGCCCCGACGGCCACGCGTCGGGCATCGTCTGCTCCATGTACTCCAGCACCCGGGTCCCGCCGGGGTGCGCGAGCAGCGCGTCGGGGTGCCAGGAGTCGGGGTGGTCCTGGTAACGGACGCGCAGCCACTCCCACATCGCGGTGACCGTCTCCTGTACGGCGCGCGGCCCGCGCCGGTCCATCACGAAGTGGGTGCCGTCCGACCGCGTGTCCAGGCGGTGCAGGTCTTGGGTGCCGGGCAGGGTGTGGTGCCAGGCGGCGTCCAGCCGCAGCACCGACTCGCGCCTCGGGCGGCCCGTGACCACCGCGGCGACCGCGGTGTCCGCGAACAGCAACCGGACGATCAGGGACTCGAGGGTGTCGTCCGCGGGCTGGTAGGTCGTGCTCAGCGCCTCCGCGATCACGACCAGGACCACCCGGTCGGGGTCCGCGGCCACGAGATCCGCCGCCAGCGCCAGGGAGCGGGTCCCCGCGATACAGGCCCACTGCGTGGCAGGCAGCAGCATCACGTCGTTGCGGAGCGGAAGCTTGTTGGCCAGGGCAATGTCCAGGCCCGGAAGCGCCGGGGTGGTGGAGTGACTGGTGATCAGGCAGTCGATGTCTGCGGCGTCGAGCCCGGCGATCTGCAGGGCCCCGCGCGCCGCACGCTCCCCGTAGGACTGCACGGCCTCCCAGGCCGGCGCGGTACGCTCCTGGACGGTCTGCGGCGCAGGTATCGCGTCGAGGGCGGCGATCACGCGGTCCACGTCCTGCTGGGTGAACCCGTCGCGTGCCAGCGCCTCTTGGGCCGGCCCGATGCCGACGGCCCGCAGGCCGCTGCCGTTGCCCGCCGCGACGGCGGTCTCCAGCGGCAGCATCCACCCGCGGGTCTCGATGCCCGTACTGGCCGCGATGCCGTCGATCCGCGGCGCCCACGCCGCGTGCGGGTGCCGGTCGCGCACCTCCGCCACGATCTGGCTGGTCTCCACGGCGTGCTCGCCGTGTATCACGGCAGGCGGACAGAGGTAAGCGGCCATAATGGGCACCTTTCGCGGGGGAAAAGGGAGGAACATCCCGAGTGCTGCGGCATGGGCCACTTTGGAACTTCGCGCCCAAGAGAATGCCGATGGGCTCCACTTCGGGAGTCGGTAGCCGTTTCGAGCATGGACGCCAAATGGACATTTACACTGTGATCCAGACAACTTGGGCAGCCCTTTGAGTGCGTGAGACGGCACACACCGCTGAAACAGGGGGCCCTCAGAGCGGTTGCGCAGGCCCTGCCTGACGTTCCGCCAACCACATCCACTCTCCGCGACCGGGAAGCAGGTTCTTGCCGCGGATCGCCTTGAGGGCGCGCTGCCTAGCCCATGCACCCACAGTCCAGCCGGGCGCGGCAGCGTGGCCACATGGACCCGAACCGGATCCCGTCCATCGAGTCCGTGGCCGCGCTCCTTCCGGCACGTCACGCCGGGGCGCACCGGTCCGGGCCCGCTGTTCCCCATCCGAGACGCGGGCCTTCCAAAAGGCAGACGTCCGGGCAGCTGATCTGTCCGGACGTCGCTATGACTGGGCCCGCTGCATCCGCAGCCTGGCCATGACTGGTGATCCTCGCGCTCAGGCCTGGGCCGCTGGCCGCTTCGGCAGAAGGAAGACGACAATGCCCGCTATGACGGCGATGACGAACACCCCGAAGGACGCGACGGCAAAGGCGTGACCGGCGGCGGCAACCCTGCCGACTGCCGCGGGATGGAACGAGCCGAAGAAGACCGCTCCGATAACGGCAACGCCTAGCGCTCCGCCACACTGCTGGGCCGTGGACAAGACCCCTGACGCGACACCGGCCGACTCCGGTCTGACGCGGCTCAGCACTGTATTGAGCGCCGGCGTGATGACCAGTCCGCCACCGACGCTCTGCAGAATGAGGGCGGGGATCACGAGCAGCGGAGTGATCCGCGGGCCGGACACCAGCAGGAGGCCGGCCGCCAGGTAACCGCTCGCCATTATGATCGCCCCAACCTCAAGGACACGTCGTCCATATTTCGGGATGATCCGGCTCGCCACCATGCTGAACACGAAGAATGCGGTGGCTGCCGGCGCGTAGACCAGGCCCGCGCCGAGCGCCGACATGTCGAGGCCTTGCTGCATCGTCACCGACAAGGCCAGGTAGTACGAGTAGATCAGCGCGTACAGGGCCAGGACGAGAATGATCCCGAGCGAGAACGAGCGCTGCTTGAACAGCGTCAGCGGTACCAGCGGATCCCCGCCCCGCCGTTCCAGGCCCCGCTCGACCGCGACGAACAAGCCGAACGCGACCGCGCTGCCCGCGAAGCAAGCCCAGACCCACCATGGCCAGCCTGCCTCCTGCCCCTGGATCAGCGGGAGCACCAGGAGGAAGAGGGCCGCGCTGAGCACCAGGACGCCGGGCATGTCCAGCTTGCGGGTGGCAGCCGACCCTGTCTTCGGCACGTATCGAACGGCGAGCAGGAACAGGGCAATCCCGATCGGCGCGTTCACCCAGAACACCAGGCGCCAGCCGGAGTCGAACAGGTTGGCGCCGATCAGCAGTCCGCCGATGAGCTGTCCGCCGATGGTGGCCATACCCATGACGATGCCGACCACGCCGTACACGCTGTGCCGCCTCGCCGTCGGCACCAGCACGGTGACGTACGCGAACACCTGGGGAACCATCAGGGCCGCTCCTAGGCCCTGGATGACACGCGCGGCGATAAGGCTGCCTGCGTTCGGTGATAGCGCGCAAGCGACTGATGACAGAGTGAACAGAGCCACCCCGAGAAGGAATATCCGCTTGCGGCCGTACAGGTCAGCCAGGCGAGTAGCGGTAATGATGAAGACCGCGTAACTCAGCTGATAACCCGCCAGAACCCACTGGACATCGCTGGCGGAGGCATGCAGGTCCGCCACGATCGAGGGGTCGGCGACCACGACGATGAACGAGTCAAGGACCGCCATGAACAGGCCGGACAAGACAACAGATATCGTCATCCACGGAATAGCGTCAGCTTTCGCGGCCACTGCCGGCGGGCTAGCTGATTGCTGACTACTTGCCACGATAAGAAGCCTCTT
This sequence comes from Streptomyces sp. NPDC002671, assembly GCF_053592475.1. Classification (NCBI taxonomy): domain Bacteria; kingdom Bacillati; phylum Actinomycetota; class Actinomycetes; order Kitasatosporales; family Streptomycetaceae; genus Streptomyces; species Streptomyces sp. NPDC002671. Next base: position 9,953 of record NZ_JBSFVU010000044.1, read on the forward strand.
TATTCGTCAGGGTCCGGCAATGCAACACAATGACGTTCCATCAGTCGACGGTGAGCACCAACTTCCCCGTGGTCCTCCCGGTTTCACCGAGCTCGTGGGCCTTGGCGGCGTCCGCCAGCGGGAAGACGGCGTCGACGTGGACCTTCAGCCTGCCGGTCTCGACCAACTCCGTGATGGCCAACAGCGCTCGCCGGTCGGGCTCGACCAGCATGAAGCCCGAGCGGATGGAGCGCGCGGCCGCAGCCGAGGCGAGCGCCTCGGTCTCACGGGCCGGGAGAGTGATCAACGTGCCGCCGTTCCGCAGGACCGACAACGAGCGCTCCTGGTAGTAGTCCCCGGCGATCGAGTCGATCACCACGTCCACATCGGAGACCACCGAGGCGAAGTCGACCGTCGCGTAGTCGATCACCTCGTCCGCACCCAGCCCCCGCACGAACTCGTGCTTGCCCGCGCTGGCCGTGCCGATGACGTACGCGCCGTACGCCTTCGCGATCTGCACCGCCAGGTGCCCCACGCCACCTGCCGCGGCGTGCACCAGGACCCGCTGCCCCTCCTGCAGGTCGGCCATGTCCACCAGGGCCTGCCAGGCCGTCAGCGCGGCCAGCGGCAGGGCCGCCGCCTGTACGTGGTCGAGTCCGGCCGGTTTGGGGGCGAAGTGGCGTGCCGGGGCGGCCACGTACTGCGCATAGCCGCCGACCATCCGCGGAAAGGCCGGCATGCCATACACCTCGTCACCTGGCCGGAAGAGTGTCACGCCGACGCTGACGGCCTCCACCACACCCGAGACGTCCCACCCCACGATGCCGTCACCAGGGACGTACAGGGCGCCGACCGCCCGGGTCTTCCAGTCCACCGGGTTGACGCCGGCCGCGTGCACCCGGACCAGGATCTCCGTCCGACCGGGTACCGGCCGCTCCCGTTCGACGACCTTCAGGACCTCCGGCCCGCCCGGCTCCTCGAAGGCCACGGCCAGCATCTTCTCCGCCATCCGGAATCACTCCCCATCTCGTTCGCGGTTGATCAACAGCCTGACGCCGCCGAACAACCGAAACGAGTGGCCAGATTGCCAATGAGTGAGAGGATCTGGCCATGCAGCAGACCATGCACCGTGTCGTCGTCCTCGCCCTCCCCGGCGTCATCCCCTTCGAACTCGGCATCCCCGCCAAGGCCTTCGGCCTCGCCTACGGCCCGGACGGGAACCGGCTCTACGAGGTGCTCACCTGCACCCCGGACGGCCTGCCGGTGCAAACCAGCGAGGACTTCTCGATCGCCGTCGAGCACGACGCACGCGTGATCGCCACCGCCGACACCGTGATCGTGGCGCCCATCAAGGACCCGATCGGCGGCAGCGACCCGCTCCCGAAACCGGTCGCTACCGCTCTGGCCCAGATCCGGCCCGGGACCCGCCTGGTGTCGATCTGCACGGCCTCCTTCGTCCTCGCCGCCGCCGGACTGCTCGACGGCCGGCCCGCCACCACGCACTGGATACACACCGAGCGCTTCCGCAAGCTGTACCCGCGGACCCCGCTCGACCCCGACGTGCTCTACGTGGACGACGACGACGTACTCACCTCGGCCGGCGCCGCCGCCGGGATGGACCTCTGCCTGCACCTGATCCGCCGCGACCACGGCAGCGAGATCGCCAACCAGGTCGCCCGCCTTTGCGTCGTTCCGCCGTGGCGCGACGGCGGGCAGGCCCAGTACATCGCCCGACCCGTCCCCGATGACAGCGCAAGCGACACCGCCGGGGCCCGCGAGTGGGCCCTCCAACAGCTCCACCGGCCCATCCAACTCGCCCAGTTGGCCACCCAGGCGGGCATGAGTGTGCGCACCTTCAGCCGTCGTTTCCTCGCCGAGACCGGCCAGACCCCCGGCCAGTGGCTCACCGCCCAGCGGCTCGAACTCGCCCGCAGGCTGCTGGAGTCCAGCGACCTGCCGGTGGACCAGGTCGCCGAGCGCGCCGGATTCGGCAGCGCCTCCTCGCTGCGCCAGCACCTGGCCGCCGCGATCGGCGTCTCACCCGCCGCGTACCGCCGCACCTTCCAGGGCCGGAACCGCGACCTGACGCCCCACAGGTCGCGGCAGCCTCGCGGGGCCATCACAGACAACGAGGTCACAGCCCGTAGAGCTGTGACCTCGTCACCACAACCGCAGTACTAGTAACCCAAGCCTCCTCGGATCTTGTCCCAGGTGAGCGACCAGGACAGCTGGGACTGGGTCACCGGCGGCTCGACGTGGTCGCGGAGGTTGTTGCCCATCTTCCACCACGTGTAGTCAGCGCTACCGGCCTTGACCGCAGCCCATATAAGCGGGTTGGAACCCTCGGATTCGCCTCGCTGAGTCATAATCAGCCTGCCGTTCTTCTCCGAGGTCGTGAACGTGATGACCGAGCCCGGATCGTCGAAGTAGCTCTGGGAGATGACGACGAAGCTCGTGCTGGTGGACGTGGTGTGCACCCGCACGACCCCGTTGCCGCCGACCAACATGCCCAGAGGGAGGGACTCGCCGGGCTTGAGACGGCACTCGGCCCCTTCGGTCAGGGAAGTGCAGCCCTCGATCGGGAAGGGGAAGAACTTCAGCGGATCCCGTTGGAAGTCGCTCATCAGTTTTTCGGGGCTCATCCATCGAGACGATCCCACGTCTTCGGTGTGGGTGTACGCATGCGAGATCGGCGTCCACTTGTTGCTCGGCGGAATCACGTCGCCGTACGGCCCCGGCTTCGACCCCGCCGGGGCCGGAGTCGGCCTGGGCTTCCAGGGCCCCGGGCCCCGGTCGTCGGACGTCGAACCCGACGACTTCTTCACGCAGTACGGGCACGGGTCCACCGGCGGCTTCGGCTTGCACCACATGCACGGGTTGTACGGCCCGTACACCTTGCCCGACGTCCAGTAGCCGTTGAGGTCGGTGTGGCTGCCGTCCTCGTGGTAGCAGCCGCTGTTCGTGCAGCCGGGCCCGTGGTCGATCCACGCCGAGCCCGGGTTGTCGACCGAGCAGCCGTCGCAGAACAGGCCGCTGGGGTCGCTGCCGTTGACGGGGTTGTTGTCGCTGTAGGCGTAACCGTTCCACGACTGCGGGTCGTCCGAGTCGAGCAGCGGGTCCGAGCTGATGAACCTACCCGTGCTCGGCTGGTACTGGCGGGCGCCGAGCAGGGTCAAACCGGTGCCCGGGTCGAGCCGGCCGCCGACGAAGCCCCGGTCCCCGGCCCACGCCGTCGGCTGGGGGCCGCGCGGGTTGCCGAAGGGGTCCTGGGCGCGTCGGCTGACCGTGCCCGAGGAGAGGTCGACGCTCAGCGTGTTCGTGCCGTGGTGATCGGCGCTCTGGACGGTGAACGCCCCCTTGGCGGTGCCGGCTCCGATGCGCACGATGGTCATGCCGCCCGGGACCGGGTAGTAGCGGGTGCCGGTCTGGGCGCCCGTGGCGGTGTCGATGCTCAGCTGGTCGTCGCCGAGGTTCAGCACGGTCGTGCCCGGGCTGTGGCGAACGAGCAGCTTTCCTTCCGTGTCGTAGAGGTAGGTGGTGGTCGAGTTCGGGATGGTCCACTGCTGGGCGGACGGCGGCGCGAGGACGCAGTCGTCCAGGACCGGCTTCGTGCCGTCCGCCGTGGCGCCCTGGGGCACGGTGAGGCAGCGGGTGGAGTCCGGGTTGTAGAGCGTGCCGTCGCTCCGGGGCTTCCAGGTCTGACCGGGACGGCCGTCACAGCCGCGCAACTCCACGGCGCTGCCCGCGAGGGTGCCCGTGGCGGTCACGCACTTGTCGGCGGTGATCAGCCGGTCGCCGGTGACGAGGTACTTCTGCCCCGGAGCCGAGCCACAGCCGGCGATCCGCAGGGCGGTGCCGTCCGCCGTCCCGGTGCCGTCCAGGTCCAGGCACTTGCCGGCGATGCCCTTGATCTGGGCGGCCGTGGTCACCGATGCCGGCTTGCCCTCGCTGTTCCAGGTCACCTCGGCCGTGCCCGAGGCGGGGTCCTGGTACCGGGTGGTGTTGCCCATCGCGTCGTACTGGTACCGGCCGGTGCCGGTCACGGTGGAGCCGGTCTTCGTCTCTGCGGTCAGCAGCGCGTGCGGCCCGCCCGTGCCGCCGCCCGTGTCCGGCGCGGTGGTGGGGGCGTTGCGCTCCCCGGCCGTGCCGTACGCCTGGGTGACGGTGACGTCGGCGGCGCGGTCGCCGGCCGGGTCGTGACGGACCAGCGAGGTGCGGTTGCCGGTGAGGTCGTACCCGAACTCGTCCCAGTAGGCGGCGGGTCCGCCCACCGTGGCGGCGCTGGGCCGGCTGTTGGCACACTCGCCCTGGTCGAGGGTCCGGTACTCGGATGCGGGTGGCACGGAGATGCCGCCGGTGTCCGTCCAGGCCTCGGCGAGCCGGTTCAGCTCGTCGTAGCGGAAGCACTGGCGGTCGCGCAGGGAGGGCGTGTTGTCCGGGAGGTTGGTGATCGAGGTGATCTTTCCGGACGGGTCGTAGGTGTAGTCGGTCTGCTGGAGGGATCCCTTCAGCGCGGTCTGCTGGTCGACGAACTGGCTGCGGACCCGCCCGGTGGACTGGTCGTAGTCGGTCGTCGAGACGACCTGCTTGCCCCAGGGGTTCACGGTGGAGCGGACCACCCGCCCGAAGGCGTCGTACTCCGTCTGCACGTCATAGGTGGTGGCGCCCATGTACGAGAACATCTGGCCGTAGTCGTTGAGCGAGTACGCGATGTCGTCGCGGGGCAGACCGCCGAGCGCGGGCAGCGTGCTGCTGACTGGCGTGCCCGTCACCGGGTCGTATCCGCTCGCGGTCGTGTACGTGAAGGTGGTGCCGGCCTGCTGGCCGACCTCAGGACTCGGGACGGTCAGCTTGCTGCCCAGGGGCCGGTAGCCGTCGTCGTAGCCGGTGACGGCCGTCGTGTACGCCTTGCCGTCACGGCCCCCGACGTACCGTGTCGAGCTCGCCGCCTTGCCCTTGCCGTCGGGGACGGTGTCGAAGGTCCAGCCGGCCAGTTGGTGTTCGGGCGTCATGTCGCCCTCGTACAGCCCGGTCTTGCGCCCGAGCAGGTCGTAGCTGTAGCTGAGGGTGGTGCCGCGGGCGTCGGTGGTGGTCGCGAGGCGCGAGGCCGCGTCCCAGGTCTGCCGGGAGACGCCCTTGTCGGGTTCCTTGTGGCCGGTCTCCCGGCCGCGCAGGTCGTACTCGTTGGACCAGGTGTTCCCGGCCGCGTCCGTCCGGGTCAGCGGCTTGCCGTCGGCCGTGTACGTGTACCGGCTGATGACGGCGTCGAGGGCCGAGCCGGTGGCGGTGGCGGTCCGGTACTGCCAGGACTCGGTGCGGTGGCCCCGGGCGTCCACGAGCGTGGTGGTGGGGAAGCTGCCCTCCGGCGGGACCACGTCGACGCGGTCGGCTCCCTTGTACGTCGTCGTGGTGCGGTTCTGCTCCACGCCCAGGGACCGGAAGGCGCTCACCACGGCGCGTCCCCGTCCGTCGTACTCCGTGCGTGTCTGGGCGGGGATGTCACTCTCCGCCGTGGTCACGAGCGTCTCGGACGGGGCCGACGCGTTGTTGAACCAGGGTGCGTCGGTGTGTGCCGTACGGCCCTGTGAGTCGTAGACCGTGTCCGATATGAGCCGGCCGGCTTTGTACGCCGGGTTCTTGGGGGTCTCCTGGATCTGCCGGGTCCGCGCGAAGCCGTCGATGAGCCGCACGGCCGTGGTGTAGACCGGGGTGTCGCCGTCCTGGGTGAGCGTGGCAGTGGTGATGGTGGACGGCACTCCGGCCTGGTTGGACACCCGGTAGGCGAAGGTCAGGTTGGCCGGGGTGGCCGGGTCCTGGGCGCGTCCGGGCAGCCACACGGCCGTGAGGCGGCCGAGGGCGTCATAGGTCTGGGAGGTCGTCTTGAGGTTGGCGTCGGTGGTCCGCAGCGGCAGGCCGCGCCGCGGGTCGGTGACGGTGACGGTGTCCCAGTGCTCGGTGGCGGGCGCACCGGGCACGGGAGCCGACACCGTCACCTTGTCGGGCAGCTCGCCCGTCGCAGCCGCGGAGTAGGCCGTCGTGACGGTGGCGCCGTCGGGGTGCTGGCCGTCCTTGGAGTTGGGATCGGTGACCGACACCGTGCGGCCGTAGGCGTCGTAGCCGGTGGCACGGGTCGTCACGAAGTTCGGCGTGCCGTCGGCCGCGTAGCTGTCGATCACCTCGGTCCGGGTGGGGTCGCCGGGCACGCCGGCCTGCCCGTACGGCTTGCCGTCGTAGTACGTGCGGACCCGCTCGACGGTGTTGCCGGAGCCGGCGGTCGCGGTGCAGGCGTCGGTGCCGGAGACCACGAGGCGTTCGGACTCCAGCTGGGTGCGCTGGGGGTCGCCTCCGGTGGCGTACTCGGTACGGGTGCAGATGTCGGGCAGCCCGTCGGCCTGGTCCAGGGAGGTGACGACCCGGTTGCCCCGGGCCGGGTCGGTGGTCGTCGTGGTGGAGCTGGTCTGCCAGGTGTCGTCGGTCTTCTTCTCCTGACGGGTGGCGGTCGCCGTGGTGGACGTGTAGCGGGCGACCAGGTCGGGCAGGCCGCCGCCGCGCGGGTGGGTGGCGGTGTCCACCTCGCCGCTGGAGGAGTTGACGGTCCGGGCGACGACGGTGCCGCCGGCCTCGTCGTATGTCTCCTGCTGCAGGACCTGTCCGGCGAGCCAGTCCACATCGGAGCTCTTGCGGCCGAGGGCGTCCGTCAGCTGGGGCACGTCACGGGTGGCGCCGCTCTTGCGGATGTCGCCCTGCATGCCCTGCCGGTAGGTGGTGCGCACCTGCGACCGGGGGCCGTCGTTGCCGCTGCCGGTGGTGGTGGTCACCGTGGCGAAGCCCCGGAACTCGCCCCAGGTGCGGGCCTTGGGGTCGGTGAACTCGCTGTCGTCGCGGTGCCAGGCCGCGGGGCCGTAGGCGTAGCGGGTGATCTTCGCGGGTGCGCCGGTGACCGGGTCGTTCTCCGTCAGGGAGGCGACGCGGTAGTGGTTGAACCAGTCCAGGACCGGGTCGGAGCCGGCCACCGAGCCGGGCACGGTCCAGCGCACCGGATAGCAGGACATGGTGTTGTCGTCCTCGGCCGGCGGCATCACATGGTTCAGCCGCGAGCAGCCGGGGAGTTCGTAGTCGACGTTGACGACCGCGCCCGTCTCGTTGCGGATCTGCTGGATGCGCGGACGGTTGATCCGCGGCGGCGCCGGGACCAGATCGGTGCCGTCGACCCGGTTGGGCAGCATGGCCGGGGTGAAGGTGACGGCCGGGGTGCTCGCGGACCCGCCGGCCTTGCCGGTGCGTTGCACCGAGTCGAGCCACAGCGCCTTCTGGCTGGTGCTGTCGACGGGGTTGGGGAAGGAGTGGGACAGCGTGTAGGTGTCGACGTCCTGCCAGACGTTGCCGACGCGGACCTGCGTCGCGATCGAGGCCAGTCGCTTGGTGGTGAAGTAGGTCGGCGCGTAGTTGGTGCACGCCCCGGAGGCGGTGCACTCCTGGTCGACCGGCACATCGGGCCAGTTGGACTTGTTGGCCACCGTGCGGGTGGCCGGGTCGCACCCGGTGGCGGGCGTCTCGCAGCGCTCGGCCGTCGTGAAGGTGATGCGGGCCGCGGGCGCAAGGGCGCCCTTGGCGGCCACCTGCGCGTCCAGCCGCTGCCCGTAGGCGATCTCCGTGAGGGTGGTGCCCCGGGTGTAGGCGGTACGGGTGCCGGTGCCGCCGCTCTGGACCGCGCCGCGCTGGTAGTAGTTGGTCTCGGGCGCCCAGCGGAACGTGGTCAGGTTGCCGTGCGCGTCGACTGCGTAGTCCAGTGAGAGGCGCTGCCACATCTGGCACCAGGAGCCGTTGCCCTTGGCCGGGTCGTAGCAGGGGTCGCCGCTTTTCGGCGTGTAGACGGGCACCGTGGAGACCGAGTTGGCCGCCGGGTCGGAGCCGTCGCCGCCGGGCAGATGGTTGAGGCCGAAGTAGTACGTGGTGCCGCCGCTGTCGGTGAGCTTGGCGTACGCGCCGTCGCGGACGCCGTTCTGGGCGCCGGAGCCGAACTCGACCTTCGTGCCGTCGTCGTTCTTCAGCCGCCACACGCCGGTGGCCGCGTCGGTCGTGGCCGAGGCCGAGCCCGCCCCCTTGTCGCGGACCAGGACACCGCTGTGCGAGCCGAAGGAGAGGACGGCGTTGAAACCGGCCCAGCACTGGTCGCCCGAGCCCGTGATGCCCGCCTTGTCACAGGGCTTGTAGACGCGTTCGATGTAGCCGGGGTTGTAGTCCCAGCCGTCGCCGATCCAGGAGGCCTGCGTGTTGGTCGCGGAGGTCTTGCCGTCCACGGACGAGGAGTCGTAGCCCAGGGTCACCTGCGGGGCCGGGCCGCCCAGGGAGGGCGGGACCTGAACGGGGTAGCTGTAGGTGAAGCCGCCCGACTCGCCGCCGGCCGACCAGCCGGAGGAGGGCGCAAGGGCGGTCGCGGTGTACGAGCCGCCGCCGCCGGAGGGGCCGCCCTCGGCCGCCAGGAGCAGCGACTGCGAGGCTTCGGTACCGCTGATGGACCGGGCCCCGGCGGGGAGCACGGTGGCGAGGGTGACCTCGGCCGTGAGCCGCTTCGTGTGCTTGTCGTACCGCAGTGGTACGGGGGTACGGACCTGGCAGGAGGCCAGCTTCGGGGTGGTGAGAGCGCACGCGGGCAGCCGGACCAGCCGGCCGCGATTGGCGAACTCCCCGCCGGTCGCCGCGTTGAGGGCGGCGGGGTCGAACGACACGCGGAACTTGGCCGCGGTGCCGTGCTCAGCCGGGGCGGCGGACCGGGAGGCGGTGGAGCGGAGGGCGAACAGCGGCCCGTCGACACCGGCGGCCCGGGCGGCCTTCTCACCGGCCCTGGTGATCGTCACCGGTCCGATGCCGGACCGTTCCGCGCCCTTTGAGGGCGCCAGCCACACGGGCAGCGCGCCCGCCTTGAGGCCCGCCGCGGGAGTGGCGGCGGAGAGCCTGACGGTGGCCGCGGTCTCCTTCGCCCGGGGCCGGGGCGGCCTCGGGGTCCGAGAGGGAACCGGATAGTGCGGGCGGGACGCGCCGGGCTTCTTGGCGGCCCGTGCCGCGATCGACGCGGTCTTGGGCAGCTTGGTACCGGGCGGTGACCACACCCGGTCGAAGTCCGGCCCGGACGCGGCCTCCGCCTGCCCCAGGGACGGGGCGAGCAGGGACGCGGTCAGCGCCAGGGTAAGCGACACGGCCAGTCTTCGTGCGGCAGAGCGCACGAAACCGGCCTCAGATCTGACAGACACAAAACCCCCCGTTGGGTTCGAGGCTGTACGCACGGCCCACTTCCGTGCGTTGCAGGGCATTCAGCAGGAAGCAGTGGAGCAGTGGAGCAGCACCGCGCAGGAAACCTCGCGTCCATCCGACAGCCAAGTCCCCGATGCGCTGCGACCGGACGGCGACGACCCCGGTGCCGGGGTGAGGTGAACATGCCTTGCGTGGTGACGTTGACCGATCGGGAAAACGGCTGGAAGAGTGCCCCCGTTCGAAACAACCATAACTTCAACACGCTTTCTTCACGGGGGTATTCGTTGTTCACAGGCGCACCGGGACCCTGGTCCCGGCACAGATCGGGTGCCGCCGCACGGCGCCGCGGCCGGCGCAGAGCCCGCTCGCTCACACCGCTGCTCGTCGTCGCGCTCGGCCTGTCGCTGACGCCCGCCATCGCGGCGGCGGCACCGGCGAGCGGCAAGCCGGTCGACGTGGCCGCCGCCATCAAGGCCGGCGACGCCAAGAACACCCGGGCCACGCGGCAGGACGCCGGCGATCCGCGCAAGCGCCCCGCGAGCGCGCTCACGCGCGCCGCCGACAAGGCCGAACGCACCGGTAAGGACGTCCCGGTCCCCGCGCTGACCGACGAGTTCAGCACCACCGTCGTCACTGCGGCCGGCAAGCTGCGCACCGTGCAGCACACCGAGGTCCAGCGGGTGCGCAAGGACGGGGCCTGGCGCACCCCCGACGACCGGCTGACCCGCCGGAAGGACGGCACGTACGCCCCGGCCGCCGCCCTCGACAGCCTGGTCGTCTCCGGCGGCGGCAGCGGGCCGCTGGCGACGATGACGACGAAGGACGGCAAGCAGCTGTCAGTCGGCTCGCCCTTCCCCGGAGCCCTGCCCGCGCCGGTCATCGAAGGCAACAGCGCCGTCTTCCGCTCGGTGGCCAAGGACACCGACCTCCGCGTGACCGCCACCAAGACCGGCGGCTTCACCACCGTCCTCGTCCTCAAGTCCCGCACCGCCGCCGCCAATCCGGCCGTCCGTGCGCTCACCTTCCCGACCAGCACCAAGGGCGTTGCGCTGACCGCGGACAAGACCGGCGCTCTGCGGGCCCGCGCGGGCAAGCAGACCGTCTTCTCCGCGCCCACACCCCGGATGTGGTCCGCCTCGGCCCCCGCCGGCACGCGCCACCCGTACACCGGTGAGCGCCGTGCCGCCAAGGGACTCTCCGCCGCTGGAGGACCCAAGTCCCCGGCCGGAACCCCGGTGTGGCTCAGCACGGCCGAGGGTCCGGCGGGCGACGCGAGCAGCGCGGACATGGCGGTACGTGCCAAGGGCGCAGTCACCAGGGCGGGCGCACCGGGACAGCGTCGGTCCGGCACCGTCACGCTCACCCCGAACACCGCGCTCCTCGACGCGAAGAACACGGTCTACCCCGTGTACGTCGACCCCTCCTGGTCCAATGACGCGCGCGGCAAGAGCCACCACGCGTGGGTGATGTCGGCGCACCCGACCACGGGCAACTTCGACCGGACCGGCAGCGCCGACCGGGACCGCCCCGGCGTCGGCTTCCAGGGCTGGGAGGCCCAGACGGGCGTCGAGCGCGGCCTCTACGAGTTCAACCTCAACGGGTACGCGGGCGCGCACGTCGAGTACGCCAACCTGCGGGTGGCGCAGTACATCTCCTCCGACTGGTCCTGCACCACGAAGTACCCCGTGCAGCTCTACCGTGCGGGAGCCTTCGACGGCGGCATCAACTGGGACAACCACCGCACGTACGAATGGGTCGACGGCAAGGACATCCCCGGCAACGGCACCCAGCAGGCGTGCTACTCGGACATCCCCGTCGACTTCAACATCACGGCGCCCATGCGCAACGCCCTCGGCGACACCGGCACCCCGCTGGCCTTCGCCCTGGTCGGCCGCGAGGGCAGCGGTGACAAGATGGCCTTCAAGCGCTTCTCGTACGACGCCACGCTCTCCACCCAGTACGACTTCCCGCCCAACAGGCCCGACAACACGCGCGCCACACCGACCCCGCGCCGGGTCACCGCCGCCGGCGGCGACTCCTGCTGGGACGCCCCGATCGGCTCCTACGGCTGGATCACCGACACCCGGGCCACCCTCACGTCCCGGGTCAGCAGCCCCAACCAGGGCCAGCTCACCGAGTACGTCCAGCTGTGGGACAACTCCACCGGCGGCAACATCGTCCACCAGAACTGGTCCGGCTTCGTCGGCACCGGCCAGGACGCCTCGTACACCCTCCCCTACGGCACGCTCCAGGACGGCCACTACTACGGCTGGTGGGCGCAAGGGGACGACGGACTGCTGCGCGGACCCGGCAGCGAACCCTGCCACTTCGCGGTGGACCTCACCCCGCCGGTGTTCTCGTTCGGGGACTTCACCGACCCCAACACCCAGTTCCCGCCCTCGGGCAACGGCCAGGTGACCAACCTCAGGGTCGGCCAGCAGGGCAGCATCCCCATCAAGGCCCAGGACCCGAACCCCTCGGGCAAGCTGGCCTCCGGACTGGCCTGCGTCCGCTGGAGCTTCGACGCGCAGTTCGCGACGTACGAGCAGACCTGCGGCTCCCCGCTGAACCTCTCGGCCATCACCGTGAAGCCCACCCACTGGGGCACCAACACCCTCTACGCGAAGGCCTTCGACGAGGCCGGAAACCAGTCACAGACCGCCTCGTACTCCTTCTACGTGCCGTGGACGGACGGCGAGGTCGCCTTCGGCGACACCACCGGTGACGCCCGCCCCGACCTGCTGATCCCGGACGCCGCCGGCAACCTGGTCACGCACGGCCGCGCCACCGAGGCGGGCAACCCCAGCGTCCCCGCCACCGGCATCGCCGCCCCCGCCGGGCAGGCCCCGGAGACGGGCAAGACCTGGAAGGACTACCGGGTGAGCCACCGCGGCTCGCGCGACCCCGGCCTGAACACCGACGACCTGTTCGTGCACCGCGACGGCCCCGACGGCACCAGCGGCAAGACCCTGCACTACTACGCCAACCGCCTCTCGGACCCGGGCCGCTTCGACCTCGGTCTGAAGACCAAGCTGAGCCGGACCAACTGCGTGGGCGGCACGGCGTCCTGCCCCGGCTTCCACCTCGGGACCGGCGACGCCTGGCAGTACACCAGCCAGATCACCCCGATCGGCTCGGTCACGGACACCCGTACACCGAACCGTGACGTCACGGGTGCCACGGGCATCCTCGCCGTCGAGTCGGACAATCTCTGGTACTACCCCACCAACACGAACGGCACCCTGGCCGCGCCGAACCTGGTCGCCCAGGGCGGCTGGAACGGGGTGGACCTGATGGTTCCCGGCAACACCCTCGCCGTCGACGCCACCACCCCCACCGCACCCGCGCTGTGGGTCCGGGTGCGCACCGCCGGCAACGGCCGCGAGGCCGGCGACATCTACCAGTACCGCCTCACCACGGACGTACGCGACGGCTTGCCGACCGTCACCGGCGTCACCGCCAGCCCCGCCACGCGCATCGGCTGGGGCATCACCACCACCCAGCCCATCGGCTCGGACGGCGACCTGACCGGGGACGGCGTGCCCGACTTCTGGGCGGTCACCGACGACGGCAGTATCCACGTCTGGCCGGCGAGCACCACGAACGGCATGGTCACCGGCTTCGGCGGCGACCACTACCGGGGCAGCACGCAGGCCCCCGCCGCCCACTGGCGCCTCTACGACGACGCCACCGCCAACCCGGCCGAGCAGAACGGCACGGCCAGTGCGACGGGCGTCTCCTTCGTCAAGGACACGGTCGACGGCCGCGCCACCCAGGTCGCCGCGTTCGACGGCACCGGGACCATCACCACCGGCAAGCCGGCGGCCGATCCGCACGGCAGCTTCACCGTCAGCGTCTGGGCCAAGGTGGACAACAGCGGCGCCGTCGTGGCCAGCCAGGACAACACGCGGGCCAGCTCCTGGTCGCTGTACGGCGAGACGGGCGGCTGGCGGTTCGCCATCGGCCGGGCCGACGACGACACCTGGTCGTACGACTACACCTACGCGGACAGTCCGGCCAACACGTTCCAGCCGGGCGTCTGGACCCAGCTGACCGCCAGCTACTCGTCGGGGACCGGGCAGATGAACCTGTACGTGAACGGGCGTCTGGCCTCCACCGGTTACCACTCGGCCGCCACCACCCCGGCCGTCACGGGCGGAGTCGTCATCGGCCGCTACCGGTACCAGGGCCGCACCACCGGTACCGATGTGGGCCTGCTCAAGGGCAGCGTCAGCAACCTGGCCGTGTACACGGGCGCCGTGGCCGCGACCGCGACCGGCGAGATCCAGTACGCGGCCCAGGACCGCTGCCTCGACCTGCCGGGCGGCGACGCGAGCCAGGGCGTGCAACTGTGGCCCTGCAACAAGACGGACGCCCAGAAGTTCTCGGTGAACGCGGACGGCACGATCACGGCGGGCGGCCGTTGCCTCGACGCATCCGGCGCCGGGACCGCCAACGGGACCTCGGTCGGCATGTGGTACTGCAACCAGGGCGCCAATCAGCAGTGGCTGCCGCGTGCCGACGGCAGCATCATCAACCCGGTCTCCGGTCGGTGCCTCGACATCCCCTGGGCCGACGCCGCGGTCCAGGCCCGCCCCCAGCTGTGGGACTGCAACGGCACCGTCGCCCAGCGCTGGTCCATGGCCGGATTGCAGAGCCCGGTCCTGCCGATCGTCAATCCCTGACGCGACGGCCCAGGCGGACCACCACTGAACGGGCCCCCGGCGCTCGCCGCCGGGGGCCCGTTGACGTGTATGTGGGCCCCCCGGGTTGTGCTGCTTGATCAAGTACACATAGTTTTCCGCCTCATGACCATGACTCGGAGAACGATCCTCAAGGGGCTGACCGCCGCCCCGTTCGTCGCTGCCACCAGCAGCCTGCTGGCCCCCGCCGTCGCCGAGGCTGCCACCATCGACGCGGGACAGTTCAGCCTCAGCAGCCGAACCTCCAACAGCTACGGCGAGTTCGCCGATCTGGCCGCCGGTCTGACGACCAAGCTGACCAAGGTGGACGCTACGACCGTCATCGCCGACACCAACCGCAGCGCCACCCACCTCACGAGCGCACCCGGCACCGTCGAGGCGTTCTCGACCGGATTCACCTGGGACAGCGGCGACCAGGCGGTCGACTACTGGATCCCGCAAGGCGTCACGACCAGCGCCGACGCCTACGGCAACGGGCTCTACCCGGCAGGCGGCAACAACAGGGTCGTCCTCGTCTCCTGGTACTTCGAGACGGACCCCGACGGCAACGGCGTCGACAACTACGCGCTCGACAAGGGCCTGCGGCTGACGTTCGTCGACTACACCACCTCCACCACACCGACGTACCGGCACGTCCTTCTGGTCGAACCGGTCAAGACCGGCACCGGGGAGTACTCCTTCAACCCCATCCGCAAGCACGCCGGCGGCATCATGTGGTACGGCAACCTGCTCTATGTCGTGGACACCTATAAGGGGTTGAGGGTGTTCGACCTGAACACCCTCTTCAAGGTCGCCACCACGGAGACGGAGGTGTGCGGTCTGCACACCGACGGGTCCTACTACGGCTACGGGTACGAGTACGTCCTGCCGCAGAGCCACGCCTACGACAACGCGGGGACGTACCTGCGCTACACCACGATCGGGCTCGACCGGGCCAGCACCCCCGACAGCCTGGTGGTGAGCGAGTACTCCCTGTCCGGGACCGTCGACTACACGGACGGCACCTTCAACGGCACGGGCCCCGGTACGACCACACCCAAGGTGGTCCGCTGGAACCTCGACTACACCGACCGGCAGGTCGCCTCTCTCACCGCGTCCGAAGCCGTCACCGTCGCCCAGCAGAAGATTCAAGGAGTGGTGTCGCGCAACAGCAAGCACTACCTCGCGACGAGCGCCGGTCCGTCCACGAAGGGTTCGCTGCGCACCTTCAACTCCGGCGACTCGGCCGCGACCAACGTCTGTGACCTGGCCATCGGCTGCGAGGATCTCAGCTACCACAGCAGTGGCGCGTCCGGCTGGGCCTACACCGAGTCCGTCATCTGGAACGTCAGCGAGTACGCCGGCAAGCGGTACGTCTACGCGGTCCACGCAGACGGCTCGTAAGGGCCCCACACGTTCCGGAATTGTGGCCTCCACCACGGCGAACGTGGCTGTGACCTGGTGAGATCGCCGGATGCTCGGTTTCCTCCTCCGTCTCCTGCCCTTTTGGGTCCGCGAGCCCCTGTTCATCGTGCTCGGGTCCGTTCTCGGCCTGCGCATCATGTATCTCGCCGTCCACGATCACGACCTGACCGCGGCCGGTCTCGGTGTGGTGTTCCTCGTGTTCACCGCGATACGCGTCCACACGGTGGTTCGGGCGCTGCGCGCACGCCGGAACCCGAGTGCGGCGGCCTCCGCAGACGGGGCGGTGGTCGATGCTGCCGCCCAAGCCCAAGCCCAAGCCCAAGCCCAAGCCCAGGCCGGAACTGGGCTGCGTCCCGGCCCGGACACTCCGGAGAAGGAGCCCAACGCGTGGGGCCAGGCCGTCGCGGCCGTGGCCGTGTTCGGGGCACTCGCGGGCGCGCTGTGGGTGGCCCCCCACGTGCTGCCGTCCGACGACAGCACACCGCAGCCCGCCGCGTGTTCGGACGGGGAACACGATGAGCTGCCGAAGGTTTACAAGAAGACGCCACGGGCTGTGACCGGTGACGAGCTGTGCAAGGCGCTCAACAGACCCGACCTGGCCCGGCTCCTTGGAACGCCTGGAGAGACCGCGACCACGGCTTCCGGCACCAGCGACACCGCTGCCCTGACTGATGGGAAGGTCGCCGAGCCGGAGGCCGAGGTCGCGTTCGACACCTACACCGTGAACCTCTCGGCCACTTACAACGAGCTGTCGACCGCCCAGTACGTGAAGCTGATGAAGATCGCGGGTGACGAGGGCGAGAAGGACGTCAAGACGCTTACGGTTCTCGGGCGGCCCGCGGTCTTCTCCTCGGATCACACCATGAAGTTCGAGATCAATCTCGGGAGTGGCGGATCCGGCGGACCGGTCGAACAAGGTCCCCTGGCCAGGACGCTGTCCGTGGCCCTCGACCGGAAGGACCGGGGCGGCTACTACGACATCACCGTGTGGAGCAAGTCCGGAGCCCTCCCGGGCGACAGCGTTCTCCTCGACATCGCTGAGAAGGTTCTTCCGACGATCCCGGAACGGGATGTCCGATGAGACGTCTTCCCGCCCCTCGCGGCCAAGCCGGTCGGCGCAGCGCGAGCTGACGAAGGCCGGACTCCAGGCCGCGAGCCAAGATCGATTGTCAGTGGTGCATGAGACGGTAGGAGCATCGGGTCGGAACGAGGGGGAACTGTCATGTCCGGAAACCAGAACTACATCAATCACGTTGCTCTTGTGCTGGATGCCAGTTCGTCCATGTCGCATCTGAGCCGCAAGGTCGTCGACGTCGCCGACCAGCAGATTGCCTATCTTGCCCGCCGATCGCGGGAACTGGACCAGGAAACCCGCGTCACGGTGTACGTCTTCGCAGACACGGTGGAGTGCGTCATCTACGACAAGGACGTGCTGCGGATGCCTTCGCTGAAGCAGCTGTACCGGGTCGGTGGGATGACGGCTCTGCTGGCGGCCTCACTGAAGTCACAGCGGGAGCTGGCGCAGACGGCTCAACTGTACGGCGACCACAGCTTCCTGACGTTCGTACTCACCGACGGGCAGGAGAACGCAAGTCATCGCTGCCCGGATGCCCCTGCCAGGGATCCGCGTGAACTGGTCGAGGCTGTGGCCGAGATGATCGAGACACAGCAGGACAACTGGACGCTGGCCGTCCTGGTGCCTGACCAGATGGGCAAGCGGGAGGCCATGCAGTGCGGCTTCCCGAAGGACAACATCGCCATCTGGGACGCCACGAGCACACAGGGTCTGGAGGAGGCCGGGCAGGTTATCCAGCAGGCCACCGAGAAATTCATGGTGGGTCGCACCCAGGGCATCCGGGGATCGCGGGCGGTGTTCTCCATGGGCGCCGAGGCGGTCAACAAGGACACCATCAAGGCGGCCGGCCTCACCCCGGTGAATCCGTCACAGTACGAGCTGATCCCGGTGGCTCGTGACGCGGCGATCCGGGACTGGGTCGTCGAAAGCGGGCACACCTACCGTACCGGTGGTGCATTCTACCAGCTGAGCAAGTCGGAGAAGATCCAGGCGCGGAAGCAGATAGCAGTGCTGGAGAAGAAGACGGACCGGGTGTACACGGGGCCCGAGGCCCGAGCCCTACTCGGCCTGCCGGACGTGGAAGTTCGCGTCAAGCCGGACCACAACGACGACTTCACGATCTTCGTGCAGAGCACCAGCGTGAACCGGAAACTCGTCCCGAACACGCGGCTACTGCTTATGCTCTGACACCTTGAAAACCAAGGCAACCTGCGCCGGCGGGGTGACCTCAGGCCGTGCCTGTCGGGTCGTGCGGCATGATTGCGACCATGCGTAGAGGGGCGGGCGGGGGGCTCCGCCGACTGTGGCCGTGGCGCGGGCGCGGACGCGACGAGTCGGCGCTCGCTGAGATCGAGGCTCAGATCACCGCTTTCGGTGAGGCTCTGGACGTCCATTCCTTCAGCCCCGGCCAGCCCGGCGCCACCGATGAGATGCGGGCCGAGCTGGAGCGTGCCCTCGACGCATACGAGCAGGCTAAGCGGGACTTCGCCAACGACCGGACCCGAGCAGACGCAGACGCGGTCCGCCTGACGGATGGGCCGGGCCCCATCACTCCGCAGCCAGGCCCGGGTCGCAGCGTCCCCGCACAGCCGCGCGCGGCCAAGCCTCGCACGACGACGCCGTTGCGTGCCGCCCAACCGCAGGTCAGCGGGACGGGGGGCAGCGGCGAGCAGACGCATCGGCTGGCGATGCCACCGTACCGCCCGGCCGTGATGGTCTTCTCGACCGACGGGCAGGAGCGGGTCCACCTACGCTTCGAGGGCCGCAAGGGGCGTTCTTCACGCCTCTACCGGCTGTCCGGCGACGGCACCCCCTTCACCGCCCGGATTCCGCTGCCGGAGGGGAGCAAGGCAATCGTCTTCCGCGTGTTTGCCGCCGGTGACCGGGAGGCGTGGACGGCGACTGCGGCGCCGCTGCGAGAAGTCCCGCGCTTCCACGAGGAGATCAACGGCACCGGGTCCGATGTCGTGCACTACCGAGGGGAACCGGGCCCAGGCGTCCTGCACTACGCGGGCCCAAGCCTGGTCCAGTTGGAGGCTCTGGACGACCGCCTCGCCTACTGGGTGACGGTGGCCGAGGGCCGCGCCGGGGAGCATAGGTTCCAGTGGCCGGGGCGCGGCTACTACCAGGTGCGCTCGGCCGGGGCATGGAGTCTGTCCACCACGTGACGGAAGGCATACCGGTTGCGTTGAAACCGGAGCGTCGATACCGGCCGGCCTCGCCCTGCGCACACCGCCCAGGTAACCCGGGACGCGCCCAGGATCGGCACGTCTACCGGGTGCCTGCTGGATGTCGCCCGACTCTTCCCTGCCCACCTGGGTGCCGTCGAACGGGTTCGGTGCGTCGGGCATCCTTGGGATGGGCCGGTGAGAAGGTGAGGGGAGCTGTGGTGGACGAGCGCGCGCAGGATTCGCGTGAAGTGGAGACGTCCGGGATGTCTCCACAGCTGCGGCTGGACGCGCTGCTGGACGACCTGCAGGCACAGGTGGCGCAGGTCCGGGGGGCCCGGGACCGGGTCCACACCTTGCTGGACGCCGTCTTGGCGGTCGGCTCCGACCTGGACCTGGACATGGTGCTGCGCCGCATCGTGGAGTCGGCCGTCACCCTGGTCGACGCCTAGTACGGCGCACTCGGCGTGCTGGGGGAAGAAGGCACGATCAAGCAGTTCGTCGTGGTCGGCATCGACGACGAGGCGATCGCACGCATCGGCCATTACCCGCGCGGCGAAGGCATCCTGGGCCTGCTCATCCGGCACCCGGAGCCGCTGCGCCTGGCGAACCTGGCGGAGCATCCGGCGTCCGTCGGCTTCCCGGCCGGGCACCCGCCGATGACCAGCTTCCTCGGCGCCCCCATCCGGGTGCGCGACCAGGTGTTCGGCAACCTGTACCTGAGCAACAAGAAGAGCGCCACAGAGTTCGACACCGACGACGAGGCGGTGCTGCGCACCCTGGCCGCGGCGGCCGGTGTCGCGATCGACAATGCCCGGCTGTACGACGACGCGCACCGCCGCCAGCGGTGGCTGGCAGCCAGCAACGAGCTGACCCGCAGCCTGCTGTCCGGTGCGGAACCCGCCGCCGTGCTGGAGTCCTTCACCGCCACCGTGCGGGAGATGGCCGGCGCGGACCTGGTCACCCTGGCGGTGCCGGTCGGCGACCGTGGCGAGCTGGTCATCGAGGCCTCCTCGGGCACGCGGGCGGAGAAGGTCCGCGGGCTGGTGCTGCCCGCCACCGCACTGGCCGCGAAGGTCTACGCGTCCGGGGAGACGATCACCAGCGGTGCCGTGAGCGCCGATCCGCGCGCCGAGGGCGGCAGCGCCTCGGTGGTGGAGCTCGGTCCGGCGTTCCTCGTACCGCTCGGCACCCGGGAGCACGTCCGCGAAGTGCTGCAGGTCGCAAAAGTACCGGGCGGCCCCCTCTTCACCGACGCCGTGGTCGACATGGTCACCGGGTTCGGCAATCAGGCCGCGCTGGCCCTGGACGTCGCCGAGCATCGGCGGGACGCCGAGCGCATGGTCGTGCTCAACGACCGCGACAGGATTGCCCGAGACCTGCACGACCTGGTCATCCAGCGGCTGTTCGCCGGTGCGCTGTCACTCCAGTCCACGCTGGGCCGGGTCTCCGACCGTCCGCAGGTGAGCGAACGGATCCAGCGCGTCGTGGACAACCTGGACGACACCATCAAGATCATCCGTTCCACCATCTACGCCCTTCGCGAGCACGATCGGTCACGTCGCGGCAGCGGGCTGCGCGCCCAGCTGGTGGCGGCCACCGAACGGGCCACCGAGTCGCTCGGCTTCGCCCCTGCGCTGCGCATGACCGGGCTGCTGGACGTCGATGGCTTCCAGCGCCTGGCAGCCGCAGTACTCACACATGGCGCGGTCCTCTCCTGATCAGTGTGCCTGGGCTGTGCGGACGCGGCGGGTGAGTCCATGGCGCACCCGCGTGCCGGTGAAGGCCAGAGCCGCGGCGGCCACCACCGCGAGCAGGGCCAGACCGATGGCGTACGAGCCGCCGGCGCCGTACAGCGAGCCCATCACGAGCGGCGGGACGAAGCCGCCGAGGCCGCCCGCGGCGCCTACGACGCCGGTGACCGAGCCGACCTTGTTCGCGGGGGCGAGCAGGGCGACCAGGGCGAACACCGCGCCACTGCCCGCGCCGAGCGCGGCGGCCATGGCCAGGAACGCCATCGTGCCCACGGGCGCCAGGGAGGGTGTGAACGACTGGACGAAGGCTCCGGCCACGACTGCGGTCAGCGCCCCGGCCAGCACCCGCACCGGGCCGATGCGGTCCGACAGCCAGCCGCCGACCGGCCGCATGGCGACCGCCAGCAGCACGAAGCCGGCCATCCGGTTCGCGGCGTCCGCCTGGGTCAGGCCGTAGCCGGTCTTCAGGTAGGTGGGCAGGTAGACGGAGAAGGCGACGTAGCCGCCGAAGGCGACCGCGTACAGGGCGGACGCCTGCCAGGTGATCCCGAGCTTGAGGGTGGCGGCCAGGCGGCGGACCAGCGGTTCGGTGGGCACCGCGCGGCCGGGCGCGTCGCGGAGCACCAGGGCGGCCACCACCGCGTAGACCGCCAGCACGGCGGCGGTGATCACGAAGGGGTCGGCCATGCCGTGCGCTTTGACCAGCCTGACCGTGGTCAGCGCGCTGATCGCGGTGCCGCCCATGCCGGCTCCGAAGATGCCGATGGCCAGACCGCGCCGCGCCGGCGGGAACCAGGCGCCGACGAAGGGCACGCCGACCGCGAACGCGGTGCCGCCCATGCCGAGGAAGAAGCCTCCCACCAGCAGGGCGGCGAGCGAGGAGTGCCCGGCCAGACCGAGGTAGAGCACCGGCACGATGGTGGCCGCCGAGACCAGCGGGAACATCACGCGCCCGCCGAACCGGTCGGTGAGCGCGCCCACCGGGATCCGTCCCAGCGAGCCGACCACCACCGGCACCGCCACCAGCAGCGACTGCTGGAACGAGCTCAGGTCCAAGCTGTCCTTGAACCGCGGGCCGAGCGGGCTGAGCAGCGCCCACGCCCAGAAGTTGACGGCGAAGCCCACCGTGGCCAACGCCAGCATCAACCCCGCCCGGCCGGACACGGACGCAGCCGGTGCCGGTGCCTCGTTCTGCTTCCTCGACGGCTGAAGCATGCCGCCCGTCCCTTCGTATTCGCAGTGTGCGGCCCCGGGGATGGAGCCGGGGCCGCGGGCCCTCCGACCGCGCGGTGCGTGCCAGGGGCCTGATGCCACTATCCGAATCAGGGCTCGCTCGGGGGGTGGGCCGTACGGCCTCATCAACAGGCCCCGCGGTCCCCTGTTTTCGGCCGGCCGGACGGGACAGCCGGCCTCCTGCCATGGGGCACGCGACATGGGCCCTCCGGCCCTGACAGTGGCCCGGCCGCGGGAGAGAGCATGGACTGATGTTCCACAAGGAAGGGTTTCGCGCACTCGATCGGCAGGAGTGCCTTCGCCTCCTGGCGAAAGTGCCGGTCGGTCGCGTCGTGTACACCCGTCAGGCGCTGCCCGCGGTGCTCCCGGTCAGCTTCTCGATCGGCACGGACTCCTCCGTGCTCCTGTGCACCTCGGCGAGTTCGGACCTCGTCCGCGCGATCGACGGAGCCGTGGTCGCCTTCGAGGCCGACGATTTCGACGCCGTGACCCGTTCCGGCTGGAGCGTGGTCGTCACGGGACGGGCGACGCTGGTGGCCGGCCCCGCCGAGCACGAACGGCTGTCGCGAACCGGCGCGCGCTCATGGGCGGTCACGCGCGACGAGGTATTCGTCCGCATCGAGACCGAGCTGGTCACCGGCCGGGAAATCACGGGCTGACCGGGCTCGCAACAGCTAGGCACGAGGCGCGCACGCCGTGCGCCTTTTCCGGACCCGCGCTGGGGGGATATCCCCCTTCCGATCCTGGGGTTCGCCGGATCGGAACCGTTGGAGGGCGAAACTAGCGTTCAGCCATGAGTTCGACTCTGCGAAAGCACCTCGCCATGGCACTCGGTGTCGCTACCCTGCTCACCGCCACGGTGGCCACCGCCGTCGCCCAGCCCGCCGGTCCCTCCCCTGTGGAGCGGTTGCGCCAGGACACCGAGGCGATCCATGCCCTCGGTGTCAGCGGTGTGCAGGCCCGCGTGGTCGCGCCTGACGGTCGGCAGTCGGTCGCCACCAGCGGCACCGCCGACCTGAAATCCGGCCGCCCGGTCCCTTCCGACGGCTACTTCCGCATGGCCAGCACGTCCAAGACGCTGGTCGCCACGGTGGTCCTCCAACTGGAGGCCGAGGGCAGGCTGTCCCTGGACGACACGGTCAACCACTGGCTGCCAGGAGTGGTGCGGGGTAGGGGCAATCACGGCAGCCGGATCACCATCCGCCAACTGCTCCAGCACACCAGCGGCATCCACGACGACCTGCCCGGATACACCACGCCGGAGGAGTACTACCAGCAGCGCCTCGACATCTACGGACCCGAGCAGCTGGTTGCCCGCGCCATGGCCCATGCGCCGGACTTCCCGCCCGGCAAGGGCTGGCAGTACTCCAACACCGGCTACGTCCTGCTCGGCATGATCATCCAGAAGGCCACCGGTCAACCCGCCCACCAGGAGATGGAAGACCGCATCCTGCGCCCGCTCGGCCTCGACCAGACCCGGTGGATGGGCACCTCGCCCACCCTGCCCCGGCCGCACGCCCAGGCCTACCAGCTCTTCGGCCCCGGTTCCCGGGTGGACGTCACCGACCAGATACCGGTGGACCACGAGAGCCTTTCGTGGGTCACGACCACGCGGGACGAGAACGTCTTCCTCCGCGCGCTGCTCGCGGGCCGCCTGCTACCGCCCCGGCAGCTGGCCGAGATGAAGCAGACCGTCCCCGTGAACGCGGAGGTCCAACAGCTGTGGCCCGGCGGCCGATACGGGCTCGGTCTGGTCGAACGCCCCCTGAGCTGCAGAGGAACCTACTGGAGCCACGAGGGCGGGGACGGCGGCTACATCACCCTCAACGGCGTCACCGACGACGGCAGGCGAAGCGCCGTGGTCTCCATGTCCGAGGCACGCGGCGACACCCCGGAGCACATACTGGACGAGGAGAACGCGGCCAGCGCCCTGATCGACCACGCACTGTGCGCCGGTGGCTCCGGCCGTTGAGCCCATCGACAGGGGCCGAAGGTCCCTCGCTTCGGCGATCCAGCAGGGCGGACGGACTGTCAGGAAGGGCCAGCGACGCGGGTGAGGTCCGGGCCGGAAGGTCTCCCGGACAGAGCCGTTCGGCCCCAGGACCGGAGCGGGGCCGACGCCTAGCGTCGAGCCCATGGAGAACAACAGGATCGCGCGCACCTCGCAGCGGCGCGGGGGCGAGGGTTGGCCGCTTGCCGCCCGGCGGCTGCTGACCCGCCGCGAGGTCTCGGCCGACGGGCGCGCGGTGTTCGGTGCGGCCGACCCGAAGTGGGAGGGCTTCTACCGGGACCGGTGGGCGCACGACAAGGTGGTGCGCTCCACACACGGCGTCAACTGCACCGGTTCCTGCTCGTGGATGGTGTACGTCAAGGACGGCATCATCACCTGGGAGCACCAGGCCACCGACTACCCGTCGATCGGTACGGACTGCCCCGAATACGAACCGCGCGGCTGCCCGCGCGGGGCGTCCTTCTCCTGGTACACGTACTCCCCCAGCCGGGTCCGGTATCCGTACGTACGGGGTGCTCTGCTCAAGCTGTGGCGCGAGGCCCGGCGCCGCCTTGGCGACCCGGTCGCCGCGTGGGCGGAGATCACCGGGGATCCGGCGAAGGCGCGGGCGTACAAGCGGGCCCGTGGCAAGGGCGGCCTGGTGCGCGCCGACTGGGACGAGGTGGCCGAGCTGGTCGCCGCGGCCCACGTCCACACGATCCCGCAAGAAGGTGTACGTCAACCACGCCACCGGCAAGGCCGAGAAGTGCACCTTCTGCTTCCCGCGCATCGAGGCCGGACAGCCCACCGTCTGCTCCGAGACCTGCGTCGGCCGGCTGCGCTACCTCGGCCTGCTGCTCTACGACGCCGATCGCGTCGGCGAGGCCGCGGCCACCCCGGACGAGCAGGACCTGCTCGACGCCCAGCGCGATGTCTTCCTCGACCCGCACGACCCCGTGGTGATCGCCTCCGCACGCGCCTCCGGCATTCCCGAGGACTGGCTGGAGGCGGCCCGCCGCTCCCCTGTGTACGCGCTTGTCGCGAGGTACCGGGTGGCGCTGCCGCTGCACCCGGAGTACCGCACCCTGCCGATGGTCTGGTATGTGCCCCCGCTCTCCCCGGTCCTGGACGCCGTGGACGCGGCGGGCGGAAACCAGGACGACCCCAACCACGTCTTCGCCGCCGTCACCCGGCTGCGCATCCCGCTGGAGTACCTGGCGAACCTGTTCACCGCCGGGGACACCGACGTGGTGGCCGGGGTGCTGATGAAGCTCACCGCCCTGCGCTCGTACATGCGGGAGCGGATTCTGGGCGGATCCTGCGACGAGAGCGCGCTGAAGGCCGTCGGGCTCACCGCGGGGGAAGCGGAGGACATGCACCGGCTGCTGGCCGTGGCGAAGTACGCCGACCACTACGTCGTCCCCGCCGCGCACAAGGAGGACGCCGCCGCGCTCAGTGCGATGGAGAACCGCTGCCCGGTCGAGTCCGCCACGGAACCGTCGGAGGGCGGCGAGCGACGCGTGATGCTCGGCATCCCCACCCTGCGCCGCAAGACCACGGGAGGCCGCGCATGAGCCCGCTGCCCGGCACTGTTCCCGCCATGGTCCGCACCCGCCTGCGCGCCGCGGCCCGCCGCCCCTCGCACACGTCACCCCGGTCGCCCCTGTCACCCCAGGAGGCTGCGGACCGGGCCCTGCTGCTCCGGTTGGTGTCACTGCTCCTCCAGTACCCGGACAGCGAACTGACGGCGGCCCGCGGAGAGTTGGCGGAGACGGTCCGCTCCCTGCAGCCTTCGCTCGCGGCCGAGCACCTGGCGGCCTTCACCGCCTGGTTCGCGACGCAGGACCCCGAGACGCTTGAGGCCCACTACGTGGAGGTCTTCGACCTGCGCCGCAAGAGCAGCCTCTACCTCACCTACTACCTGCACGGCGACACCCGTCGCCGCGGCATGACCCTGCTCACCCTGGCCCGCCGCTACCAGGCAGCGGGCTGGGACATCGGCGGCGGCGAACTGCCCGACCATCTGCCGGTCGTCCTGGAGTTCGCCGCCCTCGCCGGCACCGGGGCGGGCGAGGCGCCGCTGCGGCAGCACCGCCGGGGACTGGACCTGATCCACCGCGCCCTGGAGGCCGGCGGCTCGCCGTACCGGTACGCCCTGGCCGCACTGCTCGCCCTCCTGCCTCCGCCGACGGAGGCCGACGAGGAGGCCGTGGCCAAGCTGGCCGCCGATGGTCCGCCGCAGGAGGAGGTCGGCCTCGCACCCTACGGAGCCTTTGGCGACGGGGAGTTCGCGCCGCCCGACGCGTTCGTACCGCCCCTGCCCGCCCCGGCCACCCACCCTACGGAAGGTCTTCGATGAACCCGATCGCGACCGCCGCCGACGGCGCCGACCTGCTGCTGTGGGTCGCGTTCCCCTACACCTGCCTCGCCGTGTTCGTCGTCGGACACGTCTGGCGCTACCGTCACGACCAGTTCGGCTGGACCTCCCGCACCACCCAGCTCCTCGAACACCGCTGGCTGCGCCTGGGCAGTCCCCTGTTCCACCTCGGCGCCTTCGCCGTGATCGCCGGGCACCTGGTGGGCCTGGCGGTCCCCGCGTCCTGGACCGAGGCCGCGGGCATCAGCGAGCACGCCTACCACACCGCAGCCGCCGTGCTGGGCTCCGTCGCCGGGGTCACCATGGTCACCGGGCTCGGCATGCTGTGCGCCCGCCGGCTGCTCGCCCGCCGGATCCGCCTCACCACCGACCGCAGCGACAAGTTGCTGTTCCCCCTGCTGTCCGTCACCGTCCTGCTCGGTATGACCACCACCGCCGCCCACAACGTGTTCGGCGGCGGCTACGACTACCGCTCCACCGTCTCGGTCTGGTTCCGCGGCGTCTTCGCCCTCCATCCGCACCCGGAGGCGATCGCCGCGGCACCGCTGCTGTTCCAAGTGCACGCCTTGAGCGCCTGCCTGCTTTTCGCCGCCTGGCCGTTCACCCGCCTCGTGCACGTGTGGAGCGCCCCGATCGGTTACCTTGTCCGCCCCTACTAGGGCTTGGTCAGCTTCACTCGTGAGTGGCGTGTCTGTTGGGTGGTGGGTGTCGTTGGGGTGGTGTGACACCTGGGGAGATGGCCGAGGTCCGGGAGGACCTGGAGGCGTTCACGGCGGAGTTGTTCGACGGGTTCTTCCGTGCTGACCAGCGGAGGTGGGGGCAGGTGTACGTGCGTGGGCTGCTGCTGGACGGACGGCGCAAGTCGGTGGAGCCGATGGCGGCCCGGCTGGGTGAGGACGGCAACCGGCAGGCGCTGGCCCATTTCGTGACGACGAGCCCATGGAATCCGGCGCACGTGCAGGCCCGCCTGGCCTGGAAGATGCAGGA
>NZ_JBSFVU010000045.1:0-36826 GCF_053592475.1 Streptomyces sp. NPDC002671
CTCACGGAACTCCGGATCGAACTTCCGTCGCTTCTCCGCCATGACTCCCAACTTCCCCTGCAGTCACGGTCTTCACGCTACGAGGGGAGGGACACTGGCCAACTGAAGAACTGAACACGGGGGCTCCTGCTTGCATCGGCACGATCACGGTGAGACGGCGCGGCAATGCGGCCGTATAGAAGGAGAAGGCACCCACCTTGCACGACCTTGCCGGAGGTAGCTCACCGTGGCCATCACCAAAGCCGCCCCGACCGGACCGGGTCCCCGGACGCGGCAGCCACAGGCCGGCGGGGAGCCCGGCCGACGCGGCCAGGAGGGCTGGCACTTCAACTCCTCCCTCGCCCTGACCATGCTCCTGCTCGTCGTGGTCGTCATGCAGGGCCCGATCCGCCGGGCGCTGGCCACCCCGGTGATGCAGAGCTGGATGACGGTGTTCGTGGCGATGGTGGTCCAGGCGCTGCCGTTTCTCGTCTTCGGCGCGCTGCTGTCGGCGGCGATCGCCGTTTTCGTACCGCCGTCGTTCTTCGCCCGCGCCCTGCCCGGCCGAACCGCCCTCGCCGTTCCGGTCGCCGGCGTGGCGGGTGCGGTGCTGCCTGGCTGTGAGTGCGCGTCCGTTCCGGTGGCCGGCGCACTGGTGAGAAGAGGTGTCACACCGGCCGCGGCGCTCGCGTTCCTGCTCTCCGCCCCGGCGATCAACCCGATCGTCCTGACCGCCACGGCCGTCGCCTTCCCACGCGACCCGCGGATGGTCCTGGCCCGCTTCCTCGCGAGTCTGCTGGTGGCCTGTGTGATGGGCTGGTTGTGGCAGCGCCTCGGCCGCACCGACTGGCTGCGCCTGCCATCACACGCGGAGCACACCGGCCAGAGCAAGGGGGAGCGGTTCTGGGGGTCGGTCCGGCACGACATGATGCACGCGGGCGGCTTCCTGGTCCTCGGCGCAATGGCCGCGGCGACGCTGAAGACAGCGGCTCCGGCGAGCTGGCTGCGCATGGCGGCCGGGAATCCGGTGCTTGCGGTCCTGGCCCTGGCGGTCCTCGCCGTACTGCTGTCGATCTGCTCGGAGGCGGACGCGTTCGTGGTGGCGTCGCTGACCCAGTTCTCGCTGACGGCCAGGCTGACGTTCCTGGTGGTCGGCCCGATGATCGACTTGAAGCTGTTCGCGATGCAGGTGGGCACCTTCGGCCGCGGCTTCGCGCTGCGCTTCGCCCCCACCACCTTCGCCCTCGCCATCGCGGGCGCGGTGCTGACCGGGGCGGTGCTGCTGTGAACCGGCAGGCACAGGCGGCGGTCCTGTTCCTGGTCGGCGTGGCACTGCTGCACGCTGGCCTCACTGACCTGTATCTGCGCTACGTCAAGGCGGGCCTGCGCCCGCTGCTGCTGGTGGCCGGCGCGCTCATGGCTGTGGCTGCGCTGGCGACGGCCTGGTACGAGTGGAAGCGCGCGCATCGGAAGGAGCGGGGGTCCGACACCGGTGACGACGACCGAGGGCACGCCCACCGCGAGCCTCGCACCTCCTGGCTCCTCGTCCTCCCCCTCTTCGCCCTCATCCTCGTCGCCCCGCCGGCTCTGGGTTCCTACAGCGCGATGCGCACCGGTACGGCCCTGCAGCCACCGTACGGCTACTCGAAACTCCCGACGGGCGACCCGGTACCGATCAGCCTGGTCGACTACGCGGGCCGCGCGTTCTACGACCACGGCCGTTCCCTGGGAGGCCGCAGCGTGCTGATCACCGGTTTCGTCGCCGTGGCCCGCTCCGGAACCCCCTACCTCGTCCGCATGTCCCTCAACTGCTGTGCCGCGGACGCCCAGCCGGTGAAGATCGGTCTTACCGGGAATGTCCCCCCGGTCCTGCAGCCGAACGCATGGCTGGAGGTGACGGGCAGGTACACCGCGAAGCGGACCCGGGACCCCATGAACAACGGTCCGATCCCCTTCCTCCAGGTCACCGCGGCCAGACCGGTGCCCACGCCCCACGATCCCTACGACGAGACCTGGAACAACTGAGCGGTGTCTGAGCAGATCCGCGCGGGACGGACACCGGCTTGACCATCACAAGCCTGCGATGTGGGTAGTCGAAGGATGAACCATGGGACCGGTTGAGCACTGATCGGCAGTCCAGGACGAGTCGGGTCTTCGGTCGCCTCTGCTCAGCCCCAGGAGATCCGGCGGTGCCGCGCGCGGTGAGCGGAGTTGTCGCTTCCTCCTGGGTGGGTGCGTACTGTGTCGGATGTTGATCACCGATCGGGCCTTTCAGCAGGCCCGGATAAGGGTGAGTCCGGTGAAGAAGTTCATCGGTGCAGTGCTGGCTGCCGCATTCGCCGTTACCGCGCTCGTCGCCATGGGGACGAGCGGCAACAGTCGCAAACCTAGGGCTCCTGACGTCTGAGTCAGGAGCCCTAAGCTGCTCGGGGATCAGAGCAGGAACTTATCGGCTGACGAATACGTGATTCCCGATTGCGTGAGGTCGTCAGCTCGATGGCCCTTCTATCCCTGCGCTGCCACCGTCGTTGACATCTTCACGATGACCCGCTGATTACTCTCTTCGAAAACCGGCAATTGCACGAGTCCAGTTCCAATATTGTTGAACGGGATCCTGATGTCCACACTGCCCAGGTCGTCGTCGGGGCCGAAGGTGTCCTGTTCGCCCACGTGGCCGGTGATCTGCAGGAATTCTCCGTTGAAAATGTCCAATTCGGCGGAACTCTCCACGATGAACGCTGTTCCTTCTACGATGTCCTGGGCGTTGTCGCCTGACCTGTCGAACAGGTTGAACGACGCCAGGGGAACGACTTCCCCGATGTCGGGGTTGAAGGCGAGGCGTGCGACATCGAAACGGCCAAAGACTTCCAGCTCGTTTCCGGGATCGTCCCCCGTGTTGTCGTTGAGGAGGTTGTGCAGCTTTACGACGACTTTCTTGAAAGCCATTTTCATCACCTTATCTCGATCGAAGTCGATGCTTTGCTTGGCCACCCACAAGGGTGGATGGGCTGCCGATCGGCGCTATGCGCCTTCGACAGTAGGACTCATGTCCCGTGAAACGCGCCATCCTGGCTTTTCTGGATGGTGCGGGCGGGCCACTTGGTCTGCGTGAACCCGTGCTTCAAGTAGGCCTGAGGCGAGCAGCCCCGTCATGCGACTGAATCTCGGGACTTGACAGGCCGCCTGCCCATCCGGGGCGGGCGGCAGGGCTGCTGCGTTCTGAGGCAGTGAGAAGGAGTATGGCGAGTGCGTGCTGGTGGGAGAACTTGAGCGCCTCGGCTGCCCCGATGACGCTGCCCGCTTGGCCGGGCCGCGCCCTGGTCGTCATGGGCGGCACCGCCAGGGAGACGCGGGCCCCTGTAGAAGGTGGAGACTTGGTCCGCCGAGGCCCTGGCCGGTGACGACCTGCCGCTACGACGACGACTTCGTCCGCTACTTCAGGCAGGGCCAGTACGACGTCACGGTGTACGAGGCGAAGACCGGCCGCAGGCTTGGCACCACGAAGGTGGTGGGGGACGACCAGTTCAAGTGCCTGGCCCAGGGAGACGTTCTTCCAGGAAGAGCCCCAGTCGAAGACCAAGTGGCTGGCCCCCTCCCTCCCGGCGTTCCGAAAGGCCCTGACCCCTTGGGTGAACGCAGTGAAGTCGTAGGCGCGCGTCCGTGGAGAAGGTGGCCGGGCTGTAACGAGCTTGGGATCCTGAGCCAGAGTGGCGGCCGGCCGGTGACGTGGACAGAGCCGCGCGGGTTCGGTGAACCGCTCCGGGTCTGATGGAGGCCGCCGATCGTTGCAACACCCTTTCTTTCGCCGTGCATTGACTATCACTGTCATTGCAACCGCCAGTTGCGTAGCTGACCAGCGCAAATAGCACGGTTCCGAGGAGCTCGCCGTTGACTGGCATTTTGACTCGTACCTAACGTTCGGCTCCGATCGCCGAACAGGGGTGTCAGGTGGTCTCCCAGGGAGAAGCGAGGTGGCAGCGCGGCCAAGGTCGGGGCTTCCACCCTGATCGTGGACACGGGTTGTCATGCGGCGATGGCCAGCGTAGTTGATCTCTGTTCGAAGATGGCCGGGGCGAGGTAGCCGATCGCCGAGTGCCTGCGCTTGTGGTTGTAGTAGCCGAGCCAGCCGAACACCGCGAGGCGGGCGGCTCGTGCGGTGGGCCAGCCGCGCCGGCCGGGCAGGATCTCCCGTTTGAGCGAGGCGAAGAACGACTCAGCGGCCGCGTTGTCCGCGCTCGAGCCGACGGCCCCCATGGACCGCCGGATTCCAGCGGTGCGGCAGGCATCGGCGAACGTCTTCGAGCCGTACTGGGCTCCGTGATCGCTGTGGAAGATCACGCCGTTCACCTGGCCGCCACGGGTGCGGACGGCCATGTCCAGGGCGTCGGTGACGAGCTGGGTGCGCATGTGGTCGGCGATCGACCAGCCCAGCAAGCGCCGCGAGTCATCCAAAGCGCCTATGAACTGCCCGGCGGCGGCAATGGGCGGACGGTCGCCATCACTGTCGCCTATCACGATCCGAACCTGGAGAGTGATCTGGCCGTCTACCGCCGCCAGTTCCACCTGCCCCCGTGTGTCAAGGCCAACGGATGCCTGCGCGTGATCAATCAGTTCGGTGCGACCGCGCCGCTGCCGACCACGGTTGACCCCGGCTGGGCGCTCGAAGAGTCATTGGACGTGGACGCCGTCAGCGCGGTCTGCCCGCACTGCAAGATCCTGGTTGTCGAGGCCAACAACAACCTCGTCGTCGGCAGCCTGCTACCCGCGGTCGACCAGGCCGTCGCCCAGGGCGCGAAGTATGTCTCCAACAGCTGGGCCACCCCGGAGCGACCAGGCGAGGTCACGCTCGACTTCCACTTCCGCAACCACCCCGGCGTCGCCTTCGTCTTCGGCTCGGGCGATCTCGGAGGGCAGGTGTTCTACCCTTCCGCCTCCCCCTATGTCACCTCAGTGGGCGGCACCTCGCTGTACCGGGCCAACAACCGCCGCGGCTGGGCCGAGACCGCCTGGAGCGGCAGCGGAGTCGGCTGCTCTCTCTACGAACCCAAGCCGCCCTTCCAGGACGACGCGATCTGTCCTGTCAACCGCACAACCGCCGATGTCTCCGCAGTCGCGGATCCGAACACCGGTTTCGCGGTGTACGACACGACACCCACCATCTTCGGCCTCACCGGCTGGCAGATCGTCGGCGGCACCAGCCTCTCCACCCCCCTGGTCGCCGCCACGTACGCTCTGGCCGGCACGCCCGCACCAGCCACCTACCCCAACTCCTACCCCTACGCGCAACGCCGGTACTTCCACGACATCCTTACCGGCTGCGCCGGCGCCTTCTGCGCGCGCCCGGGATACGACGCACCCACCGGCATCGGCACACCCCACGGCGTCCGCGGCCTGCGAGCCCCAGCGTGGGGATACAGCCGCGCGGACCGTGTCGCATCGGCCGCAGGGCAGAGGTGAGTCAGGCGACGCGGGTGACGTTGGATCTTGTGCGGCCGGTTGGTTGATCCGGTAGTTCAGGCTGCTTGTCCGAGCCGAGATGGGCGCGTGACCCGGGCTCTTTTCGTCCCGGTGAGGCGGCGGGTCATCAGGTTGATGGCCGCCCAGGTGATCAGGGCCCCGCTGTGCTGGGGGAGGCGTTCGTAGTCGCGGACCAGGCGGCGGGCGTGCATGATCCAGCCCAGGCTCCGCTCCACGACCCAACGGCGGGGCAGGACGACGAACCCGGTCGCGTCCTTGGGACGGGAGACCGTACGAATCGTCAGATGCAGGAAGTCTCTTGCCCATTGGGCGAGCTGGCCGGCGTAAGCGGAGTCCGCCCAGACCACGGTGAGTTCGGGGTGCATCAGGCGGAGCCGGAAGAGGACCTCGCGCCCGGCGTCGCGGTCCTGGACGTCGGCCGGGGTGACCATGACCAGCAGCGGCAGCCCTTTCGTGTCCACGACCAGGTGTCTTTTCGGTCCGTTGATCTTTTTGCCCGCGTCGTAGCCGCGGCTGTCCCTGGCGACGGTCTCCGCAGCCTTGACGGACTGGGAGTCGATGACGGTCGTGACGGCCTGCGGGGCTCGGCCCACGCCTTGGCGGATGCGACGCCGCCGCTGGTCACGGATGACGCCCAGCACCCCGGCGGCGGCCCACTTCGCCAGAAAGCCGTAGACCGTGCGCCAGGGCGGGAAGTCCCGTGGCAGGGCCTGGTACTTGCAGCCGGAATCGACGAGGTACCGGATCGCGTCCACGATCTCGCGGCGGGGCCACTTCTCAGGGCGTCCGCCCTTTCGGCTCTGGCAGGCCGGAGTGGGCAGCAGGGGCTCCAGCAGCGCGACCAGCAGGTCGAGGTTGGATTCGACGGCGGCGAGCTGGGTGACGACGTAGGTGATCCACTTGTCGCGCGGGTGCAGGGCGGCGTGCGGGGCGACGGTGCCGGTGATGAGCCGGCGTACTTCGACGAGGCGCTCGTGGATCTCGCCGATCTCGTAGGTGCGCGGCACCTCGGGGTCTCCGCTGAACCGGTAGCACTCGGCCAGCGTCCACACCACGGGCGGCCAGTCCTTCTCTGCGGCCTGGTCGCGCAGCATCGCCAGCCCGGAACGGGCCTGGCTCCTGGTCAGTTCGGTCGCTCTCGTCAGCTGCGGCAGCGTCAACCCGATACCCTGGACCTCGAACAGCACCGTGCGAATGCGGTCGGCGTGGGAGCGGGCCGCATCACCCCTCCGCCGCGGGCGCCCCTTGCGGCGTCTGGCCTTGCGGGGCCCGGCTACTCACCCCTGATCAGCCGCTCAAGCTCGTTGTCGATGTCGACCTTGCCGGTGTCGACACGGCCCTAACTGATCGTTTCAGAATGCGATGCGTAGTCGTCTCAAGCAGATGATGCTGCAGGCGAGTTCGAGGAGTCCTTGGTGGAGGTCGGCGCGTATCTCGTAGCGGATCCGTAGGCGTTTGAATTGGTGAAGCCAGGCGAAGGTGCGCTCTACCACCCAACGGGTCTTGCCCAGGCCGGAGCCGTGCGGAGTGCCGCGGCGGGCGATCTTCGGTGTGATGCCCCGTTTGCGGATAAGGTGCCTGTACTTGTCGAAGTCGTAACCGCGATCGGCGAACAGCCTCCGCGGCCGGTGCCGTGGCCGGCCCCGCAGTCCCCGAATACGGGGAATGGCATCCAGCAGCGGCATCAACTGGGTGACATCGTGTCGGTTGCCGCCGGTCAGCGACACGGCGAGCGGTGTGCCGTGCCGGTCGACGATCAGATGGCGCTTGCTGCCCGGCCTGCCCCGATCGACCGGCGAAGGCCCGGTGTGAACCCCCCTTTGAGAGCTCTGACATGCGAGCCGTCCACTGCCGGTCGTCCATCTCCAGCAGACCGGACCTGCGGAGTTCAACCAGCAACGTCTCGTGCAGGCGGGGCCATACGCCGGCCTCGGTCCAGTCCCGCAGACGGCGCCAGCCGGTCACCCCGCTGCAACCGATCCGCTCGGCCGGGACGTCCCGCCAGCTCCCCCCCTGCACAGCACGTAGACGATGCCGGCCAAGGCAACGCGGTCGTCCACCGGAAGCCTTTCGGGGAAGCGGCGCCGCCGCGGCGGACGGGTCGGGAGCAGCGGGACTATCCGCTCCCACAGATCATCAGGAACAAGATCGTCAGGCACCCCGCAGACCCTGCTCGATGCCGCCCTCAACTACCAACCACCACACCGAACTCATTCTGAAACGATCAGTAAGGAGCCCAGGGCTGATGGCAGACGTGGCCAGGACTGCCGGGTGCAGGCGATGTGGATGGATGTCTTCCAGAGGACGCTGTGGTTGGGGGGTGCCTCGCTCGTGGCTGCGAGAGGGGCGCGGGCAGCGCTGATATTGAGCTTGAAAGCGTGATGTCGTTGCAAGGAGGCGGCCCGGTCGGTCCGGGGCCGCCTCCTTGCGTGTTGCGCTGCGGCCGGTCGTTGTCGGCTTGGCCTAGGCGTCGAGGGACTTCGCGGCCTCACGGATCACATCGAGGACGAAGTCGTGATGCGAGAGCATGGGAACGTGGCTGCTGTCCACGGGACGGATTTTGGCGCCCATGCGCTCGGCGGCGGACCGCTCCAGGTCGGGGTGCACGGTGCGGTCGTTGTTGGCGACGATGTACCAGCTTGGCTTCGTCCGCCAGGCGGTGCCGGGAACCTGCTGGTTGAACAGGTCTGCCACGGGCACAGCGCCCGTCGCCAGGACGAGCTTCTGCTCCGCTTCCGGGAGGTCGCCGCAGAAGTGCGGGACGCCTGAGGGCTTGAGCCACACGCGGCCGTCAGCGACGTCGATGTGCTCGAAGATGGGCGTGCGGGGGAATTTGTCCTGCTGTTGCTGCGATGTCTCGTCCTCGGCCGGGGCGAGCGCGGCGATGTACACCAGAGCGCCGACGCGGTCGTGGGTGCCCGCTTTGGTGATCAGGGTCCCGCCGTAGGAGTGACCGACCAGCACGATCGGGCCAGGGACGTGGTTGAGCGTGAAGTTGACGCACGCGACGTCGCTTTCGAGCGAGTCGAGGCCGTGCTGTGAGGCGAACACCTCGTGCCCTTCAGCCTGGAGCGTGGGGATGAGCTTGTTGAAGCACGACCCATCCGCCCAGAGTCCGTGGGCGAAGACAATGCTGGGCTTGCCCGCCATGCCATTTCCTTCTGTGGAGAGATTATATATGCAATATTGCACCATATTGCACGCTCGGTACCTATTTTTGTGTGATGGCCAGGCGTGTTGCCCCATCCCAATCGTTGGGCCTACGAGGTTGAACCGGTTCTCGTGGTGGTCATGTGCTGATGATCAGGCCCGTTTCAGCGAGGCAGCCGTCTATGAGGTCGCCGAGGTACTGGATGTGGCGCAGGCCGCGTCGGATGCGCTGGATGAGGTGTTCTGGCGTGCTGAAAGCGACGTTGGAGAGCCAGCCCCGCCGCAGCAGGGACCAGATACCTTCGACGGGGTGGAGGCCGGGCGCGTAAGGCGGCAGGTAGTAGATGGTCAGCCAGTCGCGCCAGGCGGCGAACTCCCGCAGCCCGGCGGCCTTGTGGACGTTGAGGATGCCCCAGATGAGCACGATCGGCCGCCGAGTTGCTGGTGGGCTGCGATCAGCAGGTCCCGGTAGTCGCGCCAGGAGAAGCTCTTACGCCCGTCGCGTCGGTCGTCGTCCCGGCGTGGCCGGTAGATCAGCCGGGATCGGTGGCCGGGTGTGTAGCACGTCAGCACCGCGATGGAGATCCGTCTGCGGGAACGGCCCCGCACCCGCACCACCGGGGTACGCCCACGCTGCGACCAGGTCTTGGCCTGCGGCGGCGTCATGGAGAATCCGGCTTCGTCCTCGAAGACCAGCCAGGTTCCACGGGCCGCCGCGAGTCTTCCGCGCAGGGCCACACCTCCTTGATCCAGCCGGCCATCGCGTCCTCGTCCCGCTCCATCGCGCGTCGGGCCGGGACCTGGCAAGACCAGCCGTTACGCAGCAGGAGTTTCCGAACGCCCTGAATCGTGTAGGCCAGGTGGAAACGCCGCCCGATCACCGTCTTCACGCGACTAAGGGGCCAGCGTTGGTCCTCCCCGCCGTGCGCGGCCGGTCCCTTGGACAGCTCCGCCTCCAGCTGAGCGAACTGCTTGTCGCTCAGCCTCGGCAGCGACGCCGGCCCCTGCGACCGCAGAGCCGACGCACCGCCCTCCTCCCACGCCTGCCGCCACCGCTGCATGGACCTGACACTGACGCGTAGGTCCTTGGCGATCAGCGCACTCGCCTCACCTCGGGCGAACCGCTCGGCCGCCTTAAGCCGCAACTCCTCACGGAACTGCCGCCGTTCAGCGGTAGGCCCGCATCCCTGTGGATACCGCATCCCGTGGTGGTACCGCACGGACGACAAGCCGTCAGCACCTACGACTCCACGAGTTCAACCTCAGTAGCCCAAATGGAGGTCGGGTGTCGGAGGCAGGCAGTAATGTCCGTGCTCGCCGTCGATAGGAGAGCCGTGAACTCGCAGGATGACTGGTCGGCAGTCCGGGAACGCGTCATCGCATTGGAGGAGGCCGAGCGTCGGGCCCGTAGCCGTGGGCCGTCTCGATACCCGACGTTCGAACCTGTCCTGACTCCCGCCGAGATCGCCGAGGTGGAAGCACAGTTCGGTGTGGCGCTCCCCGACGAGTACCGAACGTTTCTGGCGGAGGTCGGGGCCGGCGGCCCCGGACCGGCCCTCCAGCTCACCTCGTTGCGCCGAATCGACGGGAAATGGGGATGGGCCTGGGACGACGACTATCTGGACGACTACCGCAAGGTCTTCGGCGACGCCGGTGACGACGTCTGGCACCTGGAACGCAGGCGGGGTGCGATTCACATCAGCGACAACGGATGCGGGATGACCGGCTGGCTCATCGTTGTCGGCCCGCACCGCGGGGAACTCCGTGACCGGGACTGTGCGGTCAACCCGCCCTTCGAGCCGCACGTTGATGCAAGGGGAAACCGCCACACCTTCCGCACCTGGTACCTCGAGTGGCTTGAGCCACGCGAGAGGGCAACTCGATCATCAAGGGACGATGATCCTGGACCGACCAATGCATTGCCGACGACGACCACGCACGCTGCGAACCCGCGCCGACACCATGCTTACGACAGGTCGCTTGGCCGGGCCACAGCGCTCCTTCCCTTGAAGGGAACTGCACCCAACGCCCATCGGATCCCACTTATTGAGCAGATCAGCCGTCGGTGGGCGAAGATTGAGGCGGTGCGCAGTCGGAGGCGAGCTGATAGGTCGCGTTTGCGGTCTTTTCGAGGAGACCTTGCAGGGCGTCCAGGTCGGGTTAGCAGCACAGCAGCCCCGCTCATGCCCAGCGTACAAAAGGCCGTACTTGATGGGGAAACGCCGCCTCGCGACTGTGACCCAGCGCTCCAGTTGGCGGATGAGCGCTTGAGTTGGCGGGCTGAGCTCTTCGTGGCCTACCTGGCCGGCGGGGTGCGGGTCCTGGCGCGGCGGGGCGTGCCGGTCCGGGGCGTGGACGGGAGCGGGGCGATTGCCTTGACCATGCGCAGGACGGGGGCGGTCTCCAGACTGCGGATCGCTTCCACGGCCCCCACCTTCTCGATGAGATAGCGGTGCAGTGCTGTCGGGTCGGGGCACAGGACCTCGGCGACCAGGTTGCTGGGGCCCGTGACGGCGGCCACGTAAGCGAGTTCGTG
The DNA here is from genome assembly GCF_053592475.1 of Streptomyces sp. NPDC002671. NCBI lineage: Bacteria > Bacillati > Actinomycetota > Actinomycetes > Kitasatosporales > Streptomycetaceae > Streptomyces > Streptomyces sp. NPDC002671. Next base: position 11,144 of record NZ_JBSFVU010000045.1, read on the forward strand.
GTGCCCGGCCAGGATCCGGGCGACGTGTTCAAAGTGGGCGGGGGCGACGGCCATCCACAGCATTGCCTGTGTGGTGACGCCCAGCAGGGTGTTGTCGAGCTCGACGTCGAAGAAGAGTGCGCCGCCGGCCCGTAGATCGGCCAGCCGACGTGCGATGGTGGCGGCCGACCAGCCGGTGGCCGCAGCGAGGTCGGTGAGGCTGGCACGGCCGTCGCGCTGGAGGGCGGCGAGCAGGTCGCCGTCGGCCGGGGTGAGGGCTTGCTGCGCGGGACGGGCGGGCCCGGTGGCGGGCACGAGGCGGCGGCGCTGCTCGGCATCGAGGCTCTGTGCGCGTCCGGGTCAGGCGGTGGGTCCGCCGAGGTAGGTGTGCAGCACGCAGTGTGCGGAGACGGCGGTGATGCCAGCCGTGCGCGGGATGTCGTGCAACAGCAGCGCGTGCCCAGCCTGGCCGTCGGCGGTAGGTGTGTGCACGAGCGCGACGATCTCGGTGCCGCCCGAGGCCAGCACGACCCAGGAAGTGTCGGCGCGGCGTGCGAGCGCGGCCGCGAGGTCCTGGGCGGCGTGCGGGCCGGCGGTGAGCCGCAGCAGCCACTGCGTGCGCCCGGCCCGGTGAGGGTCGGCCAGGCCCACCACCCGCAGCGACGCCTCGGCGCACAGCCGCCGGTAGCGGCGGGAGACAGTCTGTGTCGAGACGCCGAGGACCTCGGCGATCGTGCTGAACGGCGCCCGGCCGTCGATGTGCAGGGCGTGGATGAGGCCGCGATCGATGTCGTCCAGCATGTGAGAATCATGCACTCTGGACGGAAACGTGGAAAGTCTGATCACTATGTCGGCAAGAGTGGAAGCGGGATCGCGCCTCGGCGCACCGTCGACCCATGCGTTACGAATCCACGACACCCCATCCGCACCGCTGGGCCGCGCTGGCGGTGCTCCTGCTTGCCGAAGCGATGAACCTCCTCGACGCCACCATCATGACCGTCGCCGCGCCGGTGATCCGCGCCGACCTCGGCGGCTCGGACGCGGTCATTCAGTGGTTCAGCGCCGCCTACACCCTGCCCTTCGCCGTCTTCCTGATCACCGGCGGGCGCCTGGGCGACATCGTCGGCCGCCGGCGGATCTTCCGCGCTGGCATGGCCGCCTTCACCCTCGCCTCGCTGGCATGCGCGCTGGCCCCGTCCACTGCGGCATTGATCGCGGTACGGGCCGTGCAAGGGGCCGCTGCGGCACTCATCATCCCCCAGACCATCGGCATGATCCGTGCACTGTTCGACGGCCGCGAGCTGGCCCGGGCCATGGGTTGCATCGGCCCCGTCATGGGACTGGCCGCCGTCACCGGTCCCGCGCTCGGCGGCGTGCTCACCCACGCCGATCTCTTCGGCTCCACGTGGCGCGCAGTGTTCCTCGTAAACGTTCCCCTCGGCGCCGCGGTCCTGCTGGTCAGCCGCCTGCTGCGTGAGGACCGCGCCGTCGGGCGGCCGCGTCTGGACCTCACCGGTACGGCGCTGGCGGTGCTGGGCACAGGTCTGGTCATCTATCCCCTGATTCAGGGCGGAGCGGTGGGGTGGCCGGGCTGGTGCTGGGCGTTGCTGACCGTCGGTGGCGCACTGCTGGTCGGCTTCGCTCTCCACCAGCGCTGGCGCGGGCGATACGGCCGCAGCCCGCTGGTCGAGCCGAGCCTGTTCCGCGAGCGCGGCTTCCTCGCCGCCCTGATCGCGTCCGTGTTCTTCTTCGCCGTCATCAACGGACTGATGCTGGTGATCGTGGTGCAGCTGCAAGTCGGCCTGCACAGCGACGTGCTGACGGCGGGCTTCACCCTGCTGCCGTGGTCGGTCGCTATGGCACTGTCGTCCTGGGCCGCCGGCGCCTGGCTCGTACCGCGATATGGGGCCCGCGTCATGATTGCCGGCCTGCTGGCCCTGCTCGTCGGCACCGTGGCTGCGGCGGTGGTGTACGGCACCGGTCGGCCCGACGCCTACCCGTGGCCGCTGCTCCCGGCGCTGGTAGTGGCCGGGTTCGGCCAGGGCCTGTACGCCGTGCCGTTCTTCACCACTGCCCTGCACCACGTCCGCCCGCACGAGACCGGCTCAGCAGCCGGCCTGCTCAACGCCGTCCAGCAACTCGGAGGCACCCTGGGTGTCGCCCTGCTCGGCAGCATCTTCTTCCACATCACCACCACGTCCGGTGCTCCCGCGCAGGAGAGCACCGCGCTGACAGGCGCCCGGAACGCCTTTTGCGTCGCGGCCGTGCTGATCCTCGCCACGGCTGCCGCCACGGCCTTCATGCGTCCGCGCCAGCAGCGGAGTAACCCACCCACCGGTCCTACCCCAGGACATGAGCTGGCGGCGCAGCACAGCTCTCATGGGTGAGCGGGCGGGCGGAGCTTGACGCATCGGAGCCAGACCGTGCGGCATCGCGCCGGGCCCTCTCCCTTCTCGATCCTCCGACGCGTTCTCAGCCCCAGCAGAGCCGATCACCGTGGCATCGCGTACCGCTCGCTGTACGCCGGACAGCTGCCAGTCACCCTGCCCGCCAACCAGAACGCTCAGCCTGCCGACTTCGGGTGACTTGGCCGGTGCGCGGGCATGGAAGAAGGGCCTCTTGGTAGCTCGCGGTTGTCGAACCCAGCGAGAAGCAAGAGGCCCCGTTGTCGAAGTGTCGCGTGGTCGCGGTCGCCGAGTCCAGTTCGTCCACCCGTGGGTGGGAATGTCCCGCTCGCAGGTTCGGCAACGCGGGTTCGTTGATGAGCACGAGACGGCAGCCGAGCGTGCAGAGCAGGTCGCGGACCTTGTTGGTGACCCCGACCTGGCTGAAGCGCGACGGCAGCGGCAGGCCGATGAACCGGGCGACCTCGATGGCCAGCATCTTCGGGGTGGCGCCGACGGGACGGTGACGTGGACGGCTGGCAGCGAGTCCGATGGGATCTCGCTGCGGCGGCGCCCCGACTGTTCGTAGTTCCTGCCCAGTTGCGTGATGGCGGTGGTCTTCCCGGTCCCAGCGGGGCCCGAGACGATCAGTCCGCGGCGGGCGGAATGCTCGTGCCGGTGAGCAGGATGCGCCTGGGGCCGGTCGCGGCGACGTGGCGGATCGTCGGGGTGCAGATAGTGACGAGTTGCGCGTGATACTCCTCCCGGGCCTGGTCGTAGGCAGTTCGTTCCGCCTCGGCGAGCTGTTGCAGGGCAGCGGGCGGCAGGACAGTCGGCGGGGTAGTGGTCTCCGTGACGAAGGCGGTCCAGCCCTCCTTGGACGTCAGCGGGTGGTCGACTTGTTCCGGCTCCAGGAAGTGCGTCATCAGCGGCTCCCGTCGGTGAAAGCGTCGAACACGCCGAACGGGATGACCCGGGCGACCTCTTCCTCGCCTTCTGGTTCAGGCCAGCAGCGCACCCCGGCAGCTGACGCAGTGCCACGGTTTCATGCTGAGGCCAGAGACCTTCGCCGAGTTGGCGAACCAGGACGCCGGCACAGGAGGCGATGAGTCGCTGGTGTCTACAGCGGCGCGGGGGAGTACGTCCACACCGTGCCCGCCGACTCGACAGAGCGGGTCCTCACCTTCCATATCACGCGTTGCCCCATCGGGGACCCGGATCTGCCCGACCCACGGAGCGATCACGAAGGGCCGCCACCGTCCGCTGCCGCGCCACGAGGACATAAACCGACCCGGGGCGGCGGGCCCCGTTGTCTGAACACCGGCTGCGTCCGGCCCGATGACCGGGCCAAGCCGCCTCGTCACTGAACGCAGTGAACGGATTGCAGTACGGCGTACGGCGTGACGCCACAGACATCAGCCAAATATGATGGATGTGTCTGCTTTTATGGCAAATGAGAGGTTCCATCATGGATGGAATTGCCGACATGGGAGGCACCCAGGGCTGGGGACGCGTTCATCCACCGGATCGCGAGGAGCGCGTCTTCGCGCAGGACTGGCAGCGCAAGGCATTCGCGCTGGCGATTCTCTCCAGCCGCGTTGCCTGCGGCGGCGTCAACACGGATGCCTTCCGGCACGCGTTGGAGCGCCTGGACCGTGCCGCCTACCTGGACGACGGTTACTTCGGGCGATGGCTCAACGCCGGAGAACTGATGCTCACCGAACACTCCATCCTGGCGCCCGGTGCGGTCGAAGCCCGCGCCCGCAACCTGCACGGCGAACACGTGGAGGAGCCACCGGTCCCGGAACCTGCCCTGCCCCGGTACACACCCACCGCCGAGGGCTCACTGCGGTCCGTGGAGACCTCACCGACCTTCGACGTAGGCGAGCGTGTACGCGCCAGGAACATGTCCGTGCCCGGGCACACTCGACTGCCGCGCTACGTCCGCGGACACAGCGGAGTCGTCGAGATCATCCAGCCGGCCCATGTGCTGCCGGACACCAATGCACACTTCATGGGCGAGAATCCCCAACACGTCTACTCGGTGCGGTTCGACTCACGCGAACTATGGGGCGCCGACGCCGAACCCTTCACCGTCACCGTGGACATGTACGAGAGCTATCTGGAGACCACCGCATGACCACCACCGGCGGCTCTGACGAGAGCCCTCCCGTCGCGCTGCGCACCGAGGCGCTCGAACAACTACTCACTGAGCGCGGCCTGATCGACCCGAAGGCCATGGACGCGATCATCACCCGCTACGAGACGAGCGTGGGTCCACTCAACGGTGCCAAGGTCGTCGCCAGAGCGTGGACGGACCCCGACTACCGGCGGCGTCTGCTCGAAGACGGCACCGCCTCCATCAGGGAACTCGGCTTCTCGGGACAGCAGGGCGAGCACATCGTCGTGGTCGAGAACACCCCGACCACCCACAACGTCGTGGTGTGCACGCTGTGCTCGTGCTACCCCTGGCCGGTCCTCGGCCTGCCGCCGAGCTGGTACAAGGACCCCGCCTACCGCGCGCGCGTGGTCAGGGAGCCGCGCAAGGTGCTGGCCGAGATGGGACTCACGCTCGACGACGACGTGCAGATCATCGTCCGGGACTCCACCAGCGAGGTGCGCTGGCTCGTACTGCCCGAGCGTCCACCCGGCACCGAGCGCCTCACGGAAGAAGAACTCGTGCCACTGATCACCAGGGATGCGATGGTCGGCGTAGCCAAGGTGGCGACACCGTGAGCACGCCGCTGGGCATCGAGGGCCCGGCAGCACCTCCCCGCTCCAACGGTGAGCTGGTGTTCGCCGAACCGTGGGAAAGCCGTGCCTTCGGCATGGCCGTCACCCTGTACGAGGCGGGCGTCTTCAGCTGGCCGGAATTCCAGACCGCGCTGATCGCCCGGATCACCGCCTGGACAGCCTCACGGGAGCACGGCGAGCCGTACCACTACTACCGACTATGGCTGGGCGCCCTGGAGGACGTACTCGCCGGCCTCAGCGCCGTGTCCACGGACGAGGTCATCACACGCGCCCAAGCCCTGGCACAACGCTCCCCGGGCCACGACCACCGCGACCCCGCGCGTTGACTCCGACGCCTTCCGGACCGACTTCCCTGCTGGCGAGTTGATCCTCCGGGAGTTTTCTGGGCGAGCGAACGCAAAGGCTCCGCTCGGGGCCACCGAAGTCGCCACCCGCGCGCGAGTGGCCGGCGGCCCGGCACGAGGACATGCGGCGACCGTCCCCCCGGCGACCTCAGTGCCCCGCGACCGCTCATCGCGGCAGGCCACGGGGTTCCGTGCATTGCTGCATCAACCGCGGTCACTCAGCGTGTCCTGGTCAGCGATGACTCCGTTCGTTACCGCTGCCCGAGAGCTCGACTTCGTGGCGAATCGTGATCATGAACCGGTATCGACTCATCACGCAGGGTGCAAGTCGAGGCGTTCAGGTACGAATCACGCCTCGGCGCCGACACGCCGTGTCGGATCACGCAAGGCGTTGACCTGCATGATCACGATTTGCCGCAAAGTCGAGTGGCATAGGAGGCGGCGGCGGGCCAGGATCGGCGGCAACGGGAGGTCGCCGTCGGCGTCACCAGGGGGCCAGGCTCAGAGCAAGGCGGGGTTACCGGCACAGTGATCGACACGGACGAGCTAGCCAAACGGAACGCCAGGTTCGCCGAAGGCGGAGCATTTGCCAACCTCAAGCTCATGCCCAGTGGCAGTCTGACGGTCATCGGATGCGTCGACCCGCGTGTCGACCCGTCCGACGTGCTCGGGCTCAAGCTCGGCGAGGCAGCGGTGATCCGCAACGTCGGAGGGCGGGTCACGCCCGCGACACTCCGGACGCTGGGGATGCTCTCGAAGGTCGTGCAGTCCCGCACGGGCGGCCCTGGCCCGGGCGACAACCACTATGCGGTCCTGCACCACACCGACTGCGGGATCACGGACCTGGCCGCGTTCCCCGAGCTACTGGCCGATTACTTCGACGCTCCAGCCGGAGACCTGGACGCCAAGGCGGTCACCAACCCGGTCGCCGCCGTCCGGGTCGACGTCGGAATCCTCAAGCAGAAGCTTCGGGCCGGAGTCTTCGTCTCAGGGCTCGTGTACGACGTGGCCACCGGGCTCATCGACGTGGTCGTCCCGCCCGCGCGGGCGGAAGCATGACACCGAGCGGCGCCTGCGGCCGGTCCGGCCGGAGCGACCGCCGTGGGCCTGCGGCTTGTGCCGGGATCTGCTTCCCTGGCCGGTCGTATCGGCGGGGAGGCGCTTCCTAGCATGTGCGACGATCACGGACACTCGGCGGCCGAGGCGGCGTGGTCAGCGCCTCGCGTCGCGGAGGGACCGGCTGTTGACCCGGTGACGCTGCCCGAGGTCGACGAGGTCAGGGTCACGACGATGGTCGACAACACCTTCGACGCCTTGCTGGCCTCTGCCGAAGGTGTCACCCGGGCGTCGATGGACGCCGGGCGGACCGCCGCGCGGCAGTTCACCTGCGGCGAGACCCTCGCGGGGCTGCGTGCCGAGCACGGCTTCTCCGCACTGGTCACCGTCCAAAGCGGGAACGCGAGCAGCACGCTACTGTTCGATACCGGCGCGTCGCCGGACGGGCTGGCGGTGAACGCCGAGCGTCTCGGCATCGATGTCGGCGGCCTGCAGGGCGTCGTGCTCAGCCACGGGCACTTCGACCACGCGGGCGGCTTCGACGGCCTGGCCCGGCTACGCGGACGCTCAGGCCTGCCGCTGACTGTCCACCCCGCGGTCTGGACCCGCCGCCGCCTGGAACTACCCGCCGGCCAGGGTCTGGAGATGCCCACGCTGTCACGGGGTGCCCTGGAACGCGAAGGGTTCGAGGTGATCGAGCGGCGGCAGCCGTCGTTGCTGGCCGGCGGCATCCTGATCACCGGCGAGGTGGACCGCGTCACCGAGTTCGAGCACGGCATGCCGCAGACACACCAAGCCTGGGACGGGAACGACTGGCGACACGACCCCGCCGTCATCGACGACCAGGCACTCGTCATCAACGTGCGCGGCCGGGGACTTGTCATCATCACCGGGTGCGGCCACGCCGGAGTGGTCAACATCATCCGCCACGCCATGAGACTGACCGGCGTCAGCAAACTGCTGGCCCTCATCGGCGGCTTCCACCTGAGCGGTCCCGCCTTCGAGCCGGTCATCGGCCCGACGGTGGCCGCGCTCACCGAACTCGCACCCGAGCTCATCGTCCCCGGTCACTGCACCGGCTGGCGTGCCCAGCACACCCTCTCCGCAGCCCTCCCGGACGCATGGGTGCAGACCAGCGTCGGAACCACCTACACACTCAGCGCCCCCCAGGCGGCTGATGCCTGATCCCGGCTCAGCTGTCCCGGCTCAAACGGTGTGACAGGAGGTGCAGCGTCGCCGGTACGCGAACGGGCTGCCGGGGGTACCTCGGATGGCACCCGGGGCGGTGCAAGCCGGCCGACTCCCGAGTTTGCGGAGAATTGGGATCACGGGCGAGGCCGGCAGGCTCTCGTCCGGGTGAGTCCGGGTTGACGAGTGAACGGCCGGGCTGGATGCGAAGAACCAGTCGTCGACGTCCGGGGCCTTTGGCGACTCGCCGTGGCGATGGTGGTGTCGTCCGGGTCAGCAGCCAGAGCAGTCCGTCCAGCGGGCCGCCTATGAGCGCGGCGTAGGTCTGCTGGTCCTGGCCGTACACGCGGCCGCGCAGCAGCTGCTCATCGCCGTTCATCCGTCCAGCGTTCCAGCCGCCACCGACAACAGAGGCCGCACGGCGACGGGCCCGGCCTGGACGGCGGAGGCCGGGCTGGCTGTCCGCCGCCCGGGACAATTCCCGACACCGGCCGCTGCCCCCACAGGCCGTTCGGGCCCCGCTGCTCCTTCAGGGGGGACCGGAGCAGGGGGAGCGGGCCCGACCGAGTTGGGCCGCGCCGGGGTGGGCCCGCCCCGGCTGCGCGTTGCCAGCGCCGCGGCGAGGGCGACCGCCACCGCCGCGGCGACCGCCTCCGGGTGGCGGTGCGAGACCGCGCCCTGGCGGGCGGCCTGCTCGGCGACCGCGTCGAGGTCGGCGGCGTGCCAGGCGCCGAGCGGGTCGGCGCGCATGGCTGCGCCGTTGCCCCAGGAGCCCTGGCCGCCGAACTGTCCGGCTACGACCTCCTGCCAGGGCTCGCCCGCGCGCCGATCCGACGGAGCACGTCATGCATCGAGGCTCCGTAGCCGCGGTGCGTGTCGTCGGCGTAGGCTGCCGCGAAGCGCAGGGCGAGGCGGTCCTGGTCGACGGTGCCGCCCTCGGCGAGTTCCGGGACGAGAACAAGCGCCTGGGCGGTGTCGTCACTCCACCGCCACTGCGGCTCCGGGGGCAGTGTCCGCGCCTCCAGGCCTGCCGGCCCGTCCCGGCGCAGGACGCCGAACCAACGGTCACCGAAGGGAAGCCCGTACAACGAGTCCAACACAGCGGTAGGCACGTTGATCATCGGAGCAGTATCACAGCGCGACGGCGCTCCGGCACTCCGTTTTGGGCGCAGACATGCTTCTGATCCGGACACGGCGCTGGGCGACCGCGGTTACAACCAGCCGCCCGGTCCTGCGCGCCCTGGACAACGGTCGCCAGCTGCATGCCGACGAGTTGGAGGTCGGGGGTCGAAGCCGGCGCGGCTGGACGCCGGCGCCGGGCGACGGCCGTACCGACACGAATCCGATGCTCGTGTCCTTCCAGGGCGAGCTGTACCTGTTCATCAAAGTGCTGTACTCGGACCGGATCCTCACTGCACGGAGCCTCCGCCGCCTTCGGTTGCGAGCTCCGTGCGGGCGCGCGACGCTGAGATCAGAGCCGTGCCGCCTTCAGGTGTGGTGGGCTTCGCGCACAGAGCCGCGCACGGAGGGGACCCCCTCTCATGTCAGACTCCGACCTGGTCGAACTGCTCGTCGCGCACACGGGGGATCTGCAACCGGCGCCGGACACACCCGCCGGGGACCTCACGGAACTTCGGCGGGCCCTGGCGTACAGCGCACGGGACTGTCTCACCACCGACGCCCGTGCACGTCCCGTCATGGACGACGCGGACGACACCCTCCGGGCCGAGCTGAGACGTCTGGTGGCCGCGCAGGTCGAGGAGGAAGCGGCGTCCCCTCCGGCCCGTCTGCTGAGCCGTGCCTCACCCGCCGCCGACGACCGGTCGCTGCCCTCGTGGGCGGTGGCCCTCCGCCCCGACAGGACCTTCGGACCGTTCGTGGACGGCCTCGGCCGTCCGGTCTGGTACGACCTGTTCCGGCCCAGGCGGTGGTTCGATGTCCGCCTCGGTGACCGTGGCCCGGTCGCCCTGGCCCTGCCCCCCGGCGCGTTCGGCGAGGTGCAACCTGGCGAGGGGCAGCTCAGCAGGATTCCGCCGGGCACGGTCTGGCTCGCGGCGCGCAGCCTCACGGCATCGGCGCCGGACGACGGCTGGGCGGGCCTGCGCGTCACAGGCGGCACGATGCGCGTCGGCCAGCCGGAGCGGTTGCTTGAAGACGCACTGATCGTGCCCCAGGACGCGATCGTGCACCTGACCCTCGACCTCGATCCGCCCCTCGACCCCGGCCCCCGTACGGGACCGGGCGCGGCAGCCGCCCAGGCCGTGCCCGGCTTCCCGAAGACCGTCTTCATCGACCTCGACCCCGTCGCGCCGACGGTGGTCCGCACCGCCGACGCCTCCCTGTCGCTGTACGGCACCGACTTCGCCCTCCACTGCGACGACGGCGCTCCGGCCTATGACCCGGACCTGGGCCAGATCCTGGTTCCCCTGGCCGCGACTCCCGACCGGCTTGCCCCGGGCGCATCCCACGCCGATCTCTTCACGCCTTCCGGCACGGGGCACATCACCCGCGCCGCCTGGGCCCTGCCCGTGACCACCGGACCTCACGACGCCCTCGCCGAAGCCGCCGGTACCGGCTGCCTCGTACTGTCCGTGGCGGACGGCCTGCGCGCGAACTGGCAGGGCCTGGTGGGCGGCCCGCTCGACTGCACAGCGACGGACATTCTCGTCGACGGCACCTCACTGCGGTTCATCGCGCACCGGGCGGCCGGCCGCGGGGCCCGGCAGACGTTTCAGCTCTGGCAGGAAGCTCCCGGCGTTCGCTCGTCGCTCGACATCGCTGTCCACGACGAGTTCCGGCTGGTGTTCACCAGCCACCGCGTCGCGCAGGACGGCCTCTGGGCCGACGGCACGGCCCTCGCCCACCTGGACCAGCCCCGCACGGCGGACGGCAGCCGCGTCGACTTCCGCGCCGACGTCCACTACCGGTTGCGCCACGCGCCGGGCGGGGTCGACCTCTCGCTCGACTCGGCGGACCTGCCTCCGCGAGGACGTACGGCACTCGCGCTGGAGAACGCGCTCCTGTGCGTCACCCGGCCGCTCCACCTGTCGCTGACCGGCCCGCTCACCGGGCCCGACCAACTGGAATCCGGCGATCTCGCCTTCGACTTCGGGCTCCACCAATTGCTGCCGACCCTGCCCGATCCGTACGCGGCGAACTTCACGCCTGCCCTCGATCGCTCTGAACCCGTCGGCCTGCCCCGCGTCGCGACACACGTCACCTGGTCCGAACCCGCCGAAGCCCGGCTGACGTTCGACCTCGGGGCGGACCCGGCGCAGGTGTACGCTCTGCTTCCACCGCCGAGCAGGGCCGAGTGGTCCGGCAGGCGCGGGGAACCGTTCGTCGGGCTGACGATGCTCGACGTGTCCTCCAACGCCGACCAGCTGGGCCTCTTCCTGCACCTGTCGGCAGACAGCCAGGAGCAGACACCGCTGGCCGTCGACGACCTCACGCTCACCGCACGCGGTTCGGCAGCCTGGGTCTTCCTGCTGCCCCAGTTCCAGTGGGAGCCGGTGCGCAACACCTCCAACGACCTGACCGGCGATATCGAGGGCAGGCTCGTCTCCGGTACGGACGGCACGCCCACGCTGATCGGCGCCCAGTCGGTCCGCCTGGTCCCGGTGACCGCGAACCACGTGGCCGAGGAGGTCGCCAGGGCGCACCAGGAGGACTCGGTTCCGGCCGGGGCACTGTTCACGCTGCCCTTCGGCATCGTCGCGCGGGCGCAGTTGAACCCCCGCGACGGCGACTACCTCGCCGCGCCCGGACTGGAGATCCTGCGGGCCCGCTTCGACGGACTGCGCGGCGCGCGCCAGGTCAGCCTGCGCGCCGGTGTCCGGGCCGACGCCGAGCGCGTCGACCTCTTCCCGCACATTCCGATGCTCCGCCGCCGGCCGTTCCTGCCCGGCTGGGCCCAGCAGACGGAGAACACCACCTTCCTGCCGGCCGGCTTCCCACCGAACCCTCCCGACCTCACATCCGTACTCGGCGAGCTGCGCGGGGAGTTCAACTCCGCGTTCCAGGAAGAAGTGCCCCTGACCCGGATCGACTTCGGGGGGTACGGCGCCAACACCATCAGCCGCTGGGTGAACGACTCGCCGTCGGCCGTGCAGGTCAGCCAGGTCGCGTTCGACGCCTTCCACGGCCGTACCGCCTACGAACGCGTCCAGCTCACCACCCTGCTCTGGCCCTGCCAGGCGACCTTGGTGCGCACCATCACGCTCGAACGGCACGGCTCGGCGTCGGTGGTCCGCTCGGACAGCGGCTGGGTCGCCACCACGCCCGGCCTCTTCCGGCACCCCAAGGCGCCCGGCCGGACCTTCCACCCGGGCGTGGTGCGCGGCATGTACGACATCCGCGAGATCCGGGACACCGACCACCACATCCTCCTCGACCCGGATGCGGGGGCACCGGCGGCCGACATGCAGGCGGTCTACTTCGACGCCGACATCGAGGTCGACGGCGTACAGCGCGGACAGGGTGCGGGCAGGCGTGTGCCGGCCCACCGCCAGCTCGGATTCGTCCAACGAATCAAGATCTCGGAGCAGGTCTCCTCCGGCGGTGTCGGGGCGGTCACCGCGGGCCAGCTCAGCCAGCTCTTCGACCTCCAGGGACCGCTCGGCGGGCCGGTCGACTGCACCATCCGGATCGGCTCCTCGCCGTACGAGATGCGCGTCTCCGGGATCTACGCCGACAACGCGGGCGGCAGCCCACCCGAGTTCGCCGTCGCCGCCTTCGGCAGTCCCGTCCTGCCCGGGCCCGGGCAATGGAGCGTAGTCCGCGTGCACGGCTCCACCGGCCCTGTGGAGCCAGTGGACGCACAGCTGGGCGTACCCCTCATCCGGCAGGGCACGGCCGCCGCGGGACTTTCCGCCAGTCCGTATCCCTTCCGCTGGGCCGACCCGGCGCACTTGACCGAGAGCGAGCCGGACCTCCACTACGCCCTGTTGTTCGCCAACGACACCCAGCGGATCCTCTATGAGCACCCGCGGATCACAGCCGCGGACACGGACATCACGAGCGGTGTGGAGCCGCTGCTGGCGGATCCCTACTCGCTGCTGCGCTCGGGTGGGCTGTTCCCGCCACCCCAGAACGCCATCAAGTTCGACAGGACGTACCCGCTGTCCCTCGCCTCCGGGGCACTGAGGTTCGTACCGGGCACCGTGTCGTTCCCCGCGGCCTCCGAGAGGAAACAGCAACTGGTGAACGCCGGTTCCTGGACTGCGTACGCCCTGTACCAGGGCGGGCACACCGGCTTCGAGATCGCCTCGGACGACGGCTGGAAGATCGGTCTCGCGAGGGTACGCCAGCTGCTCCGCTTCGAGCCGCTCGGCGAGATCCTCGCTCTCGTCCACGACATCCACTCGCCCACCACCGGCCCGACCGCCTTCCCGGACCTCGGGATCGAGGTACAGGGGCCACTCCAGCCTGTCGCCGATGTGCTGCAGCTGCTGAGCGCGCTGGCTCCGTCACCGGAAGGAGATCTCGGTCCCCTGCACGTGTCGGCCTGCCGGGACGGCACCGGCTTCCGCCTGTCCGCCCTGGCGGACTTCGCCGTCGAGGGCGAGCAGGGCGAGGCCGTGGACTGCGGCATGGGCAAGCTCCGCGGCCACCTGAAGGTCGGCGCCGAACTCGCCGCCGACCTCCTCGCGGCCAAGGTGGGCGGCGCCGTCTTCCTGGAGATCACCGGCGAGTACCAGCAGGAGGTCTTCCCCGGGATCTACGGCGGAGGGCGGCTGCGTTTCCTCGTCCGTGCCGACGACACCGGCAAGAGCGCCGTCGAGCTGGACGCCTGCACGGCGGGCTCCGTGGGTGGCACCATCGTCCCGGGCCTCGTCGACCTCGAAGCCGGGGTGAAGTACGGCTACTTCGTGGGACTGGACGGCACCTTCCAGCCCGGCATCGTGCTCGGCATGGAAGGCCGCGCCAAGCTCCTGTCCGGTCTGCTCGGCTTCAGCCTCACCGTCGAGGGCCGCCTCATCGTCCAACGGGTCCAGCTGGACGACCCCCGGGTAACGCTGCGCGGGGACATCCTCGTCGCCGGCACCGTCACCGCCGCCTGGCTGGTGAAGAAGCGGAAGTCCTTCCACGCCAGCTTCGACGTCACGGTCACCTGGCAGATGGTGCTCGGCGCGGCCAAGGCCGGGCTGATTCCCGTACCGCCCTGATCGCGGATCCATCCGTTACCCCGATCGCGGAGACTCCGATGGCCATCAACAGCGCGCCGCTGAACCTCCTGGTCTTCCCGCAGCGATGGCTGCCGCAGAGCCAGCCGCCCTCGCTCTCGCTGACCGTGCTCGTGCTGCCCCAGGGCGACCCGCTGACACCTCTGGACGTGACGGTCACGCCCTTCGCGGACGCCGATCTCGTCCTCGACGCCATGGTCGTTCCGACGCTCGCCGCGCTGCCGACGCTCCCGGCGGCCCAGCGGATCCCGCTCACCGGCGCACAGCCCGTCCACCGGCGCGCGCTCTTCGAGGCCCTGGCCGCCACGTTCGAGATCCGCCCGGCCACAGCACCGACCGAACAAGCGCCCGCCGCCGTACGGAAGTTCCTGCCGCACAGCTACCGCGCGGCGACCCGCTACATCGAGCCGCGCTCCCCGTATCTCGTCACGGACCACTCCTACACCTGCGCGCTCAAGGCCCCCTTCAAGGCGTCACCGCCCAAGACGCCCGACCCTCGCCTCGAATGGGAGGAAGTGATCGCCTTCGTGCTCCGCCAGCCGCTGCTCGCCCGCGAGCTGGGCCTCATCCACGACAGGACCCTCCACCTCACCGGCGCCGATCCCTTCGCGCAGGGCGGCTACCTCTTTGCGGACCTCGCCGCGACCAGCGCCTACCGAACCGCGGCGGACAATGATCCAGGCCTCCTCGCGCGCTTCGCCGCACGCATCCCGCCGCTCGTCGGCGCCCCCGAACGTCCGGTCTTCGCGCCTGTGCTGTTCCCCGTCACCGGGGTCGGCACCTTCGACGAGGTGTTCGCCGAGGCCGAGGCCTACGACAGCGGATTCGCGCGGGTGGTGCACGGCGCGCAGCCCCGTAGCGCCGCGCAGGTCGAGCACGACCCCGAGCCGCCTCCCGGGGGCCTCGCCCCGGTCAAGGACACCGGCATCCGCCTCGGCTGGGACGACGAACAGGTGACGGTCTGGCTGAACCGGCAGTTCGGTGTGAACGCTCTCGACAACTCCCTGCCGTCGCCCGACGCGCCGCTCGGCGTGGCCGGTTACCGCGTCGACGTGTGCGAGGACGACGATCCGCTCGACGACTGGCACTCGCTCACGCATGTCACCGGTGACCTCGAACTGGCGGGTATCGCCTTCGGCCACTTCGACGGCGAGCTGTGCGTCGAGACGAACCCGGTCAACCACACCTTCCAGCCCGACGGGGAGTTCTGGCTGCCCAGCTACTTCACCGCCTGGACCGGCGGATCGCTCGTGGTCCGCGACCGTACCCCCTTCCGCCTCGGCGATGCCCCGCCGGTCGTGGCCGCGGTCTACGAGGCCGTGGACGCGGACAGCGTTCCGCTGCGCTACGGGCGCACCTACCGGTTCCGGGTGCGCATGACGGATCTGACCGGTGGCGGCCCCGTCGTGACGGACCGGCAGGACGACACCGCGCCCGCGCCGACCGCCGTCGTGCCGTTCCGCCGCTTCGTTCCCCCGGGCGCCGTGCGGGTCGCCCCGGGCGGCGGTGTCGGGCCCGACGGACGGACGGCGAGCTACGACATCCTGCGCCCCCCGCTCGGCTACCCCGACGTGGTGTACACCGGGCTGCCGAACGCCGTGACTTCGCTGCTCGCGGACGTGGCCGCTGCCAAGGACGGCAAACGCGAGGCTGCCCTGCCCGACCCGGACGTCACCCAGTTGCGCGTCGACGTCCTGGTCCGCACGGTCGACGGCGACCCTGCCGCGGACTCCGACACGGGGCAGCCGTTCGAACCGCTCTACTCTGTGCTCCGGGAGTACGACCCCGCCCCCGAGCACCCGTTGACGCTCCGGGCCGTCTTCGAGGACGTACATAGCGCCGGCGCGCTGAAGAACATCGTCCTGACCGCGACCGAGCCGCTGCGGCTGCCCACCGCGCGCGACGTCCGCCTCGTCCTCACCGCCGTCGGCCGCGAGGACCCCACGCTCGCCTACTGGGGTTCGCAGGAGTCGCGCAACGGCGCCGTCCCGGTCAGTGTCTACCTGCGCGCGCCCTCGCGCGACGAGACGGCGCTCCTCAAGCCTCCGTCGGACGGTCCCGAGATCCAGGCCGTCTTCCTCCAGCCCGACGCCCTGGCCACCCCCAACCTGGCGGCGCAGCTCGCCGCGGCGGGTCTCCGGCATGACGCGCCGTCGGACCTGGTGGACCGGCTGGCGCGCGAACTCGGACTGGCACGCGAGGGGTTGACGCTCTCGGCGCGCGCCGGCCGGCGGCTCGTGATCGGCGCGACAGCGGGGCTGCGCCAGGTGACCGCACCCGACCGCGCCTCCGTCACGTTCGCCACCAGGGACGACCTGACGCGCCAGTGGCTCGTCTGCGTCCGGCTGACCGTGGACCGCGACTGGACCTGGGACGCCCTGGCTCCTGTGGCCTTCGAGCTGCGCCGCGACAACGTCACCGTCGGCTCACTCGAACTCCCGCGCACTGTGAGCCGGGCAGCCATTCAGCAGCCCGACCGGGAGCACACCGACATCCTGTTCCTCGACGCGTTCGACCCGAAGCCCGGCGGCGGCAAGCCACCCGCGCGGACCGAGGTCTCCTACACCCTGATACCGGTGTTCCGGACCCAGCCGGCGCAGACCGATCCGGCCCGGCAATGGACGCTGACCCTCCCGATCACCACGCCACCCACCCAGGTGCCGCAGCTGGTGTCCGCGGGGTTCGCCGCCAGCGCCTACGTGCGCGACCAGAGCCGATACGCCACCACCGACGCGCGCCGGCGCAGCCTCTACCTGGAGTTCGCCGAACCACCGCAGGACGACCAGGACCGTTACTTCGCGCGCGTCCTCGCCTACGGCCCCGACCCCATGCTCCTGGACGACGACCTGGAGATCCCCGATCCCGCGGAGCCGCCGCTCTGCATCGACGAGCCCATCCGCGTCATCACCCCGGGCGCCTCCAACGACTTCGCCGGTCTGACGCTGATGCGGGAACTCATCACTTCGGACGACCGCCGGCACTGTCTGCTGCCGCTGCCGGAGGGCATGGACCCCGACTCCCCGGAGCTGTTCGGATTCTTCGTGTACGAGGTGCGGGTCGGCCATGACGGCTCACGCTGGAGCACGGCGGCCGGCCGCTTCGGGCTGCCGCTGCGGGTGGCCGGTGTACAGCACCCCACACCGCAGTTGCGCTGCGCGGTCTCGCGCACCCCGCGAGCGGTCAGGGTGTCGGCTCCGCACGCCGGATCCGCCTCCGAGGGAAGGGACGTGCGCCCGTTCCCGCCGAAGACGACCATCAGCGCCCTGCTCTACGCCCGGGTGGCCCAGGCTGACGGCCGGGACTGGCGCAACGTCCTGCTGTACACGCTGTCGGGGCCCGGAACTCCCCGCGAGTGGGAGGGCTTCCGCGGAGACCGCCGGTTCCCGCAGAGCGCCGTCATCTTCCCTTACGACGAGATCCGCCGCCGACTCCGCGCCCTCGGCCTGCCGCCCGACGCCGCGCTCGGTGTCCTGGCCGTGGAGATGCTGCCGGAGCCGGGCGAGCGGCGCGGCGACCGACAGGAGCCGCTGGCCGACGGCCTCGGTACCTGCCGCATCCTGCGCACCTCACCCCTGACCGAGGTGCCGGACATCTGTCCGCCCAAGCCGGGCGACAGCAAGACCTGAGAAATGGAGACAGCCATGGAAGCGTGGGGAGCAAACGGCGGGGGGCAGCTGGGAGACGGCACGAACACCGACAGCAACGTCCCCGTGCCGGTCGCCCTGGCCGCCTCCGACACCGTCACCGCCGTGGCCGGCGGAGGCAGTCACAGCCTGGCGCTGCTGGACGATCACACCGTCCGCGCCTGGGGAACCAACAGCGCGGGGCAGTTGGGCGACAACTCGGTCAACGACAGCAACGTGCCGGTCGCCGTGCTCAATCTCGACGGCGTCGACGCGATCTCAGCGGGCGGGGAGCACAGCCTGGCGCTGCTGGACGACGGCACCGTCGTGGCGTGGGGAGCGAACTCGTCCGGTCAGCTCGGGGACAACACATTCGTGAACAGACTTGCGCCGGTCCCGGTCCCCGGCCTCAACGACGTGATCGCCGTCCGGGCGGGGAGCGCTCACAGTCTCGCCCTCCTGAACGACGGCACCGTTGTGGCCTGGGGCGCGAATGCGCAGGGACAGCTCGGCGACGGCACGAACACCGGCAGTCCGGTCCCCGTCACGGTGTCCGGCCTCGTCAACGTGCTCGGCATCGCCGCCGGCGGCCTGCACAGCCTGGCGATCTCCGGCGACGGGGAGGTAGTGGCGTGGGGTTGGAACAAGTTCGGTCAGCTGGGGGACGGCACGAACATGGACAGCAACACCCCCGTCACGGTCTCCGGCCTGACCTCCGTGGCCGCTGTCGCCGCCGGCTGCCAGGGTGACCACAGTGTGGCCCTGCTGGACGACGGCACGGTGCAGACCTGGGGCGCCGGCGGGGACGGCCAGCTGGGAAACGGTGCCAACAGCGACAGCAGCGTCCCGGTCGTCGCCGGTACGGCGGTCGGACTGGCTGGCGTAGCGCGAGTCGCGGCCGGTGCCGAGCACACGCTGACCCTGCTCACCAGCGGCGACGTCCTGACCTTCGGCCTCAACCAGTTCGGCCAGCTCGGTGACGGCAGCACCGTCCCTGACAGCAACAACCCGGTCACCGTGACCGGCGTGAGCGGGGTGTCGGCCATCGCCGGAGGCGACTCGCACAGCCTGTCCGCGTGACTGTCCCTCACGGACGCCGGCACCCGTGACATGGCGGTCACTTGTGTGCCTTCCGTCGAGCTGATGACGTTGTCGCGGCCCAGGTGGGCACTGGGCTGGGCCCGGAGGAGCTGTACGCGCGGCGGCTGGACCTCGCGTTGCAGTCGGTCGGCGCGGATGGATCTGGCCAGACTCGGCGCGGAGAGGGGCGAGTCGCTGGGACGGGTTCCCGCGGTGTCGGAGATGCTGCCCTGGCACAGGCGGCCCGAACGCCTGGTGGCGTCCGCGCCGTGGCGCGGGTTGCGGGGAGCCGGCGAGACGACCGGCCCTGATCCGAGGCGTCCTCACCCGGACGATCGAGGCCACTGGCTACCTCGCGGAAACGGAGGAGGCGGTGGCCGCTGCCGCACCGGATGTGGTCCACCAGGTCGCGGTGGTAGGCGGTCAGTCCGCTGACCGGGACGGGGCGGGGCTTCCGGTGAGGGTGTACCGCTCCTCGGCAGAGTGGCTTCGGGGACCGGATTCGGTATCGGCAGGGTGAGGCTGGCATGAGCCGGTGTCGGGTTGTCCCTCGCTACACGTCGGCGACCCGCGGAGCGGTGACTCGGCGCCAGCCGCCCGGCGCTGTCTCGCCGAGGCGGCGGCCTGAGCGCCGGTTGATGAGGCCAGCGCACTGATGCCGTGGTACCCCTTGGGGTGGCTGCGCTGCCGGCGGCGGCAGGAGTCGGCTACAGCACCACCCGCGAATTCGGCAGCGTTGCGCTCGGTCTGGTAGGCGTCGTTCCTCTCGCTTCAGCGCGCCTGGCGGCTCTGGATCTGGTTGTGGACCAGACGGTGCACCGGCCTCGGCCAGCTGGACCAGTCTGCGGCCAGCCAACACCGTTCGATCATTGACCCGCACCCCTCGGCAGCCAGACCGGCGCCAGTGGAGGCAAGGAGGAAGGCCACGACGGCGATCACGAGCCGGCCGGTCGAATGGGGCGTGCCGGCCACACCGTCGGCACGGTGGACCAGACGGTCGAGATCGAACGGATGAGTGTGCCCCAATACGCCTGCCATGGCGGTGGCGAACAGCAACGCACCAGGGAGCACGAGCAGCGCAAGCCACCGCTCCGCAAGTCGTTTGACTCGTCAGTTCCAGGTCAGGGGCAGTGCCTGATGCGGTCTAGGTCTGCGTCGAGGACGGCCATGTCCGGGTGGGTGGTCGCGAAGCTGCTGCTCGCGCGCCCAGTCGGCGAGGTCGGCTTTGTGGGCGGCCTGCACGGCATCGATGGTGGTGTTGGTGACGGTGGCGAGAAGGTCTTGGGCGTTGGGGCTCAGACCGTGGTAGCGGCTGGCGGGGGCGTAGAGGGAGGCCATGCTCGCAGGGCAGCTGGCGCCAGCTGCGGGGAGTGAAGTGCGGGCAGACCAAGTCTGTTCCTACCGTCCGCGGCGCTGGGCTACTGGCTGAGCGAACGGCGCCCGAGGAGCGTTGGGCACGTCCCCGAGGCGACGCTGCTGCGGGCCCGCTCGTGATCGTGTCGCGGGCTCTAGGGGATCATCACTCCGGGGCCGTTGTCGCCGCTCAGGTTCTCGCCGAACAATGCCTTCGCCGCCGGTGCCCCGATGTGCGTCGGGTTCTCCGCGACCGACTTCGAGGCCGTCACGCCGGAGGCGGCGCCGCGCAGCAGCCACACCGCGCCACCGTTCACGACGCTGCCCAGGTTCTCGCCCGGCGCACCCGCGACCAGGTCCGCCCTGCCGTCACCCGTCACGTCGAGCAGTCGCAGCGACCCGCCGAACACGTCGCCGGACTCCGCGACACCCGGCACTCCCGTCGTGTCCTGGTTGAACGCCTGCGCGCCCTTGCCGGTGAGCCCGCCCTTGCCGCCCTTGAGCAGCACCACGGCGCCGGCTTTCGCCTTCGAGCCGATCGCCTCGCCGGGGACGCCAACGGCCAGGTCGGGATATCCGTCGCCGTTCACGTCGCCCGTGTTCAGCCGCCCGCCGAACTGGTCGCCCTTCTCGCTCACCCCGGGCACGCCCGCCGTGTTCTGCGTGACCGTCTGCGTACGAGTCTGGCCGGGGCCGGACGGCGAACCGTAGTAGATCTTGACGGTGCCCGGGTCCTCCTCGGTGCCCTCGGTGTCGCCGTTCGGGAAGATCCGGGTGGCGAGGTCGGCGTAGCCGTCCCGGTCGAAGTCGGCGACGACGGCACCGTCCGCGGAGGTCAGCCGCTGCGGGACGGTGGACAGGCCGGTCTTGGTGCCGAGCCACAGCTTGCCGCCCTCGGCGTGGTTCTCGTAGACGTAGAAGGTCGCGAGATCCTCGATGCCGTCGCCGTTGAAGTCCCCCGCGGCGGTGGAGTTGATGGAGTTGTCGGTGCTGTACACCTTCACCTGCTGCTCGCGGGCGGGGACGCCGTCGCGGCCGAAGGGGCCGTAGAGCACGTCGTGGTAGTCGTAGTCCTCACCGTTGCCCATGAACAGGTCCGTGTGCCCGTCGCCGTCGAAGTCGCCCGCGGTGATGTCATCGCCGACCTGGGCGTTCGCCGGTGCGCTGATGCGGACGGCGCCCTGGCCGGAGATGCCGGTCTTTCGGCCCCACAGGACGATCACCGATCCGTTGACGTTGTTCTCCGGTCGGTAACCGCGGGCGACCACGGCCAGGTCGGTCAGGCCGTCGCCATCCAGGTCGCGGGAGATCATCGCGTAGCCGAAGACGTGGTTGTCACCGGAGGCGCCGGGCACACCAGGGGTGTCCTGGGTGATGACCGTGGTGCGCGCGGGGTCGAGGCCGTGCGGCGAGCCGTAGCTGATCGTGATGTAGCCGGCCCAGGCATGCCCACCGACCTTCGCGCCGGGGGCGGCGACGGCGATGTCTTGGTAGCCGTCGCCGTCGAAGTCCTCGCGCACGGTGGCTGCGCCGTCCTTCGCAGACGCGGTGCCCGCGACGATCGGCACGCCGAACGACCCGATCAAGGCGGCGGCCATGGCGGTCGATATGGTGGGTCGGCGGATGCCCACGGTTCCTCCTCAAAGCGCGAGCGATATCGAAACGCGTGCGCGCGGATGTGATTCATCTGTGAGACACGCGGAAACGGCTGATGGTTGTGCGCTGAACGGCACTTGAACGGGCCCAGGACGACTGCACCTGTCAAATACGCGCGACGCGGGACAGAACCGGCTTCGGGCACCTGAACAGGCCCCCGAGCCAGCCGAGCCCCTCACCGCCCCCCACTCGAACCCGGCCTCGATACCGGCGGAACCGGCACAGTGACGTCGCAGCCTCGACGCGCGAGATCCTTCCGACGGCATCGGAGACCAGGTCACATCGGCGGCAGGGAACGGCCGTCCCGGCGCTTGGGTACGGAGGCGACGTCCAGGCCGTGGTGGAGACGCTGACGGCGGAGATCAAGGTGAAGCAGCCGCGCGAACTCGCCGACTACGCGAAGGCGTTCGCCGGACTCGCGGAGACGGCCGTGTACGGCGATGCCGCCCGCGCCCTGATCCGGGCCGCGATCGACGCCCTGGAGTGAACCTCCGCAATTCTCCGCAACTTCGTTGAGGGCGCGGCCCGCAGCTGCGTAGCGTCGAGGCACCGACGGACCACCAGTCGGAGAGGCGGGGCCCATGCGCGCACACACGGACACCACCGCCCCGGCCTCCAGTCGCCCGTCTACGGAGTCCCCTCCCCGGCCCTGATCGCCCGCGCGGACCGCAGCTTCGCCCGGTTCCTCGCCCAGCGGACCGAGGACCAGGGCGACGGGACCGACGGCGGCGAGGACCCCCAGCGATGACCGCCGGCCACCCGCGCGACGACGCCCCAGCGGCGAGGCCCGCCAATGGTCCGTGCAGGCCGCCCGCGACGCGATCGCCGCGGACACCGATCTCCTCCTGCCCCTGCTCCACGACCCCGAACACGACTCGGCCGTACGCGTGGGCCTGGTACTGGCGATTGCGCAACTGGTCCGGGCGCACCAGGATTCGCGGACGGTGGTGTGGATGCGGACCTGCTGGCCCGACCCCACACGGCCGCGCGAGGTACGCGTGAGCGCCGCATTGGGGTGGATGTGCCTCATCGACCTACCGGTCCCGGACGAACTGCGCGCCATGCTGGACGACTTCGCCACCCACGAGACAGACCGGCTGATGGCGCCGCTGCCGTGGATGCGTGCGGCCGAGAACACCAACAGCAACGGCCTGCATCGCTGCCTGTCCGCCATGCTGCACCCCGACACACCTTACGCCGAAGACCGCTGGGACGCCCCGTGGTCCTGACCATGCCCCGCCCACACCGCAACTCAGTCTCACTGCTTGCGACTGGTTGTTTCAGACGAGCGTCGGTGTGGGAGCGGGCAGGTAGGGGGTGATGTTGCGCCACGCGCGCTCGATGTATTCCTCCTTCTCGCCGACCGGGGCGACATAGTGCAGTGCGCTTTCGGCGGCGTCGTTGCCCTCGAGGCGAGCGATGATCCAGGCGGCGAGGTAGTGCGAGGCGAGGCAGCCGCCGGCGGTGGCGATGTTGTCCTTGGCGTAGAAGGGCTGGTTGAGCACCTCGACGCCGGCGGCGATGACCCAGGGCTTGGTGGTCAGGTCGGTGCAGGCGGGGATGTCGTCGAGCAAGCCGAGCTTGGCCAACACGAGAGCGCCGGAGCACTGCGCGGCGATGAGTTGGCGCGAGGGGTCCAGGCCGCGCAGGGTGTTCATGATCGCCTGGTCTTCGACGACCTCGCGCGTAGCGATGCCACTGCCGACGATGACGGCGTCAGCGGCGCATGCCTCCTCAAGGGTCGACATCTGGTCGATGACCACCCCGTTCATCGACGTCACCTTGGGGCTGGGGGTGGCGATGGTGACGCGCCAGTCGTCGGTCTTGATGCGGTTGAGCACACCGAGCGCGATCAGGGAGTCGAGCTCGTTGTAGCCCTCGAAGGTGAGGATGGCGATGTGCACGGCGGCTGTCCTTCCGGATGAGTGGGTCCTGACGGACGGTAAGAACACGCGAACAGGACAGTCAAAGAATTGTCATGGATACAATTCGGTGCGTGGCAGCCTCGCGGTACAAAATCCTGGTCGACGCGCTCGCATCCGACATCCGGACAGGCCGGCTCGCTGCAGGCGTGCGGCTGCCGACACACCGCGGGCTCGCCGCCCGCGAGGGCATCGCCGTGGTGACCGCGACCCGGGTGTATGCCGAGCTGGAAGCGATGGGTTTGGTAAGCCGGGAGCAGGGCCGCGGCACGTTCGTGCGTGACATCGCGGTTCCCGCCGGTCACGGCATCGATCAGCAAGTCGTCGCCGCGGATGCGGTCGACCTCAGCTTCAACTATCCGTCGCTGCCCGGCCAAGCCGATCTCCTACGGCAGGCTCTGCGAGAGGTGGCCACCTCTGGTGAACTCGACTCGCTGCTGCGCTACCAACCACATCGAGGGCGTTCCCAGGACAGGGCCTCGATCGCACGGCACCTGCGGCGTCGAGGAATCACTCCGGACGCGGATGAGATCCTCGTCGTCAGCGGTGCGCAGCACGGCCTGGCCATCACCGTCATGGCCGCGCTCAACGCCGGCGACGTCGTCGCGGTCGACGCACTCACCTACCCGGGTTTCAAGGTGCTCGCGCATGCCTTTCATCTCGACCTGGAGCCCATACCCACAACCACCGACGGGCCGGATCTCGATGCCTTCGAGAAGCTGTGCGCGACCCGCCCTGTGCGCGCGATCTACACCATGCCAACGTTGCACAACCCTCTGGGGTGGGTCATGTCAGCAACTGACCGCAGCCGTCTGATCGAGATCGCTCGGCAGCACGGTCCGCTCATCATCGAAGACGCCGCATACGCCTACCTGGTCGAGGACCCTCCACCGCCTCTGGCCGCAAGTGCACCGGACATCACCGTCTACGTCTCGGGACTGTCCAAGAGCATCGCCACCGGGCTCCGGGTCGGCTTCGTCGTCGCCCCGCCGTCCAGGGTGCCGTCGCTCGAACGCGCGATTCGGGCGACCACCTGGAACACCCCGGCCCTCACCACCGCGATCGCCTGCCGCTGGCTCGAGGACGGCACGGTGGAGCACTTGGAAGCGCAGAAACGAGACGATGCCAAGGCCCGCCAAGCACTCGCCAGACAAGAACTGGCAGGCCTACCACTCATCAGCCACCCCTCGTCCTACTTCACATGGCTGTCGCTGCCCGACGACGCACGCGCCGATCGCCTGACCGCCACCCTCGCGCGCCAGCACATCTCGGTAAGCACCGCGGAGCCCTTCACCACCTCGAAGCACACACCACAGGCGCTCCGCCTCGCTCTCGGCTCGACCGATCTGGACAGTCTCAGGGCGTCGCTGCGCACAGTGCGACGAGTCGTTATCGAGGACGCCTACGCCTGAACTCCCCGCGACCAGCCGATTCCGCGGCGGCCTCGTACCCGCGACGGAGCGGGGCGTGGTCGACATGCCCCGGGCAGCCTGTGGTCGGCGGGCGATACCGCCAAGGGCCGGAAAACGCCTCCCTGGCACTGGCAACGGGTAAGTGGCTGTTGTCGTTCCGATCTTGAGGGGTGCCGGTTGAACGGGAGTCTCGATCGGGTGACTGTGGCGACGGCCGTGCATGAGAGCAGGGCCTGTTGGTAGCTCGAATGGTGTCGAAGCCAACGAGCGGTCTAGGCAGCCCTGTTGTCGCGCTTGTACGGCATCGTGGGAGCGGGGTCCACTTCGGTCACTCTTGCGTGTGACTGTCTGGCTCACCGGTTCGGGAACGCCGGCGACCGCGGGGTGCGCGAGCGCCGGTATCCCTCGGACATGTCGCATGCGGGGTGGGCAGCCGGAGGCGTACTGCCACCGCGCGATGTTGGACGCGGTTCGCTACCTGGTCGACAACGGACTGCTTCGGCAGCCTGGACCACGAGGTCATGTTCACGATCCTCGGGGAGAAGATCCACGATGGCCGGTTCCTGCGGCTGATCCGGGCCATGCTCAGGGCCGGATACTTGGAAGACTGGCGGTGGAACGCCACGCTAAGTGGGGCTCCCCAAGGCGGCGTGGCCACGCCTCCAACGCAATGGATAACCGGGCTGTGTGTCGCCCTCGGCGTCGGAGTCCGGTGACTGACCGTGTTCGGCTGGGGTGTGCTCGCGG
>NZ_JBSFVU010000046.1:0-35938 GCF_053592475.1 Streptomyces sp. NPDC002671
ATGGCCTTGTGCCTCTCCAGTGCCGTTCGGCCCTCGGTCCTCGGTCCGGGGCCGGTCGTCCCAGGCTCCGTTCATCTGCTGTCACCGGTGTCGACGTCGCCCAGCGTGGCCCGGCCCGCCTCCAGCCGGGCCACCGGGACCCGGAACGGCGAGCAGGAGACGTAGTCCAGGCCGGCGGTGTGGAAGAAGTGGATCGACTCCGGGTCGCCGCCGTGCTCCCCGCAGACGCCGGTCTGCAGCTCGGGCCGGACTGCTCGGCCCTCCTCGACGGCGATCCGGACGAGCCGGCCCACGCCCTCACGGTCGAGCGTCTCGAAGGGCGAGGCGGCGAAGACGCCTTTGTCGAGGTACGCCGAGAAGAACGCGGCCTCCACGTCGTCGCGCGAGAAACCCCAGGTGGTCTGAGTGAGGTCATTGGTACCGAAGGAGAAGAACTCGGCTTCCTCGGCGATCCGGCCGGCCGTGAGCGCGGCCCGGGGCAGCTCGATCATCGTGCCGACGGGGCAGTGGACGGGCATGCCGGCCTCGTCGCCGACCTCGGCCAGCACGCGGGCCACCTGCTCGCGGGTCAGCCGGAGTTCCTCGACGGCTCCGACGAGCGGCACCATGATCTCCGCCCGCGGGGAGCCCCCGGCCCGCGTCCGCTCGACCACCGCTTCGGCGACGGCCCGGACCTGCATCGCGACCAGGCCGGGCACCACCAGACCGAGCCGCACACCGCGGAGGCCGAGCATCGGGTTCTCCTCGTGCATCCGGTTCACCGCGTCGAGCAACTCCACGTCGTGGGCGTCCGGTTGCCCGCCCGCGGCCTCGGCGGCGGCGACGCGCACGGCCAGGCCCGTGCGGCCGGGCAGGAACTCGTGCAGCGGCGGGTCGAGAAGCCGGATGGTGACCGGCAGGCCGTCCATCGCCTCCAGGATGGCCGAGAAGTCCCGCCGCTGGAGCGGCAGGAGAGCGGCGAGCGTGCGTTCGCGATCGGCGTCCGTGCGGGCAAGGATCATCTCCTCCACCAGCCTGCGCCGCTCGCCAAGGAACATGTGCTCGGTGCGGCACAGCCCGATGCCCTGGGCCCCGAACCGCCGGGCCCGCGTCGCATCCTCCGGCGTGTCGGCGTTCGCCCGGACCTCCAGCCGCCGCACCACGTCGGCGTGTTCGAGGGCTCGGGCAACGGCCGCGACCACGCTGTCCGCCTGCTCTCCGGATTCCAGGTAGCGCATCGTCGCCGAGGCGACCAGCGGCACGGCCCCGGCGTACACGGCACCGGTGGAGCCGTCCACCGAGATGACGGTCCCCTCCTCGACGATCGTGCCGTCCCGGGCGGTGAGCCGCCGGGCCCCGGTGTCGACGCTGATGTCCTGCGCGCCGCACACGCAGACCCGGCCCATCCCGCGGGCTACGACGGCCGCATGGCTGGTCTTGCCACCCCGGCTGGTCAGCACCGCCTGCGCGGCGACCATGCCGGGCAGGTCGTCGGGCGTGGTCTCCTCGCGCACCAGCACCACCTGCTCACCGGCAGCGGCACGCCGTACGGCCTCCGCGGAGTCGAACACGGCCGCACCGGCCGCCGCGCCGGGCGAGGCGGGTACGCCGTGGGCGATCGCCGCGCCGGCCTTGCCGGTGTCGAAGCGGGGGAACATCAGCCGGCCGAGTTGTTCGCCGTGCACCCGGTTCAGGCCCTCGTCGGCGGTGATGAGCCCCTCTCCGACCAGTTCCGCGGCGATGGCGAAAGCGGCCTCGGCGGTGCGCTTGCCGACCCGGGTCTGCAGCATCCACAGGGTGCCGCGTTCAATGGTGAACTCGATGTCGCACAGATCGCGGTAGTGCCGCTCCAGGGTGCCCGCGTGGTCGCGGAGTCGACGGTAGGAGCGCGGGTCCAGCCGCTCCAGCTCGGAGAGGGGCACGGTGTCGCGTATACCCGCGACCACGTCCTCGCCCTGGGCGTTCGGCAGGTAGTCGCCGTACAGGCCGGGCAGTCCGGTGGCCGGATCGCGGGTGAAGGCGACGCCGCTGCCGGAGTCGGAGCCGAGGTTGCCGAACACCATGCGCTGCACGGTGACCGCGGTGCCCAGGTCGTCCGGGATGTGCTCGCGCCGCCGGTACAGCTGGGCGCGTCCTGCGTTCCAGGACCGGAACACGGCGAGGATCGCATGCCGCAGCTGTGCGGCGGGGGACTGCGGGAAGTCGTGGCCGGTCTTGTCGCGGATCACCCGCTTGTACGTTCCTACCAGCCAGGCAAGGTCGGACGCGTCCAGGTGCAGGTCGTCGGGTGCCTCGCGGGCCTCCTTCAGCAGGGTCATGGCCTCGTCGAACAGGGCCGGGTCGACGCCCATCACCGTGCTGCCGTACATCTGGACGAGCCGGCGGTAGGAGTCCCAGGCGAAGCGCTCGTTCCCGGACACCTTGGCGAGACCGAGCACGGAGGCGTCGTTCAAGCCGATGTCCAGGACGGTCTCCATCATGCCGGGCATGGAGAACCGTGCCCCGGAGCGCACCGACAGCAGCAGTGGATCGTCGGGCTGCCCCAGCCGCCGCCCGGTGGCGGTCTCCAGCGTCGACAGGTGCCGGGAGATCTCCGCCGGCATGCCGTCCGGCTCCTCGCTGGTGGCGAGGAAGGCGCGGCAGGCCTCGGTGGTGACGGTGAACCCGGGCGGAACCGGCAGGCTCAGCCGGGTCATCTCGGCCAGGTTGGCGCCCTTGCCGCCGAGCAGGTCGGCCAGGTTCCGGCCGCCGTCCTGGAAGTCGTACACGTAACGGACCATGGCGGCACTCCTGGACTGCGCGGGCTGCGTACGGTTCCAGCGTCGGACGCGGGGGCACCGCCGGGCGAGGTGCTCTCGGCCCCCGTGACCGGGCCGATCGGCCCCGTTCGCGCGGGCCGCCGGCGATGTCTCGGAGGGGAGGGCGGTCGCCACCCCTCGCGTACCGTCATCCGCCGGGGACGGCTACGGTGGGGGAGACCCGGCGGGCCGGATCCCGCGCCTACGGGGGCAGGGGGGTGACAGGCCCCGAGGAGCCCCGCGTACGACTGCCACAGCTGAGCCTCGTTGCCCGCGAGAGCGCCGCCCGGAGCCGGGCGCGTACGGCAGGCGGGGTGATGTCGGCGCCCGCCGTGACGGTCCCCGCGGAGGCAGCTCTGCCGGAGGCCGCCCGGCTGATGGCGCGGCACGGCATCGAACGGCTGCCGGTGGTCGACGAAGAGGACCGGCCACGAGACGGCGGGGCGGCCTGACCGGCCGGCTGGCTTCCCGGGCCATCAGGACCACCCCTCGAACGCCGCCCGCACCCGTGCCGATCGGGGCGGCCACGGCGGGGCCGAGCCCGCCGAAGCGCGGCGGTTGGGGTGCCGTAGTCGACCGTGACGACGTCGTCGGTCATGACGGCGCCGACCTTGGTGGGGCTCATGGCTGACCTCCGTCAGGGGAAGGGACCATCAGCGCAGCTTGCGCAGATACGGATCGTGGGGGTGGCGCGGCACGAGCCGGATGCGGGCGTCGAGCGTGGTGACGCCGTGCGGGCCGGCCAGGACCGGGTTGAGGTCGGCCTCCGCCAGTTCGGGCAGGTCGGAGGCCATCCGGGAGAGCCGGTGCAGCAGCTGTTCCGGGCCGCCGAGGTCGACGGCGGGGCTGCCGGCGTAGCCGAACAGCAGCGGGGAGCACCGTGGGGATGTGAGCAGGTCGTGCACGTCGAGGTCGGTGAGCGGGGCGAGCCGGGCCGCGTGGTCGGCGAGCAGCTCGGTCGCGGTACCGCCGAGGCCGAACACCACGAGCGGCCCGAAGACCTCGTCCTGGACGACTCCGGCGAACAGTTCGGTGCCGCGTTCGGCGAGCGGCTGGACGACCACTCCGGTCATCCGGTCGCCGAACCGGGTGACCAGATCGCGGTGGGCGGCCCTGACCTGCGAGGCGTTCTGAAGGCCGAGGTGGAGGGCGTGCTGCTCGCTCTTGTGCAGCAGACCTGGCCAGTACGCCTTCATGACGACCCGTCCGTCAGCGCCTTCGAGCCGGTCCGCCGCGGCGACCGCCTCGTCCTCGTCGCGGGCCCAGGCCCAGGGGATCAGCGGGATGCCGTAGCAGCCGAGTAGTGCGGCTGTTGCCTGCGGATCGAGCCAGCCTCCCTCCCGGTGCGTGTCCAGGAAGGCGGCGGTCAGGCTCTTGGCGCGCTCGGTCGCCACGTCCGGCAACTCCGGTACGGTGCCGGGAAGTCGGGACAGCCAATAGGCGCGGGCTGTGGCGTGGGCCAGGGCGCGGGCGGCGTCCTCGGCGTCGGAGTACGCGGGTACGGTGGCACGGCCGGTGGCGGGCAGCAGCTCGACGCGGGCGGCCCGGGCGGGCAGCACCGCGAGGACAGGGCGGGGGAGCGACCCCGGGGCCGAGGTCAGGGCGCGCACCAGATCCTCCCCGGTGGCCGCCGCGACCGCCGTGGGGACCAGGCTCACCAGGACCGCGTCGACGCCGCCGTGCCGGGCCAGCAGGCCTATGCACGCCCGCAGTTGCTCCTCGCCGACGGCCGCCGTGGCGTCCACGGGGTTGGTCGCGGTGGCGCCGCGGGGCAGCACGGCGAGGAGTTCGTCCACCAGGTCGGCGGCGAGCGGAGGGACGACGAGTCCGGCGTCCGCGCACGCGTCGGCGGCCAGGACACCGGCCCCGCCCGCGTTGCTGACAACGGCGACCTTCGTACCGCGAGGCAGCGGCTGAGCATGCAACAGGGCGGCGGTGTCCAGGAGTTCACCGATCGTGCGGGTGGCGGTGATGCCGGCCTGGGTGAACAGGGCCTGACGGGTCATGGTCGGGGTGGCCGCCGCCGCGGTGTGCGAGGTGGCGGCCCGCCGCCCGGCCTCGGACCGGCCGGCGTCCACGGTGAGCACCGGCATCGAGCGGGCCACCCTGCGGGCGGTGCGTGAGAAGGCGCGGGGATTGCCGAAGGACTCCAGGTGCAGCAGTGCCAGGTCGGAGTGCCCGTCGCTCTCCCACCACTGGAGCATGTCGTTGCCGCTGACGTCGTACTTGTCGCCGAGCGAGACGAAGGTCGACACCCCGATGCCCAGCCGGGCCAGGCCGTCCAGCAGCGCGATGCCGACGCCGCCGGACTGCACGGCGACCCCGGCGGTGCCGGGCCCGGGGTGCCGGGCGGCGAACGTTGCGTCCAGGTGGATGTCCTCCTCGGTGTTGGCCAGGCCCAGGCAGTTAGGGCCGACCAGCCGCATGCCGTGACGTCGGCACGCGTCCAGCAGAGCGCCGCTGTGGTGCGTGTCCAGGCCCGCGGACACCACGAGCAGGGCGCGCACGCCGGCCCTCCCGCACTCCTCGGCGACCTCGGCAACGGCTGCGGCCGGTACGGCGATCACGGCCAGGTCCGGCACCTGCGGCAGGCCGGCGACGGACCGGCCGGCGTGCACCCCGGCAACCGCGGCGGCCTCGGGGTGCACGACGTACAACCGCCCGGTGTACGAGCCGTTGTGGATGTTCCGCAGGATGGCGCGTCCGACCGACCCCGGTGTGCGGCCCGCGCCGATCACCGCGACGGAACCGGGGCGCAGCAACGGCCGCAGGCTGGCGATGTCGGCCAGCCGTCCTCGGGCGTCCACGGCGCTCAAGTACCTCTCGTCCTCGGTGAGTTCGACCGTGCAGTGCACCTCGGGCCCGTCGAAGCGGCGGGTCACGCGCAACCCGAGGTCGTGGAAGACCTTCAGTACGTCGTGGTTCTCGGACAGGGCCTCGGCCCTGAACGCCGTGACACCCGCCGTACGCGCGGCGTCCGCGAGGTGTTCCAGCAGGAGGGTGGCCACCCCGCGGTGATGCCAGTCGTCGGCGACGGACACCGAGATCTCCGCGGTGCTGCCGCCGGGCAGGACTTCGTACTCGGCCAGGCCCACGAGCCGCCCGTCGCACTCGGCGGCCAGCGCGCGGTAGCCGGGACGCTCGCCCCTGACCACCCGGTCGGCGGCCTGCCGGGCGGAGGCCGGGTTGAGGGAGAAGAACCTGAGCCGCAGGTTCTGCGGCGACATCTCCTCGTACAGCCGCTGCACTTCCTCACGATCCGCCGGACCCGCCTGCCGTATGCGAATCGTGGTTCCGTCGGCCAGCAGGGCATGCACCGGGACTTCCTGGATGCCGGTCATCACGAACGCTCCCTCCGGACGATCCCGCGTTCAGCGTCCGGCGCCGGGTCCCGGCCGCACAGGGGCTGACCGGGCCCGGCGCCGGGCCGGGTGGCCCTCCCGGGCGGAGTGCGCCGGCAGCGGGCCCCGCAGAACCTCACTGGGCCAGCGAGAAGTAGCTCTCCTCTTCTTGTGTGAAGTGCGGGCGGAGGACGGTGTGCAGTCCGTACAGGCAGGAGCGCAGGTCGTCGAGCTGGCCGGGGGACAGGCCGCCCTCGGCGCGGGCGAGCTGCAGGTGGGTGGCGATGCGGCGGGAGAGGCGTTCGATCTCGGTATGAGCCCTGCTCATGGTGGCCGTGGCCTCCGGGCCTCCGAGAGCGGGGGCGAGGGCGGGGTAGAGCTCGTGCTCCTCGGCGTACTCGTGGGGCAGCAGCCGTTCGGTGAGCAGGCGGTGCGCCTCCTCGACGGCCGCGAGAGCCTGCGGGCCGGGACCGTCGGAGAGTCGGTCGGCGGCACCGCGCACCGCTTCGAGCACGTCCTGGAGGTCGTCGTGTTCCGAAGCGAAGCGGTGGATGAGCGCCTCGGCGGCCGGCGTCAGCGCCGGTCGCGTGGCCTGGCCGACGCGCAGTGCCCGCAGGGCATTGACGATGACTGCGACATCGATGGCCTCCTGGAGCAGGGCACCGGCTGCAGGCGGCAGCAGGCCGAAGGCGGCTGCGGCCATCGCGGCCAGGGACATCGCCATCCCGCCCAGGGCACTCTGCACGGCGATCCGCCGGGCCCGTACGGCGATGAAGACGGCGTCGGCGAGCCGGTCCACGCGATCGGTGGTCAGCACGATGTCGGCGGCCTCCGAGGAGGCGGTGGAGCCGCGCGCACCCATCGCCACACCGATGTCCGCGGCGGCCAGCGCGGGGCGTCGTTCACGCCGTCACCCACCATGACGGTGATCGCGCGTTCGCGTTCGGCCCGTACGACGGCGACCTTGCCTGCCGGGTCGAGCCCGGCGCGGACGTCGTCCGGTCCGAGGACGGTGCCCACCTCGCGGGCCGGCTCCGGGCGGTCGCCCGTCAGCATCAGCAGCCGCTCGATGCCCGCGGCCCGCAGATGGCGCAGGGTGCGCGGGGCGTCGGGGCGCAAGGGATCCCGCAGTAGCACCGCACCCGCCGCACATCCGTCGACGGTCAGCCAGGCCACGGACGTGCCATCGAGCAGCACCCGGTTGTCCACCGCCCCGGCCCAGGACGGACGCCGGACGTGCCGAGGCGGCCGACCGCCACCCGGTGACCGCTCACGGTGCCCGTAGCACCCCGGCCGGGCTTCTCGGTGACATGGGACGGGACCGACAGGACCAGCTTCCGCTCGCGCGCGGCGCCGACGATCGCCTCGGCCAGGACATGGGGCGAGTACTGGTCCACCGAGGCGGCCAGCCTCAGCACCTCTGCCGGCTGCCACCCCGGTGCGGCGACCACGTCGAGGACCCGCGGGCGCCCGCGGGTGAGGGTGCCGGTCTTGTCGAGCAGCAGGGTGCAGGCCCGGCCCAGGTTCTCCAGGGCGCCGCCGTCACGCATGACCACTCCCAGGCGTGAGGCACGGGAGATCCCCGAGACGATGGCTACCGGCGCGGCCAGCAGCAGCGGACACGGGGTGGCGACCACGAGCACCTGCGACCGCCCGTACCGCCGAGCCGCTGAGCAGCCAGGTCAGTCCCGCCACCGCCAGGGTGAGCGGAAGGAACCAGGCCGCGTAACGGTCGGCCAGCCGTACCACGGGAGCGGACTCGGCCCCGGCCTGCCTGGCCAGTCGCACGATTCCGGCGTACGTGCTGTGCTGCTCGGTGGCCGCGGCCCGCAGCTCGAAGGCGCCGCCGGCATTGACGACCCCGCTGCGGACGGTGTCGCCCGCCGCCCGCTCGACGGTCAGGGACTCGCCGGTAAGTACGGACTCGTCGAGGCTGGCCACGGCGGTGCCCTCCACCCGCCCGTCGACCGGGACGGCCTCGCCCGGACCCACGACGAGCAGGTCACCCACGGCGACTTCGGCCAGCGGAACCGCGGCGACTCCGGCCGCTGTCCGGCGGCGCGCCGTGTGGGGCGCGTGCTCCATCAGCGCGCGCAGATCGTGCGAGGCCCGCCGCTGCGCTGCCGCCTCCAGCGTGCGACCGGTGGCCAGCATCAGCGCGATGAGCACCCCGGCCAGGTATGCAGGTCGGCGAGCCTCTGGTCACCGGCGAGCCAGGCGACACCCCCTGTGCTCAGGGCCGCCGCCGTGATGACCAGGGGGGCGGGCTCCAGCCGTGGTGGGCCGACCGCCCTGGTCAGAGAGCGCAGCCGTGTGGTGGGGGGAGCGGTTCA
This sequence comes from Streptomyces sp. NPDC002671, assembly GCF_053592475.1. Lineage (NCBI taxonomy): Bacteria > Bacillati > Actinomycetota > Actinomycetes > Kitasatosporales > Streptomycetaceae > Streptomyces > Streptomyces sp. NPDC002671. The sequence goes on from NZ_JBSFVU010000046.1 coordinate 8,452, forward strand.
TGACCACCTCTGTCCGTCCGGCATCGTTGCCCGCGGTCCGGTCTTCGTCCATCACTTCGCGATGGGCCGGGCCTGTGGCAGGGACGAACCCTTCACGGGTGTGGCGGGGGCGAGGACCGCAGAAGGTGGCGCATGACCCGGTAGAGGAGGGCACCACTCACCATGAGCAGGAACAGGCCGACGGCGACAGTGATGTCCGCAGCCGTGGATGCCGGGGCGGCGAGGGCCTGGGCGGTGCCGCCGGCGGCCAGGACGGCGACGGCGGTCAGGGGCCACAGGCTCACCTGGGCGCGGGGCATGGCGTCAGCCTCCCATCAGATGCTGGGCCGGGGTGGTGACGGCTTCCAACACCGTCAGGACGATCAGGAAGGCGACCACCGCGCCGCCGAGACTCATCGCGACCGGGCGGCGGCGCCAGTGGCGTTCTGGGCTGCGGTCGACGAACGGCAGGGCAATCAACAGGGCGAACAGGACGCCGGCGCCCCACAGGATGCCGGACAGGCCGATCCAGTTCTCCAGGGTGAACAGCCACCAGTACATCCACGGCGGCTTGGTGACCTCGATGCCCTCGACCGGAGTGGAGCCGATGGCCGGCGGGAAGACGACCGCCAGCACGCTCAGAACCGAGAACAGGATCAGGCCCAGGGCGCCGATGCGGCGCAGGTGGTGGGTGAAGGGCTCGAACGGCTCCCCGGACTCGGCCGGGTTGTCCGGACGCGGCGAGATGCTGTGCCGTTTCACCAGCAGGGCGTGCAGCACCAGCAGCACGAGGATCAGCATCGGGATCAGCGACACGTGCGCCATGTAGAGCCGTACCAGGAGCGGGACCTGGCCCGAGAAGTCGGAGCCGAACCAGAAGCCCAGCCCGCCGAGCAGTTTGCCGATCTCCAGGTTGTGGCTGAGCGCCTCGTAGCCCTCCTGGTCCCACTTAAGCACGGTGCCGGTGAACATGGCGCCGATGATCAGCGCGAACATGCCCACGCCGATGAGGTAGTTGCCCTCGCGCGGGCGCTTGTACGAGCCGGTGAAGTAGATCCGCAGCAGGTGCAGGATCGCCAGGACGTACATGGCCTCGGCGGCCCAGTAGTGCAGGCCGCGCAGGTACTTGCCGAGGTACACGGCGCGTACGAGGTGGCGGACGGACTCGTTCGCGAAGGCCGGGTCCGGGTTGTAGAACTGCGCCATCACGATGCCGGTGGCGATGAGGAGCAGCAGGCTGACGGCGGTCAGGCCGCCCAGGCTGTAGGCGACGGTATTGGCGTGGGAGGGCACCGGGTACTGGATGGCCTTGATACCCAGGCGCTCGTCGACGGCGTCCATGAAGCGCCGTGTCCAGCCTGCCGGTTCGGGGGCTTCCGGCTTGACGGGCGGTTCGGCGGGGGCCGATTCCATACGGGTCATGGCGTTCCTCCCCCATGGGTGTCGTGCGGGCGGACACGGATCGCGAAGGCGACGCCCCCCGCTCCTACGGCGACGCTGCCGGCCAGCAGCCCCCAGTCCCCGGCGTGCAGCGCGCCGCGGCCCGGCAGCGGGTCGGCCACGACAAGGGTGCCGGTCTCGGTGCCGGTGATCGGGAGCGGGCTGCCGATCGGCACCGGGGCGGCGGGCGTGGTGGCCACACGGGCTCCGATCGACCGCTCCAACAGGACGCGCGTGGCGGGGAGGTCACCGGACTTGAACGCCTGCTGCGCCTGCCGGACGTAGGCCAGGTCGACGTGCGAGGTGTCCTTGGCATTCACCGCGTCGTTGATCTTGTCCTCGATGTCCATCGTGTCGTGCGGCTTCGTCACCAGGTAGGCGATGCCCTGCCGTACGAGATCGAAGGCCCGGTCGCTCCCCTCGCCACCGTGCGCGAACGCCACCGAACCGGACAGCGTCAGCAGGCCGGCGGCGAGCACACCGGTGACGGCGGTACGTGCGGACCCTCTGCTCCGCCGTGAACGTGCCGAGGGCGCGGTGGAGTTGGCGTACACGTCAGCCTCCAGGGAGGTGAGTGAGGCTACCGAGCCGCCGGCTCCGTCCAGGATTGTCAGGCGAGCCGGCCGACGGCGGGGCCTTGCGGATGCGGGGGACGAAGCGCGGGGTGCGGGCCGCGTAGGCTTCCCAGTCGGCACCGAAGTGCTGGGCGACCTCCCGCTCCTCACCACGGGCAGGCGGGCGTAGACGTACACCAGGACCGGGAACATGACCAGCGTCGGGATGGTCGGCCACTGCAGCAGGAACCCGATCATGACGAGCAGGAAGCCGTCGTACTGCGGGTGCCGCCCCCGGTCGTCGGTGCCTGTGGTGGCCAGCTCGTCGCGCTGCGCGGCGGCGCGCAGGGTCTTCCAGGCGGTGGCGATCAGCCAGAAGCCGCCGCCGATGGCCACGTAACTGGCCAGGTGGAAGGGGCTCAGATGCGGGTCGCCCCGCCAGCCGGTCAGGTCGTTCCACAGGTGCCCTCCGGCGTGGGTGTCCTTCAGCAGCGGGAAGCGTGCGCCGAGCCAGCTGCCCAGCAGGTAGATGGTCAGGACGACCAGCGGCCACAGGCCGTAGGCGGCGTCAGCCATGACGGCCTCCTTCCCGCGTGTTCGCGTGGCGGGTGGTGCCTGGGGGCCACTCGCCGTTGGCGAGTCGGGCCATGCGGGCCTGGTAGTCGGCGGCCGTGATGCGGCCGTGCAGCAGCAGGCCGGTGCCACCGCTCGGTGGCCTCCAGCGCGGCACGGCGGCCGCGCAGCCGGGCGAGCGGAAGGTACCAGGACACATGCGGGATGGCCCGACGGGCGGTGTCGTAGACGAGCCAGGCCAGGAGGGCCACCCCGAGCAGCGGGGGCGATCACCGCGGACATGGGCGGCCTCCTGTCCTTCGGCCCGGCCGGTCAGGTCCGCCCGGTGCCGTACGGCGGACGGGCGTGCTTGGTCGGCGGGTCGTCGTCCGGGCGGTCGTGACGGGACGCGTCGTGGCCGTCCTGGGTGCCGCCGTCATCGCGCATGCCGCGCATCATGAACATCATCATCAGGGGGCAGGCCAGCACGATCAGCAGCAGGAAGATCGTGCCGACCGGCACGCCCAAGGCCAGGACGCCGACCACGGCGATCGCGACCGCGACGGCGTACAGGCCGTAGTTGCGCCGGTTGGTGTTCATCGCGGGCCTCCTCGGAGTGTGCCCGCCTTGTCGTCGGTCAGCGCTTGCTGAGCGGGGCGCCGTGGCCGGCGCGCAGGACGGCCATGCGGCGCTTGTACTCGTCCTCGTCGATCTCTCCGCGGGCGAAGCGCTCGGCGAGCAGTTGCTCAGGGGCCGATCCGGAGGGAGGGGGGACGGCCGGCGTCCCGGTGCTGTCCGGTCGGGCCAGTGCCCGGAAGAGCAGAACACCGAACGTGATGAGCACGGCCCAGAAGAGGATCATCCCGGCCGACATGACGAACCAGCCCCAGCCGCCGACATCGTGGTCGTACCAGAACATCACGGTGCTCACTTCCTCGCGGGCACGGGGCGCGGGCCTGACGCCTGCGGGCCGCCCGTTGCCCTCACCCCTCACCGTGAACCTCGGCCGACAGGCTGTCATGGGCCGAAGAGGCCAACACACCTGGGCCGTTGGACCCTTACCCCGAGGAGGTATCCGAGAGGAGCCTGAGAAGTGGCCCGTCAGGAGGGCAGAGGGAAGGTCTGCCATGGATACCTCCGACATCGTCGTGGTGGCCCTGGCCGCCGTCCTCGTCGCCGCGCCGGGCTGGTACTTCTTCGGTCCGCGCCGCGCCCGCAGCGCCCGTCTGGAGGGCGGGGTGCAACGGGTCGAGGTGACCGTGCGGGGCGGCTACAGCCCCGCTGTCATTCGGGTGCGCCAGGGGCTGCCCGTCGAGCTGGTCTTCGACCGGCAGGAGTCCGGGGAGTGCACGAACAGGGTTGTCTTCCCCGATCTGCGTGTGAGTAAGGGGCTGCCCGCCTTCCAGCGCACAGCCGTGCGCCTCCGGCCGGAGCAGGCGGGGTCGTACGGGTTCGCGTGCGGGATGAACATGATCCACGGCACGCTCGTGGTCGACCCAGCCGAGGGCCCTGGCGGTGGCCCGGTCGACGAGACGCCCGCGGTGACGGCCCAGGGCCCGCAGGGGCACGTCTCCGCCGCCGACGCCGAGGAGGCAGAGGTCGCGGAACGGCAGGCGGAGATCACGGATCTGTCGCGCCGGGTCGTGGTCGGTGCGTTGCTGACGTCGCCCGTGCTCTTCGCGGTCATGGCGCACGAGTTGTTCGGCGCCGACTGGGTGCCGGGCTGGATGCTGAACCACTGGCTGCAGCTGGCGCTGATCACCCCGGTGATGTTCTGGACGGGGTGGCCGATCCACCGCATCGGCTGGCTCACCCTGCGCCACCGCGGCGCCGACATGAACTCCCTGATCACGCTGGGCACGTCCGCCGCCTACGGCTACAGCCTGCTGGTGACCCTGGCCCCGTCGCTGCTGCCCGCGGACGTCCGCGAGGTCTACTTCGAGGCCGTCGGTGTCATCCTCACCCTGATCCTCCTCGGCCGGCTGCTGGAGGCGCGCGCCAAGGCCGGCACCGGCGAGGCGATCCGCGCCCTGCTGGGCCTGCAGGCGCGTACCGCTCGTGTCGTGCGGGACGGGGCCGAAACCGAGATGCCCATCGACGACGTCGTGGTGGGCGACGAGATCGTCATCCGGCCCGGCGAGAAGATCCCGGTCGACTCCGAGGTGTTCTCCGGGACCTCGGCGGTGGACGAGTCGATGGTCACCGGCGAACCGATACCGGTCACCAAGCACCCGGGGGACACCGTCATCGGCGCCACCGTCAACACCACCGGCTCCCTGCGCGTAAGGGCGGCCAAGGTCGGCGCCGACACGATGCTGGCTCAGATCATCCGGCTCGTGCAGCAGGCCCAGGCGTCCAAGGCGCCGATCCAGCGGCTGGCGGACGCGATCTCCGCGTACTTCGTGCCGGCCGTCATCGCCGTCGCCATCGCGGCCTTCGCCCTCTGGTGCACCATCGGCCCGGCACCCGCGCTCACGCTCGCGCTGGTCTCCGCGGTCGCCGTCCTGATCATCGCCTGCCCCTGCGCGCTGGGCCTCGCCACCCCGCTGTCGGTGATGGTCGGCACCGGCAAGGGCGCGCAGGCGGGCATCCTGATCCGCTCCGCCGAGGCACTGGAGACCGCCCACAAGCTGGACACGGTCGTCCTGGACAAGACCGGCACGGTCACCGCGGGCAAGCCCATCCTCACCGACGTCCGCCCCGCCGACGGCTTCACCGAGGGCGAGTTGCTGGCCTTGGTTGCCGCCGCCGAGGCCGACAGCGAGCACCCACTCGCCACCGCCGTTGTCGAGGGCGTCCGCAGGCGTGGGCTGACCGTGCCCGGCGCGTCGGCCTTCGACTCCGTCACCGGCAAGGGCGTCCAGGCCACCGTGAACGGCAGGGCCGTGCTCGTAGGGACGGCTCGGCTGCTCGCGGACGTCGGCATCACCACCGACCAACTGGCGCAACTGGCCGAGGAGTTCTCCGCCCAGGGCAAGACCCCCGTCCTGGCCGCCGTCGACGGACGCCCGGCCGGCGTACTGGCCGTCGCGGACACCGTCAAGGACGACTCCGCCCAGGCCATCACCGCCCTGCATCGACTCGGGATCGAGACCGTCATCCTCACCGGCGACAACGCCCGCACCGCCGCCGCCATCGTCGCGCAGGTCGGAGTGCGGCGCGTCCTGGCCGAGGTACTGCCGGAGCACAAGGCCGACGAGATCCGCCGCCTCCAGGGCGAGGGCCGGATCGTCGGCATGGTCGGCGACGGTATGAACGACGCCCCCGCTCTCGCCCAGGCCGACGTGGGTCTCGCGATCGGGACCGGCACCGACGTCGCCATCGAGGCTGCCGACATCACCCTCATCTCCGGCTCGCTCGCGGGCGTCGTGACCGCGATCCGCCTGTCCCGCGCGACCATGCGCAACATCAAGGAGAACCTGTTCTTCGCCCTCGTCTACAACGCCGTCGGCATCCCGATCGCCGTCGGCGCCCTCTACCCGCTGTGGGGCATCCGCCTCAGCCCGATCATCGCCGCCGCGGCCATGGCCCTGTCCTCCCTGTCCGTGGTCACCAACGCCTCCCGGCTGCGCCGCTGGCACCACGAACCGCTGCCGGCCACCGAGGTGGTCGAGGTACAGCCGAGCGTCGACGCTGCCCCCGACCGTCAGGCCGCCCACCGGAACCCCCGAACTGGCACTCGGTAACGGGGCCCCATCGGCGTGTGCCCCAACAGGTGTCACCGCGCGGCCAGCCGTACGGCCGTGACCTTGTACTCGGGACAGGACGTGACGGTGTCCGCGTGGGCGGAGGTGAGACGGTTCACTCCGCTCGCGGGGAAGTGGAAGGAGCAGAAGACCTGGCCGGGGACCGTCTGTTCGCTGATCCGGGCGATGAGCCGGGCCTTGCCGTGTCGGCTCTCCACGGTGAGCTGCGCGCCGTCCCTTACGTCGTACCGGAGTGCGTCGTCTGGATGGACGTCGAGGAAGTCCGCCGGGTCGAGTGCGAGGTTGCCTCCACGCCGGGTCATGCTGCCGGAGTTGTAGTGGGCCCAGCGCCGCCCGGTGACCAGGATGAGCGGATAGTCGTCGTCGGGCTGTTCACCGGGTGGGAGGTAGGGGGCCGCTGCGAGGCGGGCCCGCCCGTCCGGCGTGGCGAACCGTTTCTCGTACAGCTTGGCCTGACCCGGGCGGTCGGGGTGCGGGCAGGGCCACGGTACGGCGCCCTCCCGGTCCAGCCGTTGATGGGAAAGACCGGCGAAGACGGGGGCGATCCGTCCGCACTCGGCGAGGGCGTCGGCCGGAGTGGGGCAGCCCAGGTCAACGCGCATGGCCGCCGCGAGTGCGCGTACGACGTCGAAGTCGCTGCGTGCCTCGCCCGGCAGGGACACGGCGGGGCGCACCCGCTGGAAGCGGCGGTCGAAGTTGACGAAGGTGCCGTCCTTCTCCAGCCAGGACGCCACCGGCAGCACGATGTCGGCACGGCGGGCGGTCTCGGACAGGAACAGTTCGCTGCACACCACGAGCGGGCACGCGTCCAGGGCCGTGGCCACCCGGTCGGTGTCGGGGTCGGTGGCGCAGACGTCCTCGCCGATCACCCACAGCGCCCGCAGGGCCCCCGCTCGGGCGGCGGCGAACATGTCCGGAATCCTCAGACCGGGGCGTTCCGGAATCCGCACACCCCAGACCGCTTCGGCCCGGGAACGTACGGCCGGGTCGGTCACCCTCCCGTAGCCGGGCAGGAGATCGGGCAGCGCGCCCATGTCGGAGGCGCCCTGGACGTTGTTCTGGCCGCGCAGCGGGTTGACCCCGTGCCCGCGGTCGGTGCCCACGGCCCCGCGCAGGATCGCCAGGTTGGCCAGGGACCGTACCCCGTCCGTGCCGTGCACGTGCTCGGTGACGCCCAGGCCGTAGATGATCGCGGGCCGGCGGGCACGGCCGTACAGCCGGGCCGCCGCGACCAGGTCCGCGGCTGGTACGCCGGTGACGTCCTCGACCCGGTCGGGCGGGTAGTCGTCCAGCAGTTCGGCGAGTTGGGGCAGGCCAGTGGTTCGCTCACGCAGGAAGTTCTCGTCGGTCAGCCCTTCGGCGAGCAGGACGTGGGCGAGCCCGTGGAAGAGCGCGACGTTGGTGCCGGGGCGGGGCCTCAGATGCACGTCGGCGTGCAGGGCGAGGCCGACGGCGCGGGGGTCCGCGACGACCAGCTTGGCTCCGTGGAGTACGCGCCGCAGGAGGCGCGCTCCGACGACCGGATGGGCTTCGACGGGGTTGGCGCCGACCACCAGCAGGCAGTCGGAGCGCTCGACGTCGTCGAAGCTGTCGGTGCCGCCGGAGAGTCCGAAGGACGCGGTCAGGCCGGCGGCGGACGGCGAGTGGCACAGCCGCGAGCAGTTGTCGACGTTGTTCGTGCCGATGACGACCCGCATGAACTTCTGGACGAGGTAGTTCTCCTCGTTGGTGGCGCGGGCCGAGGAGATGGCCGCCACGGCGTCCGGGCCGTCGGTGTCGACGGCCGCACGCAGGCCCCGGGCGGCAAGGCCGAGTGCCTCGTCCCAGCTCACGGGCTCCAGGCGGCCGTCGCGCCGCAGCAAGGGCCGGGTGAGCCGTTCGGGAGAGGTCAGGTATCCGTGGGCGAAGCGGCCCTTGACGCAGGCGTGTCCCTGATTGACCGAGCCGTCCCGGGCGGGCAGTACCGCCGTGACCTCGCCGTCGGAGGTGACGACGTCCAAGGAGCAGCCGACGCCGCAGTATCCGCACGTCGTACGGGTCGCGGCCGGCCCGTGGGCGGAGGTGAGCCCCGCCCCCGGCCCGGGTTCGGCGAGGGCACCGGTGGGGCAGGTGTCGACGCAGCCGCCGCAGGCCACGCAGTCCGACCCGGCCCAGGGCCCACCGGTGCCCGGAGCGACCACGGTGTCCGCGCCCCGGCCGGCCAGGGTCAGGGCGAAGGTGCCCTGCACCTCGGCGCACATGCGGACGCACCGGCCGCAGGCGATGCACAGATCCCGGTCCAGGTGGACGTACGGGTGGGAGTCGTCCTCGCCCCGGCCTCCGGCGCCCTGTGCCGTCTCGGGGCCGATGCCCAACGACCTGCAGACGCGGGCCAGTTCGCTGGGATTGCCGTCGGCGACGGCACGGGGCGGCAGGGCCGAGGCGATGACCGCCACCGCGTTGCGACGCAGCTGCCGGAGCTCGTCAGCGGCGGTTTCGACGCGAGCGCCGGATGCGGCAGGGGTCACGCAGGCCGCCGCGATCCGCCCGTCGGCCCGTACGAGACAGGTACGGCAGGAGCCGGCCGGGCTGAGCCGGTCGTCGGAGCAGAGTGCGGGCAGCTCGATCCCGGCCGACCGTACGGCCGAGAGCAGGAAGGCTCCCTCAGGAACGGTCACGCCCGTGCCGTCGACCTCGACCTCGATGCCGGTCATGGCTCCCATCCCGCCAGCCGGTCCCCGTATGCGCGGGCGAGGCTCCGCACGGCAGGTGGAATGCCTCGCCCGAAGGCGCACAGGCTCGCGTCAGCCAGAACACGGGCGAGCCGTCCCCACTCCGGTCCGGGCGGCGTGCCGGCGGACGCAAGCTCCAGACCGCGCCGCGAGCCCACACGGCACGGGGAGCAGGCGCCACAGCTCTCCGCGGCCGCGAACTGCCAGATGTGCCGCAACACCTCCTCCGGTGCCACGCGCTGGTCGAAGGCGACCAGCCCTGCATGGCCGAGAGCGGCGCCCCGCGCCGTGAGTTCGGCCGTGGTCAGCGGTACGTCCAGCGCGTCGGGGGAGAGGAAACCGCCCAGCGGTCCGCCGACCTGCAACGCGGTCAACTCACTGCCGTCCTTCAGGCCGCCACCCAGCTCGGCGACGATCCGCAGCAGCGGGGTGCCCAGCTCGACCTCGTACGCCCCCGGCCGGGCGAACCGCTCCGACAGGCAGACCAGCTTCGTCCCGGTCTCGTCGGGGGTCCCACGCCGGGCGTACGCCTCACCGCCCCGCGAGACGATCCATGGGACGGCCGCCAGTGTCTCGACGTTGTTCACCACCGTCGGCGCATCCCACAGCCCATGCCGGGTCGGGTAGGGCGGACGAGGTCGCGCGCAGCCCCGGTCCCCCTCAAGGCTCGCGAGCAGAGCGGTCTCCTCACCCGCGACGTACGACCCGGCACCCTCCACCACCTCCACGTCCAGGACCGTGCCCGTGCCGTGCACGGACGGGCCGAAGTGCCCGTCGGCGTACGCCTGCCCGACGGCCTCCCGCATCCGCGCGAGCGCGCGCGGATACTCCGAGCGCACCAGCACCACACCCCGCCGTGCCCCGCACGCGAAACACGCCAGGGCCAAGCCCTCCAGCACCCGCTCGGGCTCCGCTTCCATCAGCAGCCGGTCGGCGTAGGAGCCGGGATCCCCCTCATCCCCGTTGACCACCACCACGGTGCCCGGCGCCCGGTCGGCTGCCTCCCACTTGGCCGACACCCGGAACCCCGCCCCGCCGCGCCCCCGCAGCCCGGATGCGGTCACCTCCAGCTGAACCCGGTCAGGAGTGCCGGCCGCCACCATCCGCGGCCACACCTGCCAGGGCGGCTGCCCAGCCACCACTCCTCCCAGCAACACGGGGTCGCCGGTGTCGTCGGACGCCGGGATCTCCGGATCGCGCGGGGGCTCCCGCCCCGCGAGCTGATCGGCCAGCGTGGGGCCGGTGCGGGGCGCGTCACCGTCGAGCGCGGCGGGACCCGCGTAGCAGTACCCCAGACAGCGGACGGCCTGCAGTGACGTCTCCCCGTCGGGCGACGCCGTGCCCGCGGTGACGCCCAGCTCGTGCTCCACATGGGTGAGGTGCCGTCCGGCCTGCGCGGCGAAGCACGCCGTCGCCGAACAGACCCGGACGTGCCGGCGGCCGTGCGGGGCGGCGAGATCCGCGTAGTAGGCGGCCGGTCCGAGCGCCGCGGCGGCCGGCAGGCCGAAACGGGCGGCGACAGGCGGAGCCCAGACCTCGGGGCCGTCCGTCCTGCCCGCCCGGGCCTCGGCCAGCGCCTCGATCAGCCGGTCCCCCGGCCGCCCACGCCGGTCGGCCAGGGCCCGAAACGCGTCGAAACGGTCCGCAGAACCCACGGGAACCATGGCCTCATCGTGGAGGCAGCCTCACGAGGCCGCAATCCGGACATCTGTCCTGCCGCTGATCCGGCGGTGGCCCGGCCGGCTCTCATCCCTTGAGGACACCCAGGGGTACCAGGCGGGCGACCAGCCGGCCCAGGTCGTTGTGCTCGCTTGCCCGGACGACGGCGTCGACATCCTTGTATGCCTCGGGCGCTTCCTCGATCACGCTGCGCCAGGAGGCCGGGAGCACCGCGACCCCCGCACCGGCCAGCTCGTGGCGCAACTGCCGCGGGGACATCTCGCGGTGGGCGCGGTGCCGGCTCCAGACGCGGCCCGCGCCGTGGCAGCAGGAGTCGAAGGCACGGTTACCGGTGATGCCGGACATGACGTACGAGGCGGTCCCCATCGTGCCGGGTACGAACACCGGCTGGCCGAAGGGGCGCAGAGCGTCCGGCAGGTCGGGGTGCCCGGGGGGCAGGGCCCGGGTGGCACCCTTGCGGTGGACGCACAGCATGCGCTGCGCGTGGTCGTCCGGATGGGTCTCCAGTTTGGCGAGGTTGTGCGATACGTCGTAGAGCAGGTCCAGGCCCGAATCCGCCACCTGCCGGAAGGCGCCGCGGGCGGCGTCGGCCAGCAACTGCCGGTTGGCGCGGGCGTAGTTCGCGGCAGCGGCCATCGCGCCCAGGTAGGCGCGCCCCTCGGGCGAGTCGACGGGAGTGCAGGCCAGTTGAGGGTCGGGTACCGCGATGCCGTAGCGGCGCATCGTCGCGTCCATCGCCCGGACGTGGTCGGTACAGATCTGGTGGCCCAGACCGCGCGAGCCGCAGTGGATCATGACGCACACCAGGCCGAGGCGCAGGCCGAACGCCCGTGCGCACGTCTGGTCGTAGACCGTGTCGACCGCCTGGACCTCCAGGAAGTGGTTGGCCGAGCCCAGGCTGCCGACCTGCCCGGCACCGCGGTCCAGGGCGCGCTCGCCGACTTGCGTCACGTCGGCGTCGTCCACTGCTCCGCCGTCCTCGCACCGCTCCAGGTCGCGTGGCACTCCGTGCCCGTGCTCGACGGCGTACCGGGCGCCGCCGCGCAGCAGATCGTGCAGCTGTGCCCGGCCCGCCAGATGCCACAGCCCGCCGCGCCCGAGGCCGCGCGGCATCAGTCCGCTCAGGCGGTCCATCAGCACGGGCAGCTTCGGCACGAGGGCAGCGCGGTCGACGCCCGCTGTGAGCAGGCGCACGCCGCAGGAGATGTCGAAGCCCACCCCGCCGGGCGAGACGACCCCGCCGCGGGCGACATCGGTCGCAGCCACGCCGCCGATGGGGAAGCCGTAGCCCCAGTGGATGTCGGGCATGGCGTACGAGGCGCGGACGATACCGGGGAGTGTGGCCACGCGAGCCACCTGCTGAAGGGCCTGGTCCCCGGGCTCGTCGGGCAGCAGCTCGCGCGGGGCGAGGACGACGCCGGGCACGCGCATGGCGCCGGTCTGTTCGATGCGGAACCGCCACGGTCCGTCCGCCACCAGTTCGATGTCCATCTCAGGTCCCGCCTCCTCGGCGGCGCACCCCGGCGCCGGACGTGGGCGACGGGGCGTCACACATCCAGCGTCACCCGGCCGGTGAATCCGTGCGAGTCCCGGGCCAGCGCCAGTCCCTGCAACGCGACGGCCTTGGGCACGGCCCCGGTCTGTGTGGCCGTCGAGCAGTCGGCCATCACGAACCGCACGCGCACGCCGTGCGGCGCGGGCGTCACGGCGACATCCACGGGCAGCTCGCCCGCGGCGTCCATGCGATAGATGACCTCCTCCAGTACGGCGGCCAGGAGCCGCCCGTCGTCCTCGGACGACACCACGCACTCCCTGGCGACGCCGGGCGCGCCCGCAGGCAGCTCGGCGAAGCTACTGACCAGGCCCCGTATCGCCTCGGCGATGCACTCCTCGCGCGTCGGCGCCCAGGCCTCGACGCGGAGATCACCGGTGTGCGCAAGGCTCCGGTGACCGCGTCGGCGTGCCGGTCCGTGCTCTGTGTCCGTCACGATCGTTCCCTGCTGGTCACATGTCCCTCAGTGCTCCGGCTGCGGGCACTTGGACGGCATCGTGGTGTGTTCCGGTTCCTCCAGCGACAGGCGGTGCGGTTCGAAGGAGACCAAGTCCCGAGCGCCGGTCGGACGGGCGTTGCGGACAGCCGACGGCCGGTGCTGTCGGCAAGGCCGGGGGACGGCCGCTGGGGCTGGTGACGGTGTACGTGGTGGCGGCCGTGCTCGCCGTGGTGGCCACCGGGATCGCCGCGGCGCGGATGAGCCTGGCGGGCCTGGCGCGGGCCGGGTATTGGCCGAAAGAGACTCTCAGTCCCGTGGGCGGACGACCGCCAGGGGCACTGGGAGAACTGCAGGAGGTGGTGGCTGACGGAGCCGAGGGCCAGCCGGCACCGAGCCCACGAGAGCCGACGTCGGTCACGCGGCCTGCCCGGTGGTGATCGTCAACCACGTCACGACCGGCCACGGCCGCATCGACGTCGGCACCGACGGGTCTGCACACTCCCGAGCCGCCCTCGCGTACGCCTTCGAGCAGGCGTCGCTGCGCAGCGCCCAGTTGCAGGCTGTGCATGCCTGAAGCCATCCCGTGGTGGAGCAGGTGCCCGACGAATCGCCATCACTTCCAGGTCCGGATGGGCTTCCTGCACGATGGCGGTGGCCTCGGTCACGACGCCCTGGTCCCAGTTGTCGGCTCCGACCACGATCGGATCAGTCATTTCCTTCTCCCGGGTAATGCGGGCGTCGGTGTTCCGGGGCGTACTGAGGATTGCCCACGACACCCCGGTGGCGGGAGCGGGGCGAGAATCCTGGTGCGTCAGGGGACAGCGCAGACGGCTTCGACGAAACGGCCCACCTGGTCCTCGGGCAGGTGACGTGCGAGGTCCGCCTCGCTGATCATGCCGACGAGCCGATGGTTGTCGATCACCGGCAGCCGGCGGATCTTGTGCTCTTCCATGGCCTGGAGGACCCGGCCGGCGTCGGCCCCGGCGTCGATCGTGACCGGCTTGCCCTGCTCCAGCTGACCTGCGGTCATGGCCCTGGGGTCCTTGCCCTTGGCGACACACTTCAGCACGATGTCGCGGTCGGTGATGATTCCGTGCAGCCGGTCGTCGGGACCGCATATCGGGAGGGCTCCGACGTCCAGTTCCTTCATCCTGCGCGCGGCGGCCTCGAGAGTCTCGTCCTCCCGGACGCAGGTCGCACCGGTGTGCATGATGTCTCGGGCTGTGGTCATGGCAGTCTCTCCTTCAAGCACCGCTGTCCGCGCGGGGAGAGCCCGTGGAGCCTGGCCCGCCCCGGCCGGTGCTCCTCAAGACCATGGTGGATTCCACCTCCTCTGTGCGCATGCCGGGGGACAAGCGGTCGCGTCACGGAGTCCGATACCTGTCGTCGTCGAGCAGCTGTGTCACGCATGAGGAGTACTCGATGCAAGTGAGCCCCCGCCGCATCTTCGGGCGCACCCCTTCGCGAAGGGGGTTCGCGAAGGGGTGCACGAGTTCGGCGAGCTTGCTGTCGGCGGTCTGTGCCAGCGCCTCGAAGCCCTGTGGGTGCGCAGGGGCTGTTCGACCTCGACTGAGGCGAGCCGGCTCAGAGCCTCCTCGCGGTCCTGTACGTCGAAGACGCGGACAGGGCAGGGCAGGGCATCAGGAAACTCGCGAGCCGGGTCGACTCCCGGATCCAGCTGATGTCGCTGACGACGGCGCATCCTTCGAACAGCCGCATGGCGCTGATCCCGGACTTGAAGTCTTCCCACCCGGCTGCCGGAGTGAACGACCTGGTGTCGACCCCTGATGGTGCGTCCTGGGCTCATCAAGCATGTCGTTCCTCTCATGTCGAGCTGCCGCTCGGCGGTTTCCCTGTGTGCCGGGGCGATCTCAGCGAGGATCTGCAGGTTGCGCAGTTGCAGGGCGATCGGTGAGTCCGCCGAGGCGGTCCTTGATCTGGCTGTTGCGGCACGCCCGGTCGCGGAGATGCTGGAGCCGTACGGCCGAACCCGTTCCCCCCGAACGCCCCCGAAGGACCAGGACATGCTTGACGCTCCGCACATCGTGAGCGATGTGATGACCCTGCCCGTGGTGGCCGTCGGGCGCGATGCGCGGTTCAAGGAGATCGTGCGGGTCATGGAGCAGCAGCAGGTCAGTGCCGTACCGGTCGTGGAAGGCAAGGGGCGTGTGGTGGGTGTCGTTTCAGAGGCCGACTTGCTGCCCAAGGAGGAGTTTCGGGACGGCGGAGGCACCCGCCGTGATCGGATCCGGCGCCGGTCCGCCCTGGCCAAGGCTGAGGCGCTGACCGCCGGGGAGCTCATGAGCACGCCCGCCGTCGCGGTCCGCCCCGACGTGACCTTGGCTCAGGCAGCCCGGATCATGGCAAAGGAGCACGTCAAGCGACTGCCCGTGGTCGATGACGAGGACAGGCTGTCGGGCATCGTCAGCCGAGGCGACCCGTTGAAGGTCTTCTTGCGATCGGACGAGGACATCGGCGAGGAAGTCCGCCGTACCGTGGTCTCCTACCTCTTCCCTGCGGTCAGCCACGCTATCCATGTGTCCGTGCAGGACGGGGTCGTCACGCTCCGCGGCCGTGTCCCCGACACCTCGCTCATCTGGGTCGCCGAGCGCCTGGTCCACGCTCTGGAGGGTGTTGTGGGCGTCGAGGCACGGCTCAGCGGTGAGGATGCCGCCTCGGACGCACCCGAGAGCACGAAGTGAAACAGGGCCTGCCACACCGCTCTGCAGCGCACCGGCGTCTACTGATCGCCCGGGGTGATGCGACGGCCCGTAAGGCTTTCCGGCCGGATCGACACCCACATCTCGCGTTTGCCGCCGGCCCATGGCGTGGTGTGGGCGTGTTGGGCGAGCTTGCGCACAGCATCGGGCTCGGTCACGACGCTCGCGGGACCGACGGCGAGCACGCTCCAGCCCTGACTCAGAGCCTCGTCCACGTGGTCGACCTCGAAGGCAACCTCCGTTTCCACGGCCGCTGCGGCCACGGAGTCGGGGGCTGTCCGGAAGATGATGGCTTCATCGACGACGTCGTAGTTGACCGGGACGACTGCCGGGCGGCCGTCGGACGCCGTCACTGCGACGCGCCCGACACCGTGCGTGGAGAGCAGAGTGCGGCATTCGTCCGGGTCGAGGTCCCGCAGCTGAGGGTGCAGTAGTGCATGACCTTGGCCGGGCGGGAGATCCATGCCGCCGCCTAGCAGAGCCGTGGCTGTGGTGCCCAGTGCGTCAGCCAGCCTGATGAGAGTCGCCATCGTGGGGTCGGCGGGCTGTTCCTCCAGGTATGCCAGGTAGCGGGGCGACATGCGGGCGCGGCGGGCTGTTTCCTCCAGGGCGAGTCCCCTTCTGCGGCGTTCGACGCCCACGCGTCGGCCGATGTCGCCGGGGTCGGGTGTCCCGGTCGGAGAGCCGGCGGCGGACACAGGCTCCGCCTGACCCGCGCCCGGCTGTGTCCCAACGGCGGTCCCGGGCTGTCCGTGCTCGAGATGGCGGATGTGGGCGTCGGGCCCGGGGAAGACGAGTGTCACTTCGTCCGTGTCCGACCAGCGCACATCGTAGGGAGGGGTTCCGTCCTGGTGGTGCAGCCCGATGATCTCGCCGTCGCGCTTGGCGCCGCCGGTCGTCGGACTTTCGATGACGAGTTGGTCGCCGAGGTGAGCTCGCATGATCGCCGCCCTCTGCTCAGAATGGTGCTGTATTCCAACCTGCCACGCGGGACACACCGCCGCATGGGACGAGACCCCGTCCCTGTATCCGTGAGGTGGGCGGCCCGTATCCGGGAGGCGACTTGCATCACCGAACGGTCGAGGAGCTCATGACCCGGGACGTCGTCCGGGCACGGCGTGACACGCCGTTCAAGGAGCTCGTCAGGCTGCTGGCGGAGAACGACGTCACCGCCGTGCCCGTGGTGGACGACCTCGAGCGCCCCATGGGTGTGGTGTCCGAGGCCGACCTGCTGCGCAAGGGCGCCGACCAGGCGGATCCGTCCGGCAGGGTCCCGGTTCCGGACCTGGAGGCCTGGGAGCGTGCCAAGGCCGAAGGCTCCCGCGCCGAGGAACTGATGTCGGCTCCCGCGGTGTGCGCGCGCCCCGAGTGGACTGTGGTCGAGGCCGCCCGCCTCATGGAGGCCCAGCACGTCAAGCGGCTGCCCGTGGTGGACGAGGCGGACCGGCTCCTGGGCATCGTCAGCCGTGGTGACCTGCTACGGGTCTTTCTGCGCCGTGACGATGCCATCCGTGAGGAAATCACGGGGGACGTGTTGCGACGCACAATGGGCCTCGAACCCTCGGATGTGACGGTCGAGGTGCGCGACGGGCGGGTCGCCCTCGGCGGATCCGTGGAGTACAGGAGCCTGATCCCCGTCATCGAGCAGTTGTGCCGTGGCGTCGACGGCGTGGTCTCGGTCGCCGCTGACATCGCGCACCGAACGGACGACGCCCGCCGTTCCCCCACCGGCACCTGACCGGGACCGCCGACGCGGCTGCTGGGAGGCGCGAGGAAGCCCTGGTTCCATCGGCCCTGACACGATCCTGCTCCACGAGGAGGTCAGATCTGGGGAACGACCGCGATCGGGCACGGCGCGTGATGCAGTAGCGCGTGATTGATCAGGCCCAGCTGCAGACCTCGATGCATTAGGCGCGGGCGGGCGCCGACGACCAGAAGGTCCGACCCTGACGCGGCTTTCAGCAGTGCCTGGCGTGCCGGTGCCTCGATCAGGCGCCGCTCGACGAGGGTGTCGCGGTACCGCTCCGGCAGGCCGCGCAGGGCGTCGTCGAGCACCTGCGCCGTCGGGCGCCGGTGAGCCTCCAGGGGCCACGACGGAGCCTGAGATGTGGCGAAAGCTCCGAACGGCGCGCTCCAGGCGTGCACTGCCATCAGCCGGCACCGTCGTACGTGAGCCTCGCGGAACGCGAACTGCAGGGCCGTGCCACTGTTCTCTTCGTCCTCGACGCCGGCGACGATGGTTCCAAACCGGGCGTCCCTGTGCTCTGCTGCGCCGCGGACCACGCCGACCGGGTAGTCGGCTCGTGCCGCCACGGCGAGACTCACCGATCCCAGGAGCATCTCGGCAAGGTCTCCGAGCCCTCTCGACCCGAGCACCAACGCGAAGGCGTTGCGCCCCTTGTCGACCAGGGCGGAGGCGGCGTCCTCATGCACCACCTCGCTCGACAGCCGCACGGTGGCAGCGCCCTTTGTGGCACGTGCCGAGGCAGCGCTGATCACGTCGGAGGTTTCATGGTCCCCACCCGCCGCGTGCAGGACGTGGAGCGGTACCCCGTGCCGGACCGCCTCGGCGACGGCCCAGTCGACCGCCTCCAGGCTCGCCTCGGATCCCCTCGTGTCTCGTGCCGGATTCCCGTTCCGGGCTCTCCTCCACAGGTCCACATGCGCCGCAGAGGGGCTCGGGTGATCCTCGAATGAGAGAACGCACCACGTTCGGCATGCAGGCGACGTCCGGACCATTCACTCGATCGGACTCGTCCACCGTCGATTCCAGCTTCTTACGAGACGGAGGCCGCCGCCATGCAACCAGTCGTCACCGTCGGCATCGACGGCTCGCCCGAGAGTCTCAGCGCTGCCCACTGGGCCACCGACGGGGCCGAGAAACGCAGGCTCACCCTGCGCCTGCTGCACGCGCGGCCGCTGCCGGCACCAGAACCGGCCCGTGGGCGCTGCGCTGTCGCCGCCGTTTCTCATGACTGAGCCCGAGCCTCGGGGGACATCCGTGCTGCGGTCGGTGCCTCAGGAGGACGCGTCCGCGCTCCGGTCCAGTTCCCGGCACGGCGGCGAGCCGCTGCCGCGCGCAGAGGTGTGCGAGACCCACACGGCCATACTGTTCTTCGTCGGCGACCGCGTCTACAAGGTCAAGAAACCGGTCGACCTGGGGTTCCTGGACTACACCACCGTGACGGCTCGCCAGGCCGCCTGCGAGCGCGAAGTCACCCTCAACCGCCGGTTCGCCCCCGATGTCTACCTGGGTGTGGGCGAGTTCCGCAGCCCTGACGCGGAGGCGCCTGAACCACTCGTGGTGATGCGCCGTATGCCGGAGGGCCGCCGCCTCTCCCGCCTGGTCCGAGCAGGGGCCGCCGTCGACGATGTGCTCCGGGCCGTCGCCCGGCACCTCGCCGCGTGGCACGCGGACGCGCCCGGCGGCCGCGACGTGGCCGAGCAGGGCACGCGGGACGCGCTGTCAACGCGGTGGGAGGCTGGCTTCGGGCAGGTCCACGCGCTGGCTGCCGACGGCTTCGTGCTCAACGGGGTGACGGAGGTCGAGCGGTTGGTGCGCCGCTATCTCGCCGGCCGCAAGCCGTTGTTCGACACCCGTATCGAGCAGGGGCGGGTGGTCGACGGTCACGGCGATCTGCTCGCCGACGACA
This sequence comes from Streptomyces sp. NPDC002671, assembly GCF_053592475.1. Classification (NCBI taxonomy): domain Bacteria; kingdom Bacillati; phylum Actinomycetota; class Actinomycetes; order Kitasatosporales; family Streptomycetaceae; genus Streptomyces; species Streptomyces sp. NPDC002671. The sequence continues at coordinate 27,439 of NZ_JBSFVU010000046.1, forward strand.
TCTTCTGCCTCGACGACGGCCCCCGCGTCCTGGACTGCCTGGAGTTCGACGACCATCTCCGCTACGTCGACGGCCTGGACGACGCGGCCTTCCTCGCCATGGACCTGGAACAGCTCGGCGCCCCGGAGGCCGCGGCGTACTTCCTCGCCCAGTACGGCGAGTATTCCGGCGATCCAGCGCCCCCGTCCCTGTGGCACCACTACATCGCCTACCGCGCGTTCGTCCGCGCCAAGGTCTCCCTGATCCAGGCCCGCCAGGGCGCGCCCGGATCCGAGGCGGCGGCGCGGCGGCTTGCTTCTGCGGCACTGCGTCACCTGCGTACCGCCGCTGTCTGCCTCATCCTCGTCGGCGGACTGCCTGGCAGCGGGAAGTCCACCCTCTCCGGGGCGCTGGCCGACCGGCTGGGGGTTACCCTGCTCAGCAGCGACCGCCTCCGCAAGGAGCTGGCGGGCATCCCCGCGGAGCAGTCCGCTGCGGCCCGCTACGGCGAGGGCCTGTACACACCCGAGTGGACGGCCAGAACCTATGGCGCCCTGCTCGATCGCGCAGCCGCCCTGCTGTCCGCCGGCGAGTCCGTCGTCCTGGACGCCACATGGTCCGATGCGGGACAGCGTGAGGCGGCCTTGCGCGTGGCCGACCGCACCAGCGCCGACCTGGTGGCCCTGCACTGCCACGTGCCGGGCGACGTCTCAGCAGCCCGCCTGAGCACGCGCGCTCCCGGCGCATCCGACGCCGGCCCCGAGATCGCCGCCGCCATGGCGGCTACGGAACCCCCATGGCCCGACGCCGTCGCGGTCGACACCAGTGGTTCGTTGGAGTCCGCGGTCGCCCAGGCGCTGGCAGCCGTACGGCCATGGGGCATCGGCCAGGCCCCGGTCTTCCGCCGCCCCTACATGGAGCCGGACTGAGGTGCCACTGCCGGGCGTGCCGCGACGCCAAGTACGGACAGTGGGGCGAGGGCGGCGGATGGATCCTGGGGAATCTGATCAACGGAACCCAGGCCGAGTTGGTGCGGGTACCCTTCGCCGAATACTCCAACACCCGACGCCCCTTCAACCTTCCGCTCGACGACGCCGTGCTGCTCGCAGAGTTACTGCCGACCGCCTACGTGCTGAATGCGTTCGCGAGTGGCTACCACGATGGCGCGCGACCGCGACGGGGTTGTGACCCATAGGAATCGGGCGGCGTTCGACCGTCCAAGCCCCGGCTGGGCCGCCGTGCTGGTCCGCTGCTGTCGACTTTCCTACCTACCCCGCCAGGCATCGACGTGCGCTGCCAGGCCAGCTCGGGGGTGCGGGCCGCTCGTGTTCTGGCCGGGAACTTGCCAGGGTGCGTGGCGACTGGGTGGGGTTGGTGGGTCGGGTTCAGGCGGAGTGGCGGTAGTAGGTGAGGGAGACCTTGACCGGGCCGTCGTTCGAACCGTCGGTGAGCGTGCGGATAAGGGTGATGTCCTGGCCGCCCGGGTAGCGGACGCAGAAGCTGCGGCGGGCGCGCAGTGTGGTGAAGGGCAGGATGGAGGCGGGCTGGGTGCCGATGCCCTTGAGGCAGTCAGTGAGCGTGAGGGACCCGACTGGGGGGATGTAGGCGGCGCTGTCGTCGGGGATGTAGTACTCGCCGTCCTCACGCCCCAAGTACCAGGTGGAGTTGTCCTGGGTCACCTTCCCAGCCTTGAGATCGAACTCGTAGTCGGAGTCAGGGGAGGTGAGTTCGCGGTTCATGTAGACGGTGGTGTAGCCGGAGACTGTGGTCGGTTGCGGGCGCGTGGACGAGGACGGGGTGGGGGTGGAGGCAGTGGACGGGGGGATGCTGCTGGTGGCGACGTCCTGCTCGACGCGGTCGTCGAAGTATGGGGAATGGAGCAGGATGTAGGTCGTTGCGGCACCGGTGATGAAGGCGATGGCCGTCAGGAGCGCGGTGGGGGCGCCTCGGCGTGCGGTGGCCGCGGCTCTGCGTGTGGCGGGCGCTGGCTGCTGCTGGTGGGGCGCCGGGACGGGGAGGACGGATGCGGCCGGGGCGTCGGCCGCGGACCGGGCCGGGTCGAGGATCGTGGCGGGCGGGGGAGGTGTGGTCGGTAGGTCGGTGTGGCGGTGGATCTCGTTGCTGACCTGATGAGGCAGCCAGCCGTCGGAGAAGCGGAGTTCGCCACCGGTGGCGGGGTGGCTGCGGGCGGCCTCGATCAGCCAGGCTGTGTCCGGCCGGTCCTCGGGGTTTTTGGCCAGGCAGAGCAGGACCAGCTCGTGCAGCCCGTAGGGAAGGTGGGAGAGGTCGGGCTCCTCATGTATCGCCCGGTAGAGGGAGGCGGAGTCGGGTCCGTCGCCGAAAGGGGCGGTGCCGGAGCCCATGTAGGCGATCAGGGCGCCCATGGCGAAGACGTCGGTGGCACGGCTTGCGGGCAGTCCGAGGGCTTGTTCAGGGGCCATGAAGCCCGGCGAGCCGATGCGCAGGCCGGTGCCGGTGAGGGGGTTGGCGTCGGCAGCGCGGGCGATGCCGAAGTCGATGACGCGGGGGCCGTCGGCGGCGACGAGGACGTTGCCGGGCTTGAGGTCGCGGTGGACGACGCCCGCGGCGTGGATCGCCTGCAGGGCCTCGGCGATGCCGGCGATGAGCAGCAGTACGGTCCGCTCGGGCAGCGAGCCGTGACGGTGGACGACCTGCTGGAGGGAGGGGCCGGGCACGAAGGTGGTGGCGAGCCAGGGGATGGTGGCATCGGTGCCTGCGTCGACCACTTGGGCGGTGTAGAGACCGTGGATACGCCGGGCGTTGGCGACCTCCTGGGCGAAGCGGTACCGGAACCCCGGATCCTCGGCGAGTTCTGGCCGGACCACCTTGAGCGCGACCGGGCGCCCGCCGACGGTGTAGGCGAGGTAGACCCGGCCCATGCCGCCCGCGCCGAGCCGCGCGCAGAGGCGGTAGCCGCCGATCTTGCGGGGATCGTCCGGGGACAGCGCCTCGAAGGGCGAGGGCGACAGAGCGCCGAAGGGCTGTGCGGTCATGCTGGCTCCCAGCGGGTCGAGCGGTTGGGACTGGGGCGGAGCGGAGTGGGTGCGGCGGCCGGGGCGGCCCAGCGGCAGCGTGCCGTTAGAGCAGGCGCACGGGCTGACGGCGGGGCGAGGGACGAACCATCGTTTTGTCGCTGTCCAAGGGCGGCAACGTGTCGCTGAGCGAGGAGGCACCCGGGACTGAACGCAGTCGTCGTTAGCCTGGGTCGTCGACAACGACGCGCGCGGCCAGAGCTTCGGCCGGATGCGGAACGCCTGCCGAGACGAAGACGGTCTTCGGCGAGCCATACCGCAATCGGGAGTTATTCGCGGGAGGTGCCGAACACGATGCGGTGACCGATGAGCAGCACCAGGGAACCGGCGACCGCGGCGCCCCAGGTGTACGGGTCGAAGAAGTCCTTCTCCACCGGGCGGTCGAGGAAGCGGGCGGAGAGCCAGCCGCCGACGAAGGCGCCCGCGACGCCGATGAGAGTGGCGCCGATCAGCCCGCCCGGGCTGCGGCCGGGCAGCAGCGTCTTGGCGATGGCTCCGGCGAGCAGGCCGAGGATGATCCAGCTGATGATGCCCACGGTGTTCTTCCTTCCGTCGGGTCGGGTGCGCCCGAGACCGACACTTGGTTCGCTTGCATACGCAAGCCAGTAGTGCTTGGTCAGGTGGTGTGGGGGTGGGTATGCCGCGGTGGCAGGCAGGGCAGGTGCCGACCCAGATGGCAAGGAGTGTCTGCAGCTCTCGGACGACCTGGTAGAGGATCAGGCCAGAGCCGCTTCTCTTGGGGCTGGGCTGGTCGTCGGAGGACGCAGAAGGCGAGGGCGCCGCCCAAGCCCGGCTCTTTCAGTCCGCGATTTCCTTCGCGGCGCGAATTCCCGACAGGTAGGCGCCGTGAACGGTCTGATAGGAGGCGCGGTGCGTCGCCTCGCCGGCGAAGTGCACACGGTCGCCCACGGCGGCGGCGAGATGGTCGCGCATGGCCGGTGTGGAACCGATCTTGTTGTACGAGTACGAGCCGCGCGCGTACGGGTCGGACGCCCAGCGGGTGATCTGGTAGCCGACAGGCGCGGGGATGTCACTGCCGAAGATGGTTTTCAGCGTTTCCATGGCGCTGTTGACGATCTGGGTGTCGCTCCAGCCTTCGATCGTGCGGCCGAAGTCGGCGGCGTTGAAGCCGAGCAGCACCGGCTGGCCGGTGGGCCGGGTGATGTTGATCCACTGTTCCCATTGGCCGTACTTGTCCAGCTCCGGAATGTAGGTCATCCAGTCCGTGTCCGGCCAGAACACCTTGGGGAAGCGCAGGTAGCACTTGTTGAGCACGCCCATCCCGAGCTTGGCGATGGCGGTGCGCTTGGAAGCGGGCAGCCCGGGCCCGAACGTGACCGCGCCGCTCTGCAGCACGCCCAGCGGCAGCGTCACCACCACATGGCCGGCGTGAAACGTGTCCTTGTCGGTGCCGACCGTCACGCCGCTGGAGTTCCAGTCGATGTGCTTGACGACCTGCCCGGTCCGAATCGACAGCCCCCGCGCGAGCAGATCGGTGATCTGGCGGTAGCCGCGCGGGAACAGCACGTCCTTGCCCTTGATGTCCGCGCCGCTGTCGAAGTACAGGGCCGACATCTGGTTCACGCTGCCCGAGTACTCGTGTTCGTAGTCGTTCAGCCCGAAGGAAGCCAGGACCTTGTCGTCGTCGGACAGTGAGGACCAGTGCAAGGCGCGCTCCACCACGCTGCGTACCGACGTGTCCTTGCCCGCGTTGTCCTGGTACGCGGCGAGAGCGTCCTCCACTTTGCTCTGCCAGCCCTCCATCGCCTTTTCGTGGGCGTCGTCGACCTCGCTGCCGTCGGGAAGGTAGTCGGTGGAGCTGTCGGGGTCGGTGACGACCGTCCGTGCCCTGGCCTTCGCGGCCAGCGCGGCGATCGGATTGTTGTTGATGCCGTGGATCCATGAGGCGCCGAGGTCGAGTGGCACACCGGCCCACTTCTCGCTCGTCCAGATGCGGCCGCCGATTCGGTCGCGCGCTTCGAGGACCACCACGTCCTGTCCCTGGTCGGCCAGGTAGCGGGCTGCGGCAAGACCGCTGATCCCGGCACCGACGACGATCACCCGTTCACTACCGGACGAGGCCGACGTGGTGTTCGCATCGGTCGGGCTGACCTTGCAGGCGGACAAGGAGGTGAGAGCGGCCAGGCTGGGCACGCCCAGGCCCGCGCTCTGCAGGAAACGCCGGCGGTGCATCGTCATGTCTGTCAACCGATCTGCGATCTGAACACAGTCTTTCGCGGGATGCCGATGAACGCTCCGTTGCGTTCGACGGTCTGCCCGTAGGTGAAGAAGCCGCGAAGGCTCCAGTGAGGTCCCCGATCCGGTCGAGGACTGCCCCATGCACCGTGGTGCGCGTCCGCTTGCTGGTCCACAGGTCGTGCGCGGTGTGGACCCCGTCCAGCGACAACCCCCCTCGTCAGTACAATGAGGCTGATACTGCAGAGCATGCAATTGAAACAACGATGTGTCAATAGAGGCATTGGAGACTGGTGCGACGATGCGTACCGACGCGGCAGAGGTGCTGGACTCGGCAATCCCGGTCCTGGCCAAGGATCGAGCGGCGTCCATGCAGGTCATCGCTGCACGCGCGGGCATCAGCCGGGCGACCCTGGTCCGTCTGTTCCCCACCCGTAAGCTCCTGGTGCAGGCGATGGCCGAGAAGATCCTGGACGACTGCGACCGGGGCCTGGACCAGGCCGAGGCGGACGCCGCGCCCATGGAGCAGGTACTGGCCGCGCTGGTCGCCGAGTACACGCCGTTCGCCGAACTGTGGAGCCTGGTCTACGTCGAGCCCGACGTCTCGGGTCTGCCCGAGGCCAGCACGCGGGCCAAGGCGATCTTCATCCGGACCGTCAAGCTCATGGAACGCGGCCAGAACTCGGGGCTGCTGCGCAACGACATGCCGGCCACCTGGCTGGCCTCGACGTTCTGCGGCCTGGCCGAGACCGCGTGGGAGCTGACACTCGAAGGCCACATGGGCGCCCGTCAGGCCCCGGACTTCATCAACGCGATCCTGCTGCACGGCGCGACGGCCTGACCATCGCTCGCAGCCGCCTGATCCCAATCCCTGACCGACTGTCACGTGAGCTCGGCAGCACGCTCGCGTGCCTGTTCTGCGACCCGCCGGGATGCAGCGGTGGCGATCGGCCCGTCGAGGTCGCGCCGTAAGCTGCGCTGGGGTCTGATTCACGGGAGGCATGAGTGGGGTGGGATATGGTCCTCAGCGGCCGGTACCCGCAACCGCACGATCCGGGCCGGGACCCTGACGCTGGTGCTGCAGATCCCGGTCCCCAACGGCATGCTCTTCCTGGTACCGGTCTTCCTGCAGGCGACCGTGGGCTTCGACGCGCTGCGCAGCGAGATCACACTGATCGCGGTCCCGGCGGGGCTGACGGTGGCGGCCCCCACGGCCGCGGGACTCATCGGAAGCGGGCGGATGACCCAGCGCACGGCCCGGATGGGGGCGTTCCTCTGCATGGCCGCCGGGTGCGTCCTGATCGCCGTGATGTTCGACCCGCGTCAGCGGCACGTATCGGCAACCGGCCTGGCGCTCGCACCGGGTCTCCTCCTCATCGGGCTCGGCCGCGGCCTGGCCACGACGATGACCGACCTCATCCAGTCAGCGCCTCCGCCGGAGCAGGTGAGCGACGTGACGGGACTGTCCCGGACCGCCGGTTATCTGGGAAGTTCCCTCGGCGTGGCGCTCGCCAGCGCGTTCCTGGCCACCGCCCTGCTCCTGGCGTTCGAGGCAGGGGCGGATGCCAGCGGCGTCCTGTCCTCCGGCCAGAAGCAACTCGTCAAGCAGACACTCAGCCACCAGGTGCAGATCACCGCCGTGACCGACGATGCCGTGCGTACGAAGGTGGCGTCACGGGGCGTCGGGGGCACGGCCGTTGACGAACTCGTACGGATCAACGCCCGCGCCCGCGGGCAGGTGCTGACCGTGGCGGCCCTCGCCATGGGCGCGCTGAGCCACATCGGATCCGCGCTCGCACTGCGCATTCCCCGCGCCGGCCCCCGTTGCGTAGCGCGGTGAGGTATGAGGACAACCCGGCCGTGGAGGCCCGGCGCGGCAGACCAGTTCGGGCGAGGACGGGGGTGAGGGCGCAGGCTGCCGCTGCCACAGTGCGCCGACGCCGCGTGCGGGACAGGCGTGCTGCGGCGGGTCCGGCACAACCCTCCGCCGTGCCGACGGCGTGGGCAACCCCCGGAGGACTTTTGGGGCTGACCGCTCAGCCTCAACCGAGCGGGTGCCTTTGTGCGTGCCGGACGGTGCCCTGTCGCGTCCGCCGGCAGGTGCCTTCTAACCTCGGCCGCATGTTGGGGCTTCCTGCGAACGTCCGTGCCTGCCTGTTCGACCTGGACGGGGTGCTCACCCAGACCGCGAAGGTGCACGCGGCCGCCTGGAAGGAGATGTTCGACGGGTATCTCCGCGAGCGCGCGACGCGCGAGGGGACCGCGTTCGTGCCGTTCGACGCGGTCGGCGACTACGACGAGTACGTGGACGGGCGGCCCCGTGAGGACGGCGTGCGCACGTTCCTCGCCGCACGCGGGGTGCACCTGCCCGAGGGATCGCCGCAGGACCCGCCGGAGGCGGAGACGGTGAACGGCCTGGGCAACCGGAAGAACGCACTGGTGCTGCGGCGGATCCGCGAGGAGGGGGTGGAACCCTACGACGGCTCGGTCCGGTACGTGCACGCGGCGCGGGCGGCAGGTCTGCGCTGCGCGGTGGTGTCGTCGAGCGCGAACACCCGGGACATCCTGCGAGCGGCCGGCATCGAGGACCTGTTCGACGAGCGGATCGACGGAGTGGTCACGCACGAGCGCGGGCTGCGGGGCAAGCCCGCCCCGGACACCTATCTGGAGGCGGCCCGAGGGCTCGGAACGGATCCGGGGGAGGCCGCCGTGTTCGAAGACGCCCTCGCCGGCGTCGAGGCCGGGCGGGCGGGACGGTTCGGTGTGGTCGTGGGCGTCGACCGGATGGGCCAGGCGGAGCAACTGCGGTCCCATGGCGCGGATGTGGTGGTCAGTGACCTGGCCGACCTGCTGGAGGAACAGTGATCACCCATCCGAGCTTCACGGTCGAGCCGCGGTGTCTGCGCGAGACCGAGCTGAACCTGGATGTGCTCGCGCACAGCGAATCGGTCTTCGCCCTCTCCAACGGGCACGCCGGGTGGCGCGGCAATCTCGAGGAGGGAGAGCCGCACGGACTGCCCGGCGCCTATCTCAACGGCGTCTACGAACGGCATCCGCTGCGCTACGCCGAAGCGGGCTACGGATATCCCGAGTCCGGCCAGACGATGATCAACATCACCGACGGCAAGATCATCCGGCTGCTGGTCGACGACCACCCATACGGGGCCAGTGCCGGTGGGGGCTTCCACCCTGATCGTGGACACGGGTTGTCATGCGGCGATGGCCAGCGTAGTTGATCTCTGTTCGAAGATGGCCGGGGCGAGGTAGCCGAT
>NZ_JBSFVU010000047.1:0-33688 GCF_053592475.1 Streptomyces sp. NPDC002671
CATTCCGAACCCGGAAGCTAAGCCTCACAGCGCCGATGGTACTGCAGGGGGGACCCTGTGGGAGAGTAGGACGCCGCCGAACTCCTTTTGAGAAAACCCCCGCATCTTCGGATGCGGGGGTTTTCTGCGTTCGGGGTCGATTACGCTCGTGCTCATGCGCTATGACCTCATCATCTTCGACAATGACGGCGTTCTGGTCGACAGTGAGCCGATCTCCAACCGGATTCTCGCCGCCTATCTGACCGAGCTGGGGCACCCGACGTCGTACGAGGACTCCATCCGGGACTACATGGGGTCGGCGATGCACCGCATCCATGAGCTGGTGCTGGAGCGGACCGGGCAGCGGCTGCCGGAGGAATTCGACGACGTCTTCCATGCTCGCGTGTTCGCCGCGTTCGAGCGGGAGTTGAAGGCCGTGGCCGGCGTCGACGGCGTGCTGGAGAAGCTGGCCGCCGACGAGGTGCCGTACTGCGTGGCCTCCTCCGGAAGTCATGAGCGGATCCGGGTGGGGCATCGGACGACCGGGCTGGACCGGTGGTTCGAGGACGAGCGGATCTTCAGTGCGCAGGACGTGGGGCGAGGGAAGCCCGCGCCCGATCTCTTCCTGTACGCGGCCGAGCGGATGGGAGTTCCGCCGCAGCGGTGCCTGGTCATCGAGGACTCTCCGCTGGGCGTCCAGGCGGCCGTGGCGGCCGGGATGGACGTGTACGGGTTCACCGCGATGACGCCGGCCGCCAAGCTCGCCGAGGCTCAGCAACTCTTCTCCACCATGGGGGAGTTGGCTGACCTGCTGGTATGACCCGAGGCAGCGGCCTGAGCTGACAATTGTCATGCGGACCACCGGACGATTGCTTCTACCGGCGGCCCCCTCCCGGCGGCGAAGCTGAGGGCATGACGAAGAAGACGAGCGTTCTGGACAACTTCAAGCCGCTGATCCTGGACGTGGCTGTGCCGCTCGGCTCGTACTACGTCCTCAAGGACGCCTTCGGGCTGAGCACCTTCGCGGCGCTGGCCTGGAGCAGCGTGGTGCCGGCCGTGCGGACCGCGTGGAGCCTGGTCAGGGAGCGCAGGACCAACGGCCTGGCCGGCCTGATCCTGGTCGTCAACGTCGTCTCGCTGCTGCTGAGCTTCGTCTCCGGGGACCCGCGGCTGATGCTCGCCAAGGACAGCGGGGTCAGCAGCGCGGTCGGCATCGGGATCCTGGTCTCCGTCGCGCTGGGCAAGCCGATGATGACCGCCGGTATGAAGCCCTTCCTGGTGAAGGGGGACGCGGACAAGGAGGCCGCCTGGGAGCGGCTGGTGTCCGGGGTGGCGGCCGGGTCCGGGGCCTTCCAGCGCAAGGAGCGGGCGTTCTCCGTCGTCTGGGGTGTGGTGCTGCTCGTCGAGTGCGTCGTGCGGGCTGTGGGGGCGTACACCATCCCCGTGGACACCATGGTGTGGCTCGGCACCGTCATCATGATCGGCGCGATGGCGATCGCGTTCGTCGTCAGCGGTGGCCTGGCCGTCGAGCCGATGGAGAAGTTGCTGGCCGCCGAGGTCGAGGCCGGCCGGGCCGAGGTGCCCGCGTCCCTCACCCCCGTCGCCGCCTGATCTGCTGTCGGCGCGGCCTGACCCGGCGCTCGGTCGACTCGGCAAAGCTGAAGGAAATTCATCTTTGGCTGGATCTACCCACAGGTAGCCTGGGGCCCTACGCTCGCCGCCATGACTGATGTGCTGCGGCGCGGTAGGGCCTCGTTGGCGTTCAGCTTCTTCGCCCAGGGCGCCACCTTCGCCCTGCTCGTGACGCGGATCCCGGCCATCCAGGACCGGTACGGCATCTCGGACGCGCTGCTGCCCGTCTTCCTGGCGGCCGTCCCGATCCTCGCCGGGGCCGGCAGCGTGAGCACCGAGCAGCTGGTGAAGCGGATACGGCCCAGCCGGCTGCTGCGCTGGTCCCAGCCGCTCGTGCTGCTGGCGCTGCTCGGTGTCGGGGCCGGCGGGCACGGGCAGGTGGCCGAGGTGGCGATCGCGCTCGGCGCGTTCGGGCTGGCCGTGGGGGCGCTGGACGCCTCCATGAACATGCTCGGGGTGAGCCTGCAGCGGACATACGGGCGCAGCATCATGCTCAGCTTCCATGCCGCGTACAGCCTGGGCGGGATCGTGGGCGCCTCGCTCGCGTGGGTGGGCGCGCACTGGCACCTCGCGCTGTGGGTGTCGTACCTGCCGGTGGTGGCCGTGCTGCTGCCGGCGACGCTGGTGGGGAGCCGGTGGTACGTCGACGGGGAGCCGGGGCCCGTGGCGGCCGGCCAGGAGCAGGACGGGGACCAGGAGCGGGGCGGGGAGCTCGTCTTCAAGCTGTTGCTGCCGCTGTGTCTGGTGATGACCTTCGCCTACATCGGGGACTCGACGGTCTCCAACTGGAGCGCGAAGTACCTGAAGGACGTGCTGGGCAGCTCCGAACAGCTCGCGACCGTGCCGTACAACGTGTACATGGTGACCACGCTGGTGGGGCGGGCCGTCGGGGACCTCGGGGTGCGGCGGTTCGGGGCCGTGGCCGTCGTACGGCTGGGGGCGCTGGTGGCGGCCGGCGGGTTCGCGGTGGTGGCCTCGGCGCCCGGGGCGTGGGTCGGGATGCTCGGGTTCACCCTCCTGGGGCTGGGGTTGTGTGTGCTGGTGCCGCAGACGTTCGCGGCGGCCGGGCGGCACGCTTTTGAAAATCACGGCCCGGGGGCCTCGGATGCCGCCATCGCGCGGCTCAACATCTTCAACTACGTCGGATTCCTCGTCGGTTCGCCGTTGGTGGGGGCGCTCGGGGACTCCTGGAGCTATCGCGGGGCCATGCTGGTGCCGATGGTGTTGGTGCTGGTGACACTCGTGTACGCCAGGTCGTTCGCGACTCAACCGGACCGATACGGTGACGGGCATGAGCGGTGGCGCACGGCTGATGTGGGACGAGGCAGTAACGGGCTATGACTTCGGTCCGGGCCATCCGATGGACCCGGTCCGGCTGGAGCTGACCCGGAAACTCGTGGGGGCCTTCGGGCTCGACCGGGAGCTGGAGGTCGTCGCGGCGAAACCCGCCGGGGAGTCGACGCTGCGACTGGTCCACCGGGAGGACTACATCGAGGCCGTGAAGGCCGCGTCGGCGGATCCGGCGGGGGCCGACGGGTCGTATGGGCTGGGTACGGTCGACGATCCTGCCTTTGCCGGGATGCACGAGGTGTCCGCGCTGATCGCCGGGCAGTCGGTGGGGGCGGCGGAGGCCGTGTGGCACGGGGGCGTCGAGCACGCCGTCAACTTCGCGGGCGGGCTGCACCACGCGATGCCGGGCGGTGCGGCGGGCTTCTGCATCTACAACGACGCAGCGCTGGCCATCGCCCGGCTGCTGGAGCTGGGGGCCGAGCGGATCGCGTACGTGGACGTCGACGTGCACCACGGGGACGGGGTGCAGGCCGCGTTCTGGGAGGACCCGCGGGTGCTGACGATCTCGCTCCACGAGCATCCCCGTACGTTGTTCCCGCAGACCGGGTGGCCGCAGGAGACCGGGGCCGGGGCCGGGGAGGGGGCCGCGGTGAACGTCGCGCTGCCGGCGGGGACCGGGGACGCGGGGTGGCTGCGGGCGTTTCATGCGGTGGTGCCGGAGCTGCTCGCGGAGTTCCGGCCGCAGGTGCTGGTCTCGCAGCACGGCGCCGACACGCACTTCGAGGATCCGCTGGCGCATCTCGCCGTTTCGCTGGACGCGCAGCGGGCGGTGCAGGTGGCGTGCCATGAGCTGGCGCACGAGTACGCCGGGGGGAAGTGGGTCGCCCTTGGGGGCGGGGGGTACGCGGTGGTGGATGTCGTGCCGCGGTCGTGGACGCATCTGGTGGGGATCGCGGCGGGGAGGGAGGTGGCTCCCGAGACGATGATCCCTGAGGGGTGGCGGCAGGAAGTGTTCGCGCGGACTCGGCAGTTGGGGCCGCAGCGGATGACTGATGGGCGGTGGCCGGTGTCCTGGGCGCCCTGGGAGTCCGGGTACGACCCCGCTGATCGCTTGGATCAGGCGGTGCTGGCGACGCGGCGTGCGGTGTTTCCGTTGCGAGGCCTGCTGGCCTGAGCGGGTGGGGTGACTCGGTAGTCGAAAGTGTGCCCGTTACTCCAACCGTGCGGTGTTCCCCCGTTCTCCGGGTGCCCGTCCGGGCGGTCCGTCACCATCGCTACGTGTTGGGCGTGGGCGCTCTTCGGGCGCATCTGTTGGCTGCTCGGCTGGCCGGGGTCGTCGGTACCTCGCGGGAGGTCAGTCTTCGTAGCTATCGGCTGTTCGCGGCCCGGGACCCTCGGGTGTTGATCGGGATCGATCCCGAGTGGGCCTGGGGGCAGCGGGAGTTGCTCGCGTTGATGGCGGAGAAGTGCGGGGTCTCCGGTGATCCCGCGCTGACGTCCGGGCCGGACGTGATCGATCCCGAGCTGACCCTGGCCGCGCTGGACGCGTTCGCGGAGCGGATCGGGGCCGTGGCGCGACGCGGGGCGCCGGTGCTGTTCGGGACCGGGCATCCGCACCGGCTGCTCGGGTTCTACGCAGGCTTGGCGGACGCGCTGTCGGCGGCGGGGTGTGAGGTGCTCACCCCCGCGCAGGGTCGCTGTGTCGACATATTGACCCGGTTCGGTCTACGCACGTGCAACCTCGACTACATCAGAGGTGTCGCTGTGGTGCGAGAAGACGAGGGCGAGCGCCCCGGTTGTGAGCCGGGTCTGCACAGCCACTCGCCGCTGCCGGTTCGGGTGGTGCTGGGTGCCGCGGCCGAGAGTGGCGGACCCCTGCCCGAGCTGGTCGTAGGGGACCACGGGTGGGTCTGTGGCGCAGGTCAGCTGGGGTTCGAGGCCATCGGGCTGGCCGACACCGACGACCCCGCGCCCTTCGTGGGGGAGGCGGAGGGGGTCGTGTCCGTCGTCGTTCCGCTTGATGACGGCGTGCGGTCCGATTACTACTATCCGCTCATCCGCTACGTACTCAAACGAGCGTGTCTGTCACAGTAGGCCGCCGATGGGTGCACCTCTTCCCCACTCGCATCACCCGCCCCTACATTGGGGAGTGAGCACGCAGCGACGAAGAGTCACCGGAAGGGGAAGCCGGTGGCCGTCGAGTGCGGAAGGTTCAGGTGTGTCATGGCTGCAGCTGGCGAGAGGCCTCTGAACGAGGTTCAGTTCCTTACCGTGGCGGAGGTTGCCTCGGTGATGCGAGTGTCGAAGATGACCGTGTACCGGCTGGTGCACAGCGGTCATCTGCCCGCGATCCGGGTGGGACGGTCCTTCCGTGTCCCGGAGCAGGCGGTTCACGAGTACCTTCGCGAGAGCTATGTGGGGGTGGAAACGGCCTGACGGCACTTCCGGTGAACACCGGGACATCCCTCGATTACGACCTCAGCGCTCGGGCGGGTAGGCTGGCCCCTCGTAGGTCGTATGGGCCCATGGCGCCCAAACACCGAGTGATGAGAAGTGAGCGAGGGTAGTCGTGGGCTCTGTTATCAAGAAGCGGCGCAAGCGGATGGCCAAGAAGAAGCACCGCAAGCTGCTCAAGCGCACGCGCGTTCAGCGCCGCAACAAGAAGTAAGCGGCGGCGACGTCAGAGCGTGTCCCTGTGGCCCTCCATCCCGATGGGGTGGGGGGCCACAGGCATGTCCGGGGAATGTCAGGGCACGTCCGGGGGCGTGTCCGGGACGTGCCCCGGGGCCCGGCATATTCCGATAGGGGAATTTCCCTCACCTCGTGCATGAGGCGGTCATCACAGCGCAACACCGAACCGCTAGGTTGGCCGTACACGGGTAACGCGGGAAGGAAGGCGCGGATCTTGGGGAAGGTCGTGCTCGTCACCGGAGTCGCCCGGCAACTGGGCGGCCGGTTCGTCCGGCGGATCCAGCGGGACCCGGACGTCGACCGGGTGATCGCCGTGGACGCGGTGCCGCCCGCGCACCACCTCGGCGGCGCCGACTTCGTCCAGGCCGACATCCGGCAGCCCACCATCGCCCGGGTGCTGGCCGAGACGGGCGCCGACACGGTCGTCCACATGGACGTGACGGGCACCGCGCTGCGCGGCGGCAGCCGGGCCACGGTCAAGGAGACCAACGTCATCGGCACCATGCAGCTGCTCGGCGCCTGCCAGAAGTCGCCGACCGTGCAGCGGCTGGTGGTGAAGTCCAGTACGAACGTGTACGGGTCCGCGTCCCGGGATCCCGCCGTGTTCTCGGAGACCACCTCGCCCAAGTCGCTGCCCAGCGGCGGCTTCGCGAAGGACGCCGTGGAGGTCGAGGGGTATGTGCGCGGGTTCGCCCGGCGGCGGCCCGATGTCGCCGTGTGTGTGCTGCGGTTCGCGAACATCCTGGGGCCGGCCGCCGAGACCCCGCTTGCCTCGTACTTCGCGCTGCCGGTGCTGCCCACCGTGTTCGGCTACGACCCGCGGCTGCAGTTCGTGCACGAGGACGACGTCATCGAGGTGCTGCGGATCGCCTCGCACGAGCCACGCCGGTCCACGCTGAACAGCGGCACCTTCAACATCGCCGGGGACGGCGTCCTGCTGCTCTCGCAGTGCTCCCGGCGCCTGGGCCGCCCCACTGTGCCGCTGCTGCTGCCCGCGGTCACCTGGACCGGCTCCCTGGTGCGCACGCTCGGGATGACGGACTTCTCGCCCGAGCAGATCCGGCTGCTCACCCACGGCCGGGTGGTGGACACCGGCCAGATGCGCGAGACGCTGGGCTTCACGCCCAAGTACACGACGGCGGAGACGTTCGCGGACTTCGCCCGCGGGCAGGCCCCCGGGCTGCTGCCGCCGGAGGCCCTCGCGGGGGCCGTCGACCGGATCGCCGCGCTGTCCGCGAGAAGCGGCGGCCACCCCTCGACGCACACCCCGTAAACGCGCACCCCGTAGACGCACACTCCGTAGACGCACACCCCCTCGACGCACACCCTCTAGCGCCAACCGAGGAGCGCAGCAACGATGGCGGACGCCAAGGTCATTCCGTTCGACGACGGGTCCGACCGGGCCGACCGGTCCGACCGGCCCCGTGGGAGCGCCGTGCCGCGCCCGGCGCGGCGCCGGAGCAGGGGGAGCCGGGGCAAGGGGGGCGAGCACGTGGGGGTGCGCGAGGTCGCCGAGGTCCCCGAGGTCGCTGACGTCCAGCCCCTGCCGGGGCGGGCCACCGCGCAGGATGATGGGCCTGTGAGCCGCGAGGAGGAGCGACGGGACCAGGCGCCCGAGCAGGGCGCGGCGGACGAAGGAGTTCTGGAGCGGCGCGTGGCGTCCGGGCTGGCCTTTCTGCGCCGCCGGCTGACCGGGGACTACCAGGTCGACGACTTCGGCTACGACGAGGAGTTGACCGACCAGATCCTGATGTCGCTGCTACGGCCGCTGTACGAGAAGTACTTCCGCGTCGAGGTGAAGGGCATCGAGAACATCCCGGCCGAGGGCGGGGCGCTGATCGTCGCCAACCACTCCGGGACGCTGCCGCTGGACGGCCTGATGATGCAGGTCGCCGTGCACGACCACCATCCGGCGGGGCGGCATCTGCGGCTGCTCGCGGCCGACCTGGTCTTCGTCCTGCCGGTGGTCAACGAACTGGCCCGCAAGCTCGGCCACACCCTCGCCTGCACGGAGGACGCCGAACGGCTGCTGGGGCAGGGCGAGCTGGTCGGGGTGATGCCGGAGGGCTTCAAGGGCATCGGGAAGCCTTTCAGCGAGCGGTACAAGCTCCAGCGGTTCGGGCGGGGCGGCTTCGTCTCCACGGCCCTGCGCAAGGGGGCACCGATCATTCCGTGTTCGATCGTCGGGGCCGAGGAGATCTACCCGATGATCGGCAACAGCAAGACCCTGGCGCGGGTGCTCGGTTTCCCGTACTTCCCGCTGACGCCGACCTTCCCGTGGCTGGGTCCGCTGGGGGCGATCCCGCTGCCCACGAAGTGGACCATCCAGTTCGGCGAGCCGATCCCCACGGACGGCTATCCGCCGGAGGCGGCCGAGGACCCGATGCTGATGTTCAACTTGACCGACCAGGTGCGGGAGCAGATCCAGCACACGCTGTACAAGCTGCTGGTGCAGCGGCGGTCGGTGTTCTTCTGAGCCTTCCCGTGAACCTTCCGGTGAGCCTTCCGGACGTACGACATCGGGGGCGCCCCGCTCGGGTGGGCCGGACGCGGGGAGCACCGGACCGGGGTC
The DNA here is from genome assembly GCF_053592475.1 of Streptomyces sp. NPDC002671. NCBI lineage: Bacteria > Bacillati > Actinomycetota > Actinomycetes > Kitasatosporales > Streptomycetaceae > Streptomyces > Streptomyces sp. NPDC002671. Next base: position 8,165 of record NZ_JBSFVU010000047.1, read on the forward strand.
GGCCGGCCACAGCCGCCGGTCGGGGGCCGGCGCAGCTGTCCGAAGCCTGCGAAGCAGTGCGAGGGCAGCAGACAGGAGGGGCCAAGCTGCTGGTGCAGCGGCGGTCGGTGTTCTTCTGAGCCTTCCCGTGAACCTTCCGGTGAACCTTCCGGACGTACGGCATCGGGGGCGCCCCGCTCGGGTGGGGCGCCCCCGATGCCGTTGCCTTACGGCCTAGTTCGCGTCGTGGTCGTCGATGCCCAGGCCCGGGAGGAGGCCCGGGAGGAGGGGCGGGAGGGTGACGTCCGGCTCGGGGATGGGGGGTTTGCTGATGGACGGAGTGGAGCCGGTACCGCCGGTCTTCGGCGGGTCGAGCAGGCCGCCCGTGCTGCCCCCGATCAGGCCCTCGTCGCTGCTGCCGGTGGCCGACTCGCTCGGGCTGCCGGACTTCGCGTGCTTGCCGGAGGAGGGGGTGTTGCCGGCGGACGGCGCGGTCGACCGGTGGGTGCCGGGGGAGCCGGTGGATGCCGAGCCGGAGCCCTGTTGCCCGCTGCCGCCGGTGTGGTCGGGCGGTTGCGGGAGCAGGGACTGCAGCGGGGCGACCTCTTCGTCTATGGCGTCGAAGACCGACGAGACCTCGTCTTTGACGTCACCGAGCTGTACGGGCAGCCTGTCGCTGAGCGCACTCCAGGCGTCCCGGTGCGAGCGGGAGAACGCCGAGAGCGCCTGGATGGGGCCCAGGGAGTCGGGGTCGCGCTGGTAGGCCGCGTGCAGCAGGCGGTGGCCCTCGGTGACGTCGTGCCGCATCCCGGACAGGGTGCGGCGGATCTCGCCGATGGACTCGTGGTCGAGGTGGCCGCCCCGGTCGCGTTCCATCAGCCGGCGCGCCTCGCTCAGCCGGGTGGAGGCCTGGTCGAGGTAGGTCTGGCCGCGCTCGTCGTCGCCATCGCTCAGGTAGTTGAGCTTGAAGTCCTCGATGCCGCGCTTGAGGCCGTACAGCGAGTCGCCGGGCAGGGCGTCGGAGCTGGCGGCGGCGACCCCGCCGAAGGCTCCTGCGGCCACGCCGACGCTGAGCCCGCCGGCCGCGAGGCCCTTGGTCAGCCGGGAACGCGGCCGGAGTTTGCCGAGCGGGCTCGCCCGGTGTGCGCCCCGGCCCCGGGCCCGTTGCTCGGGTACCGGCGGATCAGCCGCCCCCGTGCCCTCCCGGAGCATGGCCTCCATCGCTGCCACCAGCTGGGCGCGCTGGACGACCTTGACCTCAGGGTCGAGCTGCGGCTTCGGCAGCGCGCCGAGTTCCGCCGCGAGGGCCAACAGCTCGCCCTGCTCGCGCGGTTCCTGGGCGGTCGGCGGCGATCCCGCCGGTGCTGCGGACTGCTCGGCCGCCGGGTCCCGGTCGTACTGCTCCTCCAGGGCCTGGGCGAAGGCGTTCGCCCGCCGGTGTGCCGATACGTTCGCGATCACTGGCGGCACCTCCTCTCGTCATGACGGTCGACTCCCCAGGGGGTCCTGAGGGTTGCACGCCCACGAGCACTTCCACACGATCGAGCGATCAGGGTCGGCCAGGACGTGACCACAGGGAGCCTGTATCCCGCACAACGAGCGGCTCGGCACTTGGGTTACGGACGGCGGATGATCGGATCAGAAAAGCAACGGGCTTTCACGGAACGTGAGTTGGGCGTCGCCGAGGGTGGCCGGTCGGGCCGGGGGCGGCTGGGTGCGGCCGGGGTCAGCGGGCGTCGTCCGGCAGGAGCCGGGCGAGGGTGCGCACGGCCCGGTACTGGAGGGTCTTGATGGCACCCTCGTTCTTGCCCATCACACGGGCGGTCTCGGCGACCGAGAGGCCCTGGAGGAAGCGGAGCGTCACGCACTCCTGCTGCTGCGGGTTCAGCCGTCGTACGGCGTCGAGCAGCGCGGCGTTGGAGAGGGACTCCAGGACGGAGTCCTCGGGCGAGCGTTCGACCTCGTTGGCGTCGAGCATCTCGCCGGTGGTGACCTCCAGGCGGAAGCGGCTGGACTTGAAGTGGTCGGCGACGAGGTTGCGGGCGATCGTGACCAGCCAGGCGCCGAAGTCGCGGCCCTGCCAGGTGAAGGTGCCGATGCGGCGCAGGGCCCGCAGAAAGGTCTCGCTCGTGAGGTCCTCGGCGGTCGCCTTGCCGCCCACCCGGTAGTAGATGTACCGGTACACGGTGTCGCTGTACTGGTCGTAGAGCCGCCCGAAGGCCTCGGCCTCGCCGGCCTGGGCGCGCTCGACGAGGTCCATCATCCGGGCGCTGTCGCTGTCGGCGGCCGGACGGCGGGCGGTGGCCGCACCGGTGGCGCGCGCTCGTCTGCCGACCGCGGCGCTGCCCTCGGCCAGTGCGTAGCACGGGCCTACGGGCGCGGCGGCGAAGGCGGGGACGGCGTACGCGGTGGGGACGAAGCCGCGCAGCGTCTCTTTGACCGCCGCGACTGTTGCGCGCAGCGTAGCCAGGCCCGAGGCGTCAACCCCGACGTGTGGGTACACGGGACTCCCAGAGGCAGAGCTTCCATCACGTGCAGTGCGGGACCTTTCACCCGTCGTAGCGACGGAGGGGTACCGGTTTGCGTCTGAGGAGAATAACGCTTCGTGCAGGCACTGCTACACCCAGTTGCTCAAATCATCGATTACGTCGCTTCTGTAACCGATTGACGCCCGATCAAGTGCCCCAGATTGACCGCTTGTTGATCGAAAAAGAGCCGGTTTCGGCGAAAGAGGGGGCGTGTTGGGGGAGGGCAGGCATAATCGCGCGGCAGGCGACACGTTTCGGCACCGAGGGGCACATGCCAAACCCCGGTGCTGTTGCCGGGACTGTTGCTATCGACGGCGCCGGCTCAGCGCGATCGCCGCCGCCGTGCCACCGGCCACCGCGCCGACGCCCGCCGCCGCCGGGATGCCGACCTTCGCCGCCTTGCGGCCCGTGCGGTAGTCCCGCAGGCGCCAGTCCTGTTCGCGGGCGTGCCTGCGCAGCTTGGCGTCCGGGTTGATGGCGTAGGGGTGGCCGACCAGCGACAGCATCGGGATGTCGTTGTGGGAGTCGCTGTACGCGGCGCAGCGCGAGAGGTCGAGGCCCTCGGCCGCGGACAGCGCGCGGACCGCCTCCGCCTTGGCCGGGCCGTGCAGCGGCTCGCCCACCAGTTTGCCGGTGTAGATGCCGTCGACGGACTCCGCGACCGTGCCGAGCGCGCCGGTGAGGCCGAGGCGGCGGGCGATCACCGTGGCGATCTCCATCGGCGCGGCGGTGACGAGCCACACCTTCTGGCCCGCGTCCAGATGGGCCTGGGCGAGCGCCCGGGTGCCCGGCCAGATGCGCTCGGCCATGTACTCGTCGTAGATCTCCTCGCCGATCGACTGCAGTTCGGCGACCCGGTGGCCCTTGACGATCGACAGGGCCGAGTCGCGGGCGTCCTGCATGTGCTCGGGGTCCTCGACGCCGGCCAGCCGGAACCAGGCCTGCTGCCAGGCGAACCGGACGAGGTCGCGGGTCTCGAAGAACTTCCGCTTGTACAGGCCCCGGCCGAAGTGGAACAGGGACGCGCCCTGCATCACGGTGTTGTCGAGGTCGAAGAAGGCCGCCGCCTTGTCGTCGCCGATGACCGGGAACTCCGGTTCCTTCTCCTCGGCGGCCTCAGGGGCTTCCTGGGCTTCCTGTGAGGACTTGCGGGCGGCCTCCGCCGATGCCTCGCCTGCCAACACGCTCCGCGCCGTGGCGGAGCGCCTACGGGGAGTGAGCCATCCTAGAGCGGCCATGCCGTGAGCATAGCCAGTTTGTTCGGGGCTTCCGGAGTCGAGAGGTTGGAAGGGTGTGAACTCTCCGCGACCGGGCCGTTAAACGGGCGCGGGGACCGGCGCGAGAATGGCGCCATGACTCCACTTTTCCGACGCAAGCCCGCCCCCGGTGAGCGGTTGGTCACCCTCGTCCGCAAGCCCGGCTGCCACCTGTGCGACGACGCGCAGGCCGTGATCGAGAAGGTCTGCGGCGAACTCGGCGTGCCCTGGGAGCAGCAGGACATCACCGAGGACAAGGAGCTGTACGACCAGTACTGGGAGCAGATCCCCGTCGTCCTCGTGGACGGGAAGCAGCACACCTTCTGGCGCGTGGACGAGGGCCGGCTCCGCAAGGAACTGACCGGGAACTGATCATGAACAGGCAGGGAATCCTCCGTGAACCGGAACCGAACTGACCGATCGGTACAAGCCCTGTCGAACGTCGCTTAGGATCGATGGCGGTTTGGTCTCGGGGGTGGGATTCACGAGGAGTGTGTCGTTTTGCCCCCAGGCGGAGCCCCGGGTTTGACCTGCGTGACCCCGGTCACGTTGGCCGGGCAAATCGGACACCATCTTTGTGCACGCGTTCACAAAGACATAGCCTGCTGTCGACGGGGCGGTCTGGGGACGTATGACCGCCCGCAGCCCCGCTCTACCCGCAGGAGCACCGTGGCAACTGGCCGATCACACCGACCGGCGACCCGTAGCCGAGGGATTCCCGAGGCCACCGTCGCCAGGCTTCCGCTGTACCTCCGAGCCCTGACCGCACTGTCGGAGCGCTCGGTCCCCACGGTCTCCTCCGAGGAACTGGCCGCGGCGGCGGGGGTCAACTCCGCCAAGCTGCGCAAGGACTTCTCGTACCTGGGCTCCTACGGAACGCGCGGTGTCGGCTACGACGTGGAGTATCTCGTCTACCAGATCTCCCGCGAACTCGGCCTCACCCAGGACTGGCCGGTCGTCATCGTCGGTATCGGTAATCTCGGCGCCGCCCTGGCCAACTACGGCGGGTTCGCCTCCCGTGGCTTCCGCGTGGCCGCGCTGATCGACGCCGACCCGGCGATGGCGGGGAAGCCGGTCGCCGGTATCCCGGTGCAGCACACCGACGACCTGGAAAAGATCATCAAGGACAACGGGGTGTCCATCGGCGTGATCGCCACCCCGGCCGGCGCCGCCCAGCAGGTCTGCGACCGCCTGGTGGCCGCCGGGGTCACCTCCATCCTGAACTTCGCGCCGACCGTCCTGTCCGTCCCGGACGGCGTCGACGTACGCAAGGTCGACCTCTCCATCGAGCTGCAGATCCTCGCCTTCCACGAGCAGCGCAAGGCCGGCGAGGAGACCACCGTGGGCGAGACCGCGCTGCCCGCGGCCACCACGCGCGAAGAGCGCGAGGACCGCGGCGCGCGCGGGGAGCGCGACGAATCCTCCGACCAGGGGCCCGACGGGGACGTACCCGCCGTGATGCCGGCATGAGTCTCCTCGTCGTCGGGCTGAGCCACCGCAGCGCCCCGGTCAGCGTGCTGGAGCGGGCCGCGCTGGGCGCGGACGCCCAGGTCAAGCTGGTCCAGGACACGGTCGCCGCCGAACCCGCCACCGAGGCCGCGGTGCTCGCCACCTGCAACCGCATCGAGCTGTACGCCGACGTGGACAAGTTCCACGCCGGTGTCGCCGAGCTGTCCACGCTGCTCGCCCAGCACAGCGGGGTCGGCCTGGAAGAGCTGACGCACTACCTGTACGTGCACTACGAGGACCGGGCCGTCCACCACCTGTTCTCGGTGGCCTGCGGGCTCGACTCCATGGTCGTCGGCGAGGGCCAGATCCTCGCCCAGATCAAGGACTCCCTCGCCCGTGCCCAGGAGCTGCACTCCGCCGGCAAGCTGATGAACGACCTGTTCCAGCAGGGCCTGCGGGTCGGCAAGCGCGCCCACTCCGAGACCGGCATCGACCGGGCCGGACAGTCCCTGGTCACCTTCGGTCTGGAGCAGCTGGCCGCGGGCGGGCCCGTGCCGGAGTGGGCCGCGGGCAAGAAGGCGCTGGTCATCGGGGCCGGTTCGATGTCCTCCCTGGCCGCCGCGACGCTCGCGCGGGCCGGTGTGGCCGAGGTGGTCGTCGCCAACCGCACCTTCGAGCGCGCCGAGCGGCTCGCCACGATCCTCGCCGAGGCCGACGACAACGCGGTGACCGCCCGCGCGGTACGGATGGACGCCGTGCCGGACGAGCTGACACGTGCCGACATCGTCGTCTCCTGCACCGGGGCGACGGGCCTGGTGCTCACGGCGGAGGCCGTCGCGCAGGCCGTCGAGGGCCGCACCGGCGCGTCCGCCGCCGAGGCCGCCGACACCGCTCGTACGGCCGTGCAGGCCAAGGCGTCGCCGGTGTCCGCCGGCGTCGGCGCCGACGAGAACTGCCCGCTGGACCTGGCTTCCGTGCAGCCCGGCTTCTCCCTCATGGGCGAGGCCGCCGTGGCCGGCATGGACGCGGCCACACTGGAGCAGCACGCGGCCTGGGTCGACAACGGCACCGTGGACCGCCGTGGTGGGGGTACCTCCCACGCCGTCCAGGCAGTGGGGGAGTCCCGCCGCAGCCCCGAGGCCGACGCCGAGCTGATCACCGCGCTCGCCGCGACCGTCGCCACCGTCGGCCGCATCCCCGAGCGCCGCAAGCCCGAGCCGGCCGCCCGGATCCCGCGCCCGGCCCCGGCCGTCTTCCTCCTCGACCTCGCCATGCCCCGCGACATCGACGCGGCCGTGCACCGGCTGGCCGGGGTGCGCCTGGTGGACATCGAGTCGCTCGCGGAGGCCTCCGCGGACGCTCCGATGGCGGCCGACGTCGACCAGGTCCGGCGTATCGTCTCCGACGAGGTCGCGGCCTTCGGCGCGGCGCAGCGGGCGGCGCACATCACGCCGACCGTGGTCGCGCTGCGCACCATGGCCGCCGACGTCGTCGCCGGCGAGATAGCGCGGCTCGACGGCCGCCTGCCCGACCTGGACGAGCGCCAGCGCGGCGAGATCCGGCAGGCCGTGCACCGGGTCGTCGACAAGCTGCTGCACGCGCCGACCGTACGGGTCAAGCAGCTCGCGGCCGAGCCCGGCGGCGCCGGGTACGCGGACGCGCTGCGCACCCTGTTCGACCTCGACCCCGAGACGGTCGCCGCCGTCTCCCGGGCCGAGGACAGCACAGACGAGAAGGACCGACCGGCATGAGTGAGAAGGCTTTGAGGCTGGGGACACGGCGCAGCAAGCTCGCCATGGCCCAGTCCGGGCAGGTGGCGGACGCCGTCAGCCGGGTGACCGGACGGCCGGTCGAGCTGGTCGAGATCACCACGTACGGCGATGTGTCCCGCGAGAGCCTCGCCCAGATCGGCGGCACGGGCGTGTTCGTCACGGCGCTGCGTGACGCGCTGCTCAAGGGCGAGGTCGACTTCGCGGTTCATTCGCTCAAGGACCTGCCCACCGCGCAGCCCGAGGAACTGGTCCTGGCGGCCGTACCGCCGCGCGAGGACCCCCGGGACGTGATCGTCGCGCGCGACGACCTCAAGTTCACCGACCTGCCGCGCGGGGCGCGCATAGGCACCGGCTCGCCGCGCCGCATGGCCCAGCTGAACGCGTACGCCCGCGCCCACGGCCTGGACATCGAGACGGTCGCGATCCGCGGCAACGTCGACACCCGCATCCGGTACGTCCGCGACGGCGAACTGGACGCGGTCGTGCTGGCCGCCGCCGGACTGAACCGGATGGGCCGGATCGACGAGGTGACCGACTTCCTGTCGGTCGACACGGTTTTGCCCGCCCCCGGCCAGGGGGCCCTGGCGATCGAGTGTGCCGCGGACAACGCGGACCTGATCGCGGCGCTCGGCGCGCTGGACGACCCGTTCACGCGGGTCGCCGTCACCGCCGAGCGATCACTGCTCGCCGCCCTGGAGGCCGGCTGCAGCGCCCCTGTGGGCGCGCTGGCCGACCTGTTGGCCGACGGGCAGATTGTCAAGGAAATGCGCCTGCGGGGCGTCGTCGGCACGACCGACGGCACCCGCATGGTGCAGTTGTCCACCACCGGTCCCGTGCCCCAGACGCACGAGGAGGCGATGGCACTCGGTCGCGAACTCGCCACCGAGATGCTCGCCCAGGGCGCGGCCGGTCTGATGGGGGAGCGAGCACATTGAGCCCCACCACCCTTCCCGCCGGCCTTGAACACGGGCACGTCACCTTCCTGGGTGCCGGACCCGGGGATCCGGGGCTGCTGACTCTGCGCGCCGTGGAGGCGCTGTCCCACGCGGACGTCCTGATCGCCGAGCACGAGGTGCTCGATGTGATCCGGACGCATGCGCGGCCGGGCGTCTCCGTGGTGCCGACAGACGCCGACGGGTCCTCGGAGTCGCTTCCGGGCACGGGCACGCCACAGCTGTCGGTCGTTGACGGCACGTCAAGAACCGCTGCTGTCCCGCCCGTGCGGGATGCCGCTCATCTTGTCATGGAGGCTGTGCGGGGCGGCAGGCGGGTCGTCCGTGCGGTGTCCGGGGACCCCGGACTCGACACGTACGCGGCCGAGGAGATGCTTGCCTGCGCCGCGTCGGGCGTCCCCTTCGAGGTGGTGCCCGGTGTCGCCGCCGCCGTCGGTGTGCCCGCGTACGCGGGTGTGCCGCTGCGGGACGCGCAGGGCGCGGACGTCCGCTTCGTGGACGCCCGGACCGCCTCCGACCGCTGCTGGACGGAGGTGGGCGCCTCCGACGGCACGGTGGTCGTCTCGACGACGCTGGACTCGGTGGCCGCCGCGGCCGGCGAGCTGGTCTCCGCGGGCCGCAAGCCGGACACCCCGCTGACGGTGACGATCGCCGGTACGACGACCCGCCAGCGCACCTGGACGGCGACCCTCGGCACGATCGCGCAGACGCTGAAGCAGGCGAAGGTCCTGCCGTCCCCGGACGGCGGCCGGTCCGTCATAGCCGTGGTCGGTGAGCGTTCCGCCGCCGCCCAGCGCGACCAGCTGTCGTGGTTCGAGTCCAAGCCGCTGTTCGGCTGGAAGGTGCTCGTGCCGCGCACGAAGGAGCAGGCGGCCTCGCTCTCCGACCAGCTGCGGTCCTACGGCGCCGTGCCGCACGAGGTCCCGACGATCGCGGTGGAGCCCCCGCGTACGCCCCAGCAGATGGAGCGCGCGGTCAAGGGCCTGGTGACGGGCCGCTACGAGTGGATCGCCTTCACCTCGGTGAACGCCGTCAAGGCGGTCCGGGAGAAGTTCGAGGAGTACGGCCTTGATGCTCGGGCTTTTGCGGGTATCAAGGTGGCTGCGGTGGGCGAGCAGACGGCCAAGGCGCTGATCGCCTTCGGCGTGAAGCCGGACCTGGTACCGAGCGGTGAGCAGTCGGCGGCGGGTCTGCTGGAGGACTGGCCGCCGTACGACCCGGTCTTCGACCCGATCGACCGTGTCTTCCTGCCGCGCGCCGACATCGCCACGGAGACGCTGGTCGCCGGGCTCATCGAGCTGGGCTGGGAGGTCGACGACGTCACGGCCTACCGGACCGTGCGGGCCTCGCCGCCGCCGGCGGAGACGCGGGAGGCGATCAAGGGCGGTGGCTTCGACGCGGTGCTCTTCACGTCCTCGTCGACGGTCCGGAACCTGGTGGGCATCGCGGGCAAGCCGCACAACGTGACGGTGATCGCGTGCATCGGTCCCGCGACGGCGAAGACGGCGGAGGAGCACGGGCTCCGGGTGGACGTGATGGCTCCGGAGCCGTCGGTGCACAAGCTGGCGGAAGCCCTGGCCGACTTCGGCCTGAAGCGGCGCGCTGCCGCGGTGGAGGCCGGGGACCCGGTTACTCGGCCCAGTGAGCGGCGGCCTGGGGCGCGGCGGCGCCGTTCGACGACGTGAGGTGTGGCGGAGTGCCCCTTGGCGGGGCACTCCGCCGTGCCGTCAGGCCGTCGGCGGGGCCAGGTATGTGACCGCCGGGCCGCAGTAGCTCGGCGGCAGGGTGAGCACCGGGCCGCGGCAGACCTGGATCACGATGCGGTCGATGCCGGTCGTGGTGGCCGGCTTGCCGAGGAGGAACTCGAAGCTGACGGCGGCGTTGTCGGCGGAGCGGGACTGCCGGTCGACGACGGTGCTGCCCGCGTAGGCGGTGAAGGTGGCCGTGCCGGCGTAGCCGTCGCTGGGGCAGGCGCTGCCGGGGTCGCCGGGCAGCGGACGGTCGGTCAGCCGGCCCTTGACGTCGACGGGGCCGGCCGGCAGCGGTGAGGTGGTGCCGTAGGTCCAGCCGAGGGTTCCGCTGGTGCTGCCGTAGTGGCAGGCGTCACCGGAGTCGGCGGCGAACTGCTGGCTGATGGTGGCCGCGTCGGCCGTGCCGGGGAGTGCGAGGACGACGAGTGCTGCGGCGGGTGCGGCGAGATGTGCGAGACGCATGGGATCTCCCTTCGCTGTCTGCCAAGCAGAGGTCGCTGAGGTCAGCGGGTCAGCGGGTTACGCGGGGGTGCCGCCCGCGTAGTCGCCGTTGAACGTCGTCTCGATCGTCTGCGCCACCGGCTGGGCCACGCCCGTGCCGGTGAGGATGAGGCCCAGCTCGCGGTTGTTGCTCAGCGAGTTGGAGCTGATGTTCATGGAGCCCGCCTCGACCTCCTGAGTGGCGAGGCCGTAGTCGCCGACCATCGCCTTGGCGTGGATGTAGAAGCCGTTGGGGTCGGAGTAGCCGACGACCTTGCCGCCGGCGGCCTTGATGGCGGAGACCTGGCTGGAGTAGCTGGAGGGGTTCTCCAGGACCACGCGCACGGCGACGCCGGCCTTCGCGCGGGCCACGATCGCATTCACCACCGTGCTGTCGCTCAGCTCCAGCTCCTCGACGTCGAGCGTCTTGGTGGCGGAGTTGATGAAGGACACCAGGCGGCTGCGGGAGTCCGTGGGGGACCAGAGCAGGTGGTCGCCGTCGGTCGGAGTGATCGACGTCGCCGTGTAGTCGGCGTTGAAGACCTTCTCGATGGAGGCCACGTCCCGGGTGTCGTCGTCGAAGACGCCGTAGTCGCGGCTGGTCGTGTAGTACTGCGACGTCAGGTTGCCCGTCATGATCAGGGACTTGGTGCCGTCCACCGTGATCGTCTTCTGGTGGGTGTAGACGAAGGCGGACGACGACCAGACGACGCCGATGCCCGCGTTCTTCAGGGACGTGTACGCCGAGCCGTTGGCGCTCTGGTGCTGCCGGTCGAGGATGACGCGGACGGTGACGCCCTTGTTCTTGAGGGCGATCAGGTCGTTGACGGCCGTGGTGTCCTCAAGCTCGTAGATCGTCATGTCGAGCGAGGTCGTGGCCGAGTTGATGAAGCCGTAGACAGTGGGCTGGCTGCCGCTCCGGGAGAAGGCGAACGCGGAGTAGCTGGCCGCGTTCGCGGGAACGGCGGTGGCGACGACGGCGGCGCCGGCCGCCAGGGCTATGCCCGCGCGTCCGAGGACCTTCCACAGCATGCGTGACTCCTGTGTTGGTGGGGAGAACTCACAGAGGAGGGGTGGCGCGTGCATGACACCACGCGCGTAGAACGCTGAGGAGGCCTGCGCATCGAGGGACGGCCAGGAGAGCGCAAAGACTTGGTATCAGGGCGGGGGCGGGCCGACAGGGCGTCGGCAAAGGCGGGGCCCGGGCGGGCGTAGCGTAGACGGCATGACGAAGTACGGATCCTTTCCCGGTGCCCGTCCCCGGCGGCTGCGGACCTCGCCCGTCATGCGGCGGATGGTCGCCGAGACGCGACTGCATCCCGCCGACTTCATCCTCCCGGCGTTCGTGCGCGAGGGCGTGAGCGAGCCGGTGCCGATCACCGCCATGCCCGGCGTCGTCCAGCACACGCGCGACAGCCTGAAGAAGGCCGCGCTGGAGGCCGTGCAGGCCGGCGTCTCCGGGATCATGCTGTTCGGCGTGCCGGAGGAGAGCAAGAAGGACGCCCTCGGGACCCCGGGCACCGACCCGGACGGGATCCTCCAGGTCGCCATCCGGGACGTGCGCGCCGAGGTCGGCGACGAACTGCTGGTCATGTCCGACCTGTGCCTGGACGAGACCATCGACCACGGCCACTGCGGTGTCCTCGACGCCGAGGGGCGCGTGGACAACGACGCCACCCTGGAGCGGTACGCCGAGATGGCCCAGGTGCAGGCCGACGCGGGCGCCCACGTCGTCGGGCCCAGCGGCATGATGGACGGCCAGATCGGCGTCATCCGCGACGCGCTGGACCAGATCGGCCGCGAGGACGTGGCGATCCTCGCCTACACCGCCAAGTACTCCTCCGCCTTCTACGGCCCCTTCCGCGAGGCCGTCGGCTCCTCCCTCCAGGGCGACCGCAAGACCTACCAGCAGGACCCCGCCAACTGGCGTGAGTCCCTGCGGGAGTTGGCCCTGGACCTGGAGGAGGGCGCGGACATGGTCATGGTCAAGCCGGCCGGCCCCTACCTCGACATCCTGGCGCGCGTCGCGGACGTCGTGGACGTGCCGGTCGCCGCCTACCAGATCTCCGGCGAGTACTCGATGATCGAGGCCGCCGCCGAGAAGGGCTGGGTGGACCGGGACCGGGCCATCTTCGAGACCCTGACCGGCATCAAGCGCGCCGGGGCGCGGAACATCCTCACGTACTGGGCCACCGAGGTCGCGCAGAAGCTGCGCTGAGGTTCGCGGTCCGGATCACGGAATTCCGGGTGTAGACGGCACGCAAATCCCTAGGCTGCGGAGCGGTGGGACACACCGCCCCGCAGCCGAAGGAGAGCCGTACCATGACCGTCGCCGAGCCGCCCGCACCAACCCGCGCCCCCGTCCCGCCGCTCGCCGCCCGTGCCCGCACGGTCGGTGGTTCGCCGGTGCGGGACATCCTTGCGGTCACCGCACGCCCCGAGGTGATCAACTTCGCGGGCGGGCTCCCCGCGCCCGAACTGTTCGACAGGGACGGCATAGCGGCAGCGTTCGAGGCCGTCCTGACCGAGACCCCCGCCCAGGCCCTCCAGTACTCCACGACAGAGGGCGAACCGGCCCTCAGGGGCGGCCTGGCGTCCCGCATCACCGCCCAGGGCCTGCCGACGACGTCCGACGACCTCCTCATCACCACGGGCTCCCAGCAGGCCCTGTCCCTCCTGGCGACGGCGCTGCTCGAACCCGGCGACACGGTCCTCGTCGAAAGCCCCTGCTATCTGGCGGCACTTCAGGTCTTCGGCCTGGCGGACGCGCGGGTGGTGGCGGTGCCCGGGGACGAGGCGGGAATCGACCCGGCGGCCCTGGAGGAACTGATCCTCTCCGAGCGCCCGAAACTCCTCTACCTGGTCCCCACCTTCCAGAACCCCACCGGCCGTACGATGCCAGCGCAGCGCCGCGAGGAGCTCGCAGCGGTGGCCGCCCGCAGGGGCCTGTGGCTGATCGAGGACGACCCCTACGGCGAACTCCGCTACGACGGCGAGCGCGTCCCCTGGATCGCGTCCTACCCCGGAGCCGAGGACCGCACCGTCCTCCTGGGCTCCTTCTCCAAGGTCATGGCCCCGGGCCTGCGCCTGGGCTGGCTGCGCGCCCCGGCGGAACTGCGGCGGGCCTGCGCGGTGGCCAAGCAGGCGGTGGACCTCCACACGCCGACGCTCAACCAGCTTGCGGCGGCGAGGTACTTGGCGTCCCTCGACGCTCACGTGGCCCGCATCCGGAAGGTCTACGGTGCCCGCAGGGACGCCATGCTGGCCGGCCTCCCCGAAGCGCTCCCCGAGGGTTCGGCGTGGACCCGCCCCGAGGGCGGCATGTTCCTCTGGGCCCGCCTCCCGGAGCCGTACGACACGACAGCCCTCCTGCCCCAGGTGGTGAAGCAGGACGTGGCCTACGTCCCCGGCGCCCCCTTCTACGCCGGCACCCCCGACCCCTCCACCCTCCGCCTCTGCTTCGTGACCCAGACCCCGGACGAGATCAGTGAGGGCCTGCGCCGACTGGGCCGAGGGCTCCGCGGCTGAGGCCCGCCCGGCCCTCCCCGGCTCAGTCCCACCAGAAGGACCAGAGGGGCTCCCCGATCAACTTCTTCGCGTAGGCGCGGAGGCGGTCGGGGCCGTTCTGGAGGAGGTTGTCCGGGCAGAAGGCGAAGTGCTCCGCCGCGACCGCCTCGGCTTCCTCCTGGGTGGCGGGCGGCGCGGCGACGGACACGGTGAGCGTGTCGAAGCTCAGCGCCACCACGCGTATGCCGAAGCGGTCCTCCCAGGAGCGGAGGATCGCGCAGAGCGGGGCGACGTCGTTGTCGTAGTTCAGGGCGCCGGCCCACCCGATGGCTGCGGGGATGTCGGCGGACCGGCGGGCCGGAATGAGCGCCACGCGCGGGTCGGCCAGCCGCGGCAGGCTGCCGCCGGTCAGCGAGTCGGCCACCTGGGCGGCGCGGGTGTCGGGGTCGGCGGTGAGGACCGGGGCGGGCGCGAGACCGGGCCAGTCGGGCCCGAACGGCTCGATGAGCGAGTCGAGTTCCTCATCCTCCGTCTCCTCCTCCCAGTACTCCGCGAGGACCTCTTCGACGTCGTGATCACCCGGATAGGACATCTCCTCCGGGATCAACTCCCAGTTCTCCACAGGGCCCAGATCCCGCCCCACGTCAAGCAGCACCGGCACCAACCCGACCCGCGCCGCCGTCCCGGCCACCGCCTTCCAGGCACCGGGCGCGGCCTGCTTCCCGGAATGCCACAGCAGGGCTTCGATCAGCCTGCCGGGCGGAAGCTGAAGACCGAGGCTACGACCGCTCGGGTCGGTGGCCAGCTTGAGCAGCGGGTTGGGAAGAGTCGCCATGCCAGTGACTGTAAGGGGCCGCACTGACAACGGGGTTGGGGCGGGGTCGGCTTCGATGGTCGCCGTTGGGCCGCCCGCTTCTTGGCCAGTGTCGTGCTTCCGCGAGGCGAGTAAAGGGCGCTCCCGTTCCGCTGCGCTCCACTCCCGCGTCGCCTTCGGCGATGGCCCTTCGGGCCACCCTTGACTCGCCTCGCTCCAGCACGGGGAAGAAGCGAGCGGGCGGCCGGGGGAGCAGTGGGGGGCCTGGCGGTGTTGGGTCCCTCTGCCAGTTGTCCAGGCGCCGTCGGCTGTGAGGACGCGGGGGCGGGGCGGGGCACGCCGGGTGGGTTTGGCGGCTTGCGGCGAGTGGCCGGTGGGGGCCTGGAGCCGTTCGGAGGCGGGAGCCGCCCGGAGGGGGGAGCCGCTGGGAGGGCCGCTGAGACGAGGGTGATGGGCCTCGGAGGCGTCACACCCGTCTCTCCTGCCACCGGTTGGGTGGTGATTGGAAGGAATGGGCCGTGATTGGTGGATCTGTTCCGCCCTTGCAGCCTGCGGCAGGCCTCTGACCTGCGGACCTTCCCTCGGCTCCTGGCCCAAATCCACCAATCACCGCCAATTGCTGCCTGGGTGGGGGCGGGTGAGGCACCTGTGGCGTGTGAGGTCGCCGACCGATCGCCACCCGGTGGGGCGGTGCGGTGGGCGTGGCCGATACGGCGGACGGCCGCCCAGCCGGCCCGGCGTGCCCCCGACCGCCTGCCCGCGCTCCCGCAGCCGACGGCGCCTGGGCAACTGGCAGAGGGGCCCCATGCCGGGCTGGGCCACCGGCTTTCCGGGCCGCTCGCTCGCTTCTTCCCCGTGCTGGAGCGGGCCGGGTCAAGGGTGGCCCGTAGGGCCATCGCCGTCAGGCGACGCGGGAGTGGAGCGCAGCGGAACGGGAGCGCCCTTGACGCGGCCCGCGGAAGCACGACACTGCCGAGAAGCGAGCGGCCCCAACGGTCACTTGAGGGAAGAGGTGAAGGCAGCCCAGGTGGCGGGGGTGAGGTGCAGGGTGCCCTCGTCGGAGGGGTTCAGCTTCGAGTCGCGGACGTGGATGGTGTGAGGGCAGGTGGCGACTTCCACGCACTCGCCGCCTTCGCTGCCGCTGTAGCTCGACTTCCGCCAGGCGACGGCGACTTCGAGGCAGGCGCCGCCTTCGCTGCTGCTGCAGGCCGACTTGAACCACTGAAGCGCTTCGCTGCTCATTGCCCTCCTAGCAGGCGGTCGAGCAGGCCCATCGAGTCGTGAGTGGTCAGGGCCTGTGTCCGCAGCATCGCATACTTGCGGGCCAGGATGGACACCTCGTCTGCATCGGATACCCACTGACTGCCTCGTTGACCCTCGATGTATGCCAGTTGCTGATGGTCGGGGGTCTCCAAGAGGACGAAGGGGCCGTCGAGTCCGGCGTGCGAAGCGCTTGCCAGTGGAAGGAACTGCACAGACAGGCAGGGCAGTTCGGCGATTTCTCGGAGGTGCCGCAGCTGCTCGATCCGCACCTGCGGGCCGCCAATCACAAGGTGTAGGACGGGTTCCCAGATGACAAAGCTGATCGTTGGTGGCGACTTGCGACGCAGGATCTCCTGGCGGCCGATGCGTCCTGCGGACTTCGTCTCCATTTCGTCCTCGGCGTACGCGGGAACTCGCTCGCGAAGCACCGAGCGGGCATACGCCTCGGTCTGGAGAAGGCCCGGCAAGGCCTGGTTGGCGTAGAGGGACAGCGCAACGGCCTCCCGCTCCTGCTCGATGTACTCCTCCGCCCACAGCGGAAACTGGTCCACCTCCGGCAGGTTCACCACCCCCGCCGCCAGCATCCCCTTCGTCTCCAGGAACTCGTCGAAGATCTCGGCGATGTCCAGTTTCAGTGCCCGTCGGCCCTGCTCGATGCTGGCGACCGTCTCCTCGTGCATTCCCAGCGCGGCAGCCAGGGCAGCTTGGCTGAGGCCTTTCGCTCGCCGAGCCGCCGCCAGTTGACGGCCCAGCATCTTCATGGCCGACTGGTTCTTCCTCCGTGTAGGCGTCATGCCTGCTGAACTCCCCGCGCTGCCCGTGCACCACCCCGCAGCAACCCGTACAAAAACCCTGTACGGTCTCACTCACTGATCCAGGCTAATTACTCTGCGCCACATTCGCCCTGTGAATGCGCACATTGAACTCCCCTACCAGCGCGACCAGTTCTACGCCCGCGCCCGCCGGTCCGTCCCCGCCGCCAGGCGATTCACGGAATGGTCGCTGGAGTACTGGGGGCTGGGAGCATGGCAACGGTCCGCCGACCTGTTGCTCTGCGTGAGTGAGTTGGCCACGAATGCCCTCGCGCACGGGGTACCGCCAGGGCGGGGCTTCCTGCTGAGGCTGCGGTACGACGGACACCTCGTACGCGCCGAAGTACACGACAGCGGCCCCGGCACCCCCCTCATCACGGAGGAACCGGACGAGGGCGGTCGGGGGCTGCTGCTTGTCGCGGCGCTCAGTGACAAGTGGGGGGTCGGGAAACGGGTCCCCGGCAAGGCGGTGTGGTGCGAGTTCGTCCTGCCCTGAACCAGCCCTGGCTAGACCGCCGTCGTGATGCAGAACGGGTGGCCGGCCGGGTCGAGGAGGACCCGCCAGCGGTCGGGCTGAGGCTGGTGCTCGGGCCTGGTGGCGCCCAGGTCGAGCAGGTGCTTCTCGGCGGTGTCCAGGTCGTCCACGCCGAGTTCGAGGTGCGCCTGCTTCCCCTGCGCGGGGTCCGGCCAGGTGGGCGGGCGGTAGTCGGCGACACGGGTGAAGCCGACGCCGGGCGTGCCCTCCTTGCCGACCATGACGAACTCGTCGTTGGCGTACAGGACCGGGAAGCCGAGCAACTCGCCGTAAAAACCGGCCATTTCGGCCGGGTCGGCGCAGTCGAAGGTGACGGCGGCGTAGCGGAACGCGGGTGCGGACGTCGTGTCTGTGCTCATGAGGAGGACGCTAGGACGTGACCAGGACAGTTCCGGTCCTGGTTGTGCGGGATCATGTGCCAGACTTCCGGCCGTGCTCAGCTCCTCCGCCCGCCTGCTGCGCCTGCTCTCCCTGCTCGCCGCCCGGCCGTCCTGGACCTGCGCCGAACTGGCCGAGCGCATGGAGGTCACCGATCGCACCGTGCGGCGTGACATCGCCAAGCTGCGCGACCTCGGCTACACCGTCGACTCCGACGCAGGGCCGTGGGGCGGGTACCGCCTCCGCGCCGGATCCCGGGTGCCGCCGCTGATCCTCGATGACGAGGAGGCCCTCGCCGTGGCGGTCGGACTGCGCGAGGCGGCGCTGAGCGACGTGCTCGGGGGTGACCAGGCCGCCCTGTCAGCGCTGCTGAAGCTGAGGCAGGTACTGCCCCGGCACATCGCCGACCGTCTCGGTGACCTGGACGACGCCTTCGTACGACTCCCCGGCCCTGACGCGACGCAGATCAGACCCGGCCTGCTGCTGGAGCTGGCCACGGCCTGCCGCCGGGGTGAGCGCGCCCGGCTGTCGTACACCGACGGAGAGGGGCGGGCCACGGCCCGGGACGTCGATCCGTACCGTCTCGTCCACGCAGCACGGCGCTGGTACTTCGTCGCGCGGGACGTTTCCCGGGGGCAGTGGCGGACGTTCCGGGCGGACCGGGTCGACCGCCTCCAGCCCACCGGACAGCCGGCGGACCTCACCGACCACCCACCCGACCCGGCACTCCTGGTCTCCCGCAACATCGCGAACGGCCCCTACCCCCTGTCCGCGACCATCCGCCTCCCGCTCCCCCTGGATCAGGCGCTACGGCTCGTCCCCCCTACCGTCGGCACCCATCGCCCCGACGGCCCTGACGCCACGCTCGTCGCCATCGGCGGCCCGGACGCCGACGGCCTCGCCCGCTACCTCCTCGGCCTGGCGACGCCGCTGCGCGTCCTCGAACCGGAGTCGGTACGGCAGGCACTCGTACGCCGTACCCGGGAACTCCTTGAGGCCCATACGCATGAAGGCGGTACGCACGACAGCCCGCCCTCGAAGTGAGGGCGGGCTGTGCGTGAGGCACCTCGGACGCCTACGCGGCGGAGAGGGCGTCGGCCGCGCTGGGTTCCCAGACCGAGATCCGCGGGGCGTGAACGTGTGCCTTCACCGGGATGCGGACGGTGTCGCCGCCGTCCAACTTCACGGTCAGGTACGAGGTGTTGCGGCCCGCTCCCGGGGCGTCCTGCTGGTCGAGCGCGACGCCCTCGTAGTTCGCCTGGCCGGGGCGCAGGATGTTGGGACCGCCGCCGATGCCGTCGGGGGTGGTGGCCCGGATGCGACCGTCGAAGGTGACCAGGCCGATGATGCCGAGGTCGCAGGGGGCGCCGCTGGTGTTCTTGGCGGTGATCAGCAGGTGGTTGATCGGCTGTGAGACCGGCGCGGCGGTGATCGTCAGCTGCCCGGCCCGGCACAGCCCCGGCCGGGTGCCGGTGCCCGAACCGGACGCAGTGCCCGCACCGTGCGAGCCGGTCTGCTTCGCGGCCGTGGGCACGGCCTTGACCGAGCCGCCGCCCCCGCCCGTGGTGCCGGCGGAGCCGTGCGACGCCCCGGCGCTGGGCGCGGCCGAGGCGGGGAAGTGGGACGGTGCCGAGGCGGTGGTGGCCATGCCGGTGGGGGCGGCGGAAGCCGTGTCGGAACCGGAGTTGCAGGCGACGAGGGCGAAGGCGCCGAGGGCCAGGGTGGCCGCGGAGGTCAGAACGCGCTGGACGGACATGTGGTGCTTCTCCCGTTGGGTGGTTCGGTCGGGGCCGGATCGGGTGAACCGGCCGATGACCAGAACCGTGCGGCCTGATCCGTCCCACCCGCCATATTTCCCGGGCAGTTGGGAACCCTGGAACGGTTCCATCCCGTCTGAACTGGGGAAACAACGTGGCCTGGAACGCCGTTCCGGGACGATGGGGAGAGGCGATGGCCGACGAGTCCCGGGAACTGGCGGAGCTGCTGCTTGCGTTGAAGGAGCGGTCCGGCCGTAGCTATGGCGTGCTGGGCAAGCGGCTCCACGTCAGTACGTCGACGCTGCACCGCTACTGCAACGGCACGACGGTGCCGAACGAGTACGCGCCGCTGGAGCGGTTCGCGCGCGTGTGCGGAGCCACCCCCGACGAGCTGGTGGAGCTGCACCGCCGATGGATCCTGGCGGATGCCGCGCGCCGTAGGGGAACGGAGGCGCCGGGTGCGTCCGGGGCCCGCGACGAGGACACGGCCGAACCCGCCGCCGGTTTCGACGTGGTGACTGCTCCCGATGTCACGGATGCCGCCACGGACGCGCCGCCGGTTCCGGACGCGCTCACGGACCTCTTGCCGGTGACCCCGCCCGCCGCCCGGCCCCGGCGACGGCGAGCGGCCGTCGTGGCCGCCGTCGCCGCGGGTGCTGTCACCGTCTCGGCGGCCGTGGTCGCCGTGGCCGCGCAGTCCGGCTCGGACTCCGGCGGCGGGCACGCATCCGCGGTGCACGCGGGCGGACGCTCCGTCGCGGCGCGCCACGCGGCGCCCCCCTCCGGTCGTGCCACGGCCAGAACCTCCGCCCCGGCCGCCACCGGGTCACCGTCCCCGTCGGTGGACGCCACACCCTCGGCCAAGGCGACGGCGGACGCACGCGAGTCCTCGGACGGCGGCAGCACGGACGCCGGCACCACGCAGCCGTTCCACGTGAACGTCCTCACGAACAACTGGGACAGCCCCTGCGGCCAGTGGTTCCTCCTCCAGCGCCCGCCCGGCAGCGTGCCTCCGCCGCCGGCGAGTCAGGCCACCGACGGCTGGGCCGCCGCGCTGGGTGCCGTACCGGCCGGGCACCTGCGGCTCCAGGTCACCGTGCAGGGCAGCAGCAGCCGGCCCGTCGTGCTGCACGCGCTGCGTGTCGTGACCACCAGCACCCGTACGGCCCCGAAGGGGAACGCCTACACGATGGACAGCGGGTGCGGCGGCGACCTGGCACCCTCCTCGTTCGCCGTCGACCTCGACACACCGTCCCCGAGCGCCAAGCCGGTGCCCGGTCACGAGGGCAACATCGAGACGCGAGCGACGAACTTCCCGTACAAGGTGTCCGTCGACGACCCGGAAGTCCTCAACATCGACGCGAGCACCGTCACCAAGGACGTCGGCTGGTACCTCGAACTGACCTGGAGCAGCGGCGAACGGCAGGGCACGGCCCGGATCGACGACCACGGAAGACCGTTCCGCACCGTCGGGATGCACGGCGACAAGGCCTACTGGTACAACGCCGCCGGCGTCGGCCAGTGGGAGCCCTACACCGGACCGGACGCGGGTTAGACGGGCGCGGCCCCGGCCCCTCCGAGGAGTGGGCCGGGGCCGCGCGGACGTGACGTGGTGGGTCTCAGAGCTTCTCGGGCGTCCTGATGCCCAGCAGGGCCATGCCCTGGTGCAGGGTGCGGGCCGTGACGTCGCACAGGAAGAGGCGGTTCTCCACCTGCTCCGGCGTCTCGGCCTTCAGGACCGGGCACTTGTCGTAGAACGTCGTGTAGAGGGACGCCAGTTGGTAGAGGTACGCCGCCAGCTTGTGCGGGGCGTACTCCGCCGCCGACTCCGCCACCGTCTCCGCGAAGGCGTCGGCGTGCAGGCCCAACGCCCGCTCCGCGTCCGCCAGTTCCAGCTCCGGGTGGGCCGCCGGGCGGACCTCGCCCGCCTTGCGGAGGATGGACTGGATACGGGCGTACGCGTACTGGAGGTAGACGGACGTGTCGCCGTTCAGCGAGACCATCTGATCCAGGTCGAACTTGTAGTCCCGGTTCGCCGACGTGGACAGGTCCGCGTACTTCACCGCGCCGATGCCCACCTGGGCACCCCGCTCGGCGATCTCCTCCGCGGACAGGTCCTGGGCCTTCTCCCGGACCACGGCCGACGCGCGGTCGATCGCCTCGTCCAGCAGGTCGACCAGGCGGACCGTCTCGCCCTCACGCGTCTTGAACGGCTTGCCGTCCTTGCCGAGGACCGTGCCGAACGCCAGCTGCATCGCCGTGACGTCCTCGTTGAGCCAGCCGGCCCGCCGCGCCGTCTCGAAGACCATCTTGAAGTGCAGGGCCTGGCGGGCGTCCACCACGTAGACGAGCGTGTTCGCCTTCAGGTTGAAGACACGGTCGCGGATGGCCGAGAGGTCGGTCGCCGCGTAGCCGTAGCCGCCGTCCGACTTCTGGACGATCAGCGGGACCAGGTTGCCGTCCGGGCCCTTGATGTCGTCGAAGAAGACGCACAGGGCGCCCTCGGAGCGGACCGCGACGCCGGACTCCTCCAGGAGGCGGCAGGTCTCGGCCAGCATGTCGTTGTAGCCGGACTCGCCGACGATGTCGGGGTCCCGGATCTCCATGTCCAGCTTCTCGAAGACGGAGAAGAAGTAGATCTTCGACTCGTCCACGAACTTCTGCCACGTGGCGAGCGTGTGCGGGTCGCCGGCCTGGAGGTCCACCACCCGGCGGCGCGAGCGCGTCTTGAACTCCTCGTCCGCGTCGAACTTCTTCCGCGCGGCCTTGTAGAGGCGGTCGAGGTTCGACATCGCCTCCTCGCCGGAGACCTGGGCGGCCTTGTGGTCCAGCTCGTGCGGGTGCTCGTCCAGGTACTGGATGAGCATGCCGAACTGGGTGCCCCAGTCGCCGATGTGGTGGCGCCGGACCACGTTCTCGCCCGTGAATTCGAGGAGCTGGACGACCGAGTCGCCGATGACGGCGGACCGCAGGTGGCCGACGTGCATCTCCTTCGCCACGTTCGGCTGCGCGTAGTCGATCACCGTCGTGCCCGGGTTCGCGGCGAGCGGCACGCCGAGGCGGCCCGTCTCGTCCGCGTACCGCGCGGCCAGGTTCTCGGTGATCGCCCGGTCCGCGACCGTGATGTTCAGGAAGCCGGGGCCGGAGACCTCGATGTCCTGGATCACGCCACCCGATTCGACCTGCGCGACGACCTGCGTCGCCAGCTCCCGCGGGTTCGACTTGGCCTTCTTGGCCAGCGCGAGGATGCCGTTGGCCTGGAAGTCCGCCCGGTCGCTACGTCGCAGCAGCGGGTCGGCGTCGGCGGCCTCCGGCAGGGTGGCCGTGAGGGCGGACGCGAGGCGCTGCTGGACGGAATCGCTGAGGGACGTGACCGAGGCCATAGGAATGGGTGCCGTTCTCCTCGTGGGGTGGATAGTCCCGGCCAGTATCCCACGGGAGGTAAAGCGGTTTTCGCGGTCGCATGCCGGTCTGTGAGAATGGAGTGTCACCCCGTTCAGAAAGAAGGACGTGCCGATCGTGGCTCAGAGCACCGAGACCACCGACTGGGTCTCCCGTTTCGCGGATGAGGTCATCGAAGAGTCGGAGCGCCGGGCCCCGGGCAAACCGGTCGTCGTCGCGTCCGGACTCTCCCCTTCCGGGCCGATTCACCTCGGCAACCTCCGCGAGGTCATGACCCCGCACCTCGTCGCCGACGAGATCCGGCGGCGCGGCCACCAGGCCCGGCACCTGATCTCCTGGGACGACTACGACCGCTACCGGAAGGTGCCGGCGGGCATCGCCGGCATCGACGAGTCGTGGGCCGAGCACATCGGCAAGCCGCTCACCTCCGTCCCGGCCCCGAAGGGCTCCGCCTACCCGAACTGGGCCGAGCACTTCAAGGCCGCGATGATCGAGTCGCTGGCCGAGATGGGCGTCGAGTTCGACGGGATCAGCCAGACCGAGCAGTACACCTCCGGTGTCTACCGCGAGCAGATCCTGCACGCGATGAAGCACCGCGGCGACATCGACGCCGTCCTCGCCCAGTACCGGACGAAGCAGAAGCCCGCCGCCAAGAAGCAGCAGCAGAAGCCCGTCGACGAGGCCGAGCTGGAGGCCGAGGAGGGCTCGGGCGCGGCGAGCGAGGACGACGGCAGCTCCGGCTCCGCCGGGTACTTCCCGTACAAGCCGTACTGCGGCAACTGCGAGAAGGACCTGACGACCGTCACCTCGTACGACGACGACACCACCGAGCTGTCGTACACCTGCAACACGTGCGGCTTGACGGAGACCGTCCGGCTGAGCGAGTTCAACCGCGGCAAGCTGGTCTGGAAGGTCGACTGGCCGATGCGCTGGGCGTACGAGGGCGTCGTCTTCGAGCCCAGCGGCGTCGACCACTCCTCGCCGGGCTCGTCGTTCCAGGTCGGCGGGCAGATCGTCGGGATCTTCGGCGGCAAGCAGCCGATCGGCCCGATGTACGCCTTCGTGGGCATCAGTGGCATGGCGAAGATGTCGTCCTCGCGCGGTGGGGTTCCCACTCCCGGCGACGCGATGAAGATCATGGAGCCGCAGATCCTGCGCTGGCTCTACGCCCGCCGCAGGCCCAACCAGTCCTTCAAGATCGCCTTCGACCAGGAGATCCAGCGGCTGTACGACGAGTGGGACAAGCTGGCGGGCAAGGTCGCCGACGGGTCCGCCCTTCCGGCGGACGTGGCCGCGTACACGCGTGCCGTCGGCACCGCCGCTCGTGAGCTGCCGAAGACGGCCCGCCCGCTGTCGTACCGCACGCTCGCATCCGTCGCCGACATCACCGCCGGGCACGAGGACCAGGCGCTGCGCATCCTGAGCGAACTGGACCCCGACCAGCCGCTGACCTCCCTCGACGAGGTCCGGCCCCGGTACGACAAGGCCGAGGCGTGGATCAACACGCACGTGCCGGCCGACCAGCGCACCATCGTGCGCGAGGAGCCCGACACCGAGCTGCTGAAGTCCCTCGACGAGGCATCCCAGCAGTCGGTACGGCTGCTGCTCGACGGGCTCGCCGAGCACTGGTCGCTGGACGGGCTGACCCACCTGGTCTACGGCGTGCCGAAGGTGCAGGCCGGGTTCTCGGCCGACGCCACGCCCAAGGAGCTGCCGCCGGAGATCAAGACGGCCCAGCGGACGTTCTTCGCGCTGCTGTACCACCTGCTGGTCGGGCGTGACACCGGTCCGCGGCTGCCCACGCTGCTGCTGGCGGTCGGGCAGGAGCGGGTGCGGCGCCTGCTCGGCGAGTAAGCCGTAAACGAAAGGGGCCCTCTTCCGAGGGCCCCTTTTCGTGTGCGTGCCTACGCGATGTGGTCCGCTTCGAGTTCCTGGTTGAAGCGGTTGGTGAAGTGGCTGACCATGCGCTTGGCCTCCGGAACGTCGAGGCTGGTGCCGAACTCCGCCTGCACGTTGTCGGCGAACTGGCCGGGCGTGGGGTAGCTGCCGTTGATCGACTGGCGGAAGACCTGGTAGTAGGCCTCCTCGTCCGGCTCGGCCGGCGGGGTGCCGCCGCCCTCGCCCAGTTCACGGGTGCGGTTCGGGCCCACCGGGATGGGGAAGCTGCCGGTTTCCTCCGGGGAGGGCTGCTGGAAGTCTTCCGGCTGCTGCTCCTCGTACCACTCCTCGTACTCTTCCTCCGGGACGTACTGGGGCTCCGGGGGCGGTTCGTAGGCGGGGTCGTAGTTGCCGTGGTACTCGATCTCGCGCTGGGCGTGGAACCAGGGGCTCTCTTCGTCGGCCGGGGGGTTTTCCGGCTGCCCGGTGCGCTGGCTGGGCAGTTGGGGGCGCTGCTCGCCGGGAGGTGCCGTTCTCCGTGGGACGGGCGCTGCCTCAGCGGCACGACTGCCCGCAGCTACGGCGGGCATCAGCGTCGGCTCTATCCCAGCCGCCGCCAAGCCCGCCGGAGCAGTTTCCGCCAGGGGCACGCCGTAGCGGGCCAGGCGCAGCGGCATCAGGGACTCGACCGGCGCCTTCCGCTTCCACGCACGCCCGAAGCGGGCGTGGAGGCGGGCCTGGTAGACGAGACGCTCCTGCTCCAGCTTGATGACCTGGTCGTAGGAGCGCAGCTCCCACAGCTTCATACGGCGCCAGAGCAGGAACGTGGGGACCGGGGAGAGCAGCCAGCGCGTGATGCGGACGCCCTCCATGTGCTTGTCGGCCGTGATGTCCGCGATGCGGCCGATCGCGTGTCGGGCCGCCTCGACGGCGACGACGAAGAGCACCGGGATCACCGCGTGCATGCCCACGCCCAGCGGGTCCGGCCAGGCGGCGGCCCCGTTGAAGGC
>NZ_JBSFVU010000048.1:0-32949 GCF_053592475.1 Streptomyces sp. NPDC002671
TTGCCCGCGCTCAACAAGCGGGCCGTCGAATCACTCATCAAGGCCGGCGCCTTCGACTCCCTCGGCCACACCCGCAAGGGCCTGACCGCCGCTCATGAAGCGGCCATCGACGCCGTCGTGCCGCTGAAGAAGGCCGCCGCGTGCACGGCGTCCAACCCGGGTGGGCAGGCTGCCGCATGATCCGCGTTGATCAGAACGCGTTCGGCCCAGAAGCCGCTTCCCCCGGGCAGCGGGGCCTCGTGTGCGAGCACCCGGTCGCCTACGGCAAACCCGGTGACACCCGCGCCGACGGCCAGCACCTTGCCCGCGCCTCCACTCCCAGCGCCGCCGGGGGGCGCAGCCCCACGTCCCAGCCAGCGCCGTTTAGCAGTTGGTCCCACGGGCCGACCCCGGCCGCCTCAACCGCCACCAGGATCTGACCGGGCCCGGGAGATGACGGTTCGGGCAACTCCAGCAGGGCGACTTTCTTCTCGGCCCCGGACACTCCGCACGCCTTCACAATAGATCTTTGTCCTCTCACTCAGTCCGACCGACCAGGAGGTACGGGCCGGAAACCCAAAGCAGGCAGCGGTGTCGACCTGGGCACTCCGCACGCCTTCACAGTAGATCTTTGTCCTCTCACTCGGTCCGACCGCCCGGTTCCACATCCCCAGAGCCTCGGACAGCAGCGTTGCCGCCGACGGCAGGTCGCCATCAGTCCGCACCTCCTTCGCTCTCGCCACCACCTGCCTGAACCTGTTGAGGTCAAGGGCGTACCGCGGAGGCCGCGGCGCTCGACGAGCGGTACGCCGTGGACGTCGAGGCGAGGATGATGGTGTGCGATGCGTTCAGGATCTTCTCGCTGTTGTCTTGGAATCGTTCGGCGCATGCGCGGCCGATCACCCCGCCCTACCAGGGCACCGGACGCCCGCCGGCGGCGAAGTACCCCGACAAGCCCAAGACGGTGAAGGAGCTGGTGATGGAGGCGGGCCGGCAGGCGGCCAGGCCGGTGTCCTGGCGCGAGGGTTCCCGGCCGGGCACCGGCCGCAGCGGGCGCCCGCATGACCCAGGCCCAGATCACCAGCGCGGTCTGCCACACCTGCACCGCCGCCGGTGTGCGCCTGGTGCTGCTGGACTTTACCGACCGCGGGTAGTACCGCCCGTGATGTCTGTCTGGGCGTGTGACGTGGGCGTCATGGGCTCGTTTACCGACCGAGACCGGGACGTCTGTCATGTTCCGGAGTCGGTACGGAGGACGAGTGGTACGGCACGTGGTTGTCGGGGACTTGAGGGTCCAGCAGATCGAGCGGAAGGACGGGCGACGGTCGTGGACGATCGTCTGGCCCGAGGGCACCATCGCCAACATGACGGCTCGGGCACGCAGAGGACATACGCATACCTGCTGGTGGATCACCTGCGCTGGCTGGAGCACGAATGCCTGGCGTTCGACACGGTCCAACTGCGGGACCTGGAACGGTACATGGGCATCGTCGGCGCCGAGGTCCGCATGCCGCTTGGCGAGCCGTGGCGGGTGGGCAAGCGCCCCTACGGACGCGCCGCGCTGTCGACTGCGGCGGCCTGTCTGAAGGGCTTCTACCTGCACCAGTCCTCCCTCGGTATCAACGACGAACTCGGCAAGAAGCTCGATCGGTCCCGGCTGCCGTCGCGGGTGGACCGTCGCCGCACGTTCCTCGGGCACGTGAAGAACGCGCTGTCAACGAACCCGCTCGCGCCGAAGGGCCCGCACCGTCGGCATCCGAAGATGCTGCCGGACGGGGCCCGGGAGAGGCTGCTGGAGACGGTGAACCCTCGACGCCGCCCTGCAGCAGGCGGACACCAGCCATCAGGACGCTGTCCCGACAGCCGAGGACTGACCGTCCGGACACGGGCGGGATCTTGTCCTTCTCCCCTGCCCCCGACGAAGCCGGGGGCAAGCTGACCAGCGCGGACAGTGTCCTTGGACACTGTCCGGACACTGTCCAAGGACACCCGCGCGGACAGCCCTGACACCGAGAGCCATCTGCAGGCGCCGCCTTCGCGGAGGGGGTGGTGTAGCGCTTGGTGACGGCCTGGGTGGCGGCACCTACGGCGAAGCTGCCCTGCGGCATCGACATACCGAACCTCAAATCCCTGACCCGTGGACCGTTGATCGAGATCACGCGGTGGGGAAGCCGGTCGAGGCTCGCGGCGGCCAACACCTCGTCGCCGAAGACCTGACCCCATTCACCTGGGGCTGAAGCTACATAGTATCTCTCGTCTCAATTTCAACCAATCCCGACGGTTCGAACACAGGGATCAGCCTGGAGAGGTACCAGCCGATATCGCAGAATCTGAGGGATCCTGGCATGAATTTCGGATTGATGCCGATGACGCACGAGACCACCTCTCGCCCCGGATGAAACAGGAAGTCACCTCCACTGTCAGAATCCGGAAAATAAAGAGTGATCCCCACCGTGCGATCCTGCCACTGCGAATGCCTTACCCGCGAGAGGATGTCCCCTAGTTGAGGGGATTCCCCTTTCCGCCAATCGAACATCCCTTCCTCGTCGATGAGATACAACACCTCACCGTCACACGAAGGTCGCATCCCTGCCTGCAGCAGGAGCTGTAGAATCGCACCAACGTCAATCGACTTCGCAAACGTGAAGTCGATATCAACAGACCTACTCACTACGGTGTACTTTCTTTCCTGGACTCATTCATCGCGAGATTACCTCCCAGGGAATCCCCTTCTTGTCTAGCCATTTGGTGATCTGAGGCGGGATGGGATTCTCGGAGATCACCTTGTAACCTACTCCACGGTCGGCGGCAATCCCAGCTTTCTGCCCTTCGGTTGAGTAAAATTTACTCAACCTCTTGGGGTCCTTCAAGGTATCTTCGAAGAACCTTCCGGACTTAGCCTCATACCACGTACCCTTCCCGGTGGCCGAATCTATATAGGCACCATCGAACTGCCGGCCCATTTCAGAGAATCCTCCACCGCCACCAAGCTCCCCTTGGAGGAATTCTTCATAGGCGTCACCATGCAATTGAGCAGCCCGTCCGCCGCTGATACCTGAACCACTGGCATCGGCCTCAGCCCCTCCGCGACCAAACGGACCCTCAGCGATGGGCATAATTGCGCAGGAAACGCCTGGAGGGCAAGGCTGCTTCAGCTCATCTTCCAGCTCACTGAATGCTTTTCCAAGCTCTCCCTTAACCAGAGACGCGAGGAAATTAGAAGATTTCCGCTGCGGCGCGTCCCATCCCTTTATCGGATGAACAGGCTTACACCCATCCCCGCACCAGATCCAGGGTTCCGACGATGTGTCGTCGTAATAGCTGAACCCATTCGTCGCATTGATGGGCCGTCCGGTAACGTCATCGATTCCATCGTATTGCTCCGGATTCGCCGCCTTGTGCTTCTTTTCGACCTGCTCGATGGTCTTGGTTCCGCCACATATCCCGTCCTGCCCGCAGGCGCCCTCACCCGACGGATCGCTGGCAGTCACCGGGGTGTTGTTCGCGTAGACGTAGCCGTTGAGCGACTGGTGCTGGTCCAGGATCAGCAGCGGATCGACGCTAATGAACTGGCCGATGACGGGGTCGTACTCACGGGCGCCGATGTGAGTCAGGCCGGTTGCGTCGTCGGCTGGCTTGCCCAGGAATGCCTTGTCGTCCGGCCAGGACGCTGGCTGCGTGCCTCGCGGGGCGCCGAACGGGGTGCTGTAGCGCTTGGTGACCGCGTAGGCGCCGGAATCGAGGGCGAGGCTGGAGGTGCCGTGGTGGTCGGCGGCCAGGAAGCTGAGCTTGGTTCCGGAGACCCCGGACGTCGCCGTGCGGACCGCGATCGTCTGGCCGTTCGCCGTGTAGTAGCGCGTGCCGGACAGAGTCTTCGTGGTGCCCTTGACCGTGAGGTGGAGTTCAGTGCCGCCGCCCAGGTAGAGGACGGTTTCGCCGTCGCCCTTGGCGCGGCGGATGAGCAGGTCGCCGTTGGCGTCGTAGAGGTAGTTGGTCTCCTTCGCGCTTTCGGTCAGCTTGGACAGTTCGCCCTCGGTGTTCCAGGCCAGCGTCTGCTGGGCCGTCGGGCCGGGGCGGGATGTGGTGTTGCCGCTGCCGTCGTAGGAGTAGGTGCCGATGCGGGCGCCGGTTGTTTTGTCCAGCGTGTGCGGCTTGTTGTCGGTGGTGTCGTTGTAGGTGTACGTCGTTGCCTTGTCGCCCGACGTGGTGTGCTGTGTCTCGGTCTTGCGCTGGCCGGCGTCGGTGTAGGTGTACGACGTCCAGTACGGGGCTGCTCCGTCGAGGTTGGCCACCGTGCGGCCGGAGGTCGCGCAGTCCGCGGTCTTCGGGGTCCAGGCTTCGGTCATGCGGCGGTTGCCGTCGTAGGCGAAGCACTGGTAATCGGTCTTGGCGGTGCCGCCCTGGGTGGCGGCGTCGAAGATGGAGGTGACGTTGCCGGCGTCGTCCTGGGTGAACTTCAGCTCCTGCGACATGTAGCCGTGCACGTCGTCGCTGACGTAGGAGCGCTGCAGGCGGCGAGTGCCAGCCTCATACTCGTAGCTGAGGTATGCCTTCTTCGCCGAGGCACCGCTCTGCGTGCCGAGGCTGAGCTGGGTCAGGTCGCCCTCGGGTGAATAGGTGGCATCCTGCAGGTAGCCGGTGGTGCCGACGGCGGTGAGCTGCTGGCCGGTGTTGTTGTAGGTGTAGCCAACGGTTTCTGCGGCCAGGCCGCCGACGGCCGGGGCGTAGTACTGGCTTACTGCGCCGTCGAGGGTGTAACCGGTGGCGTAGCTGAACGACTTGGGTACGCCGGCGGTGACCAGCGGGTCGTCGTCCGGAAGCGTGGTCGTGCTGCCGGTCGGCTGGTAGAGGCTGTTGTAGGCGGTGACGGACTGGGTGTAGGCCTTGCCGGTGGCACCGCCGACGTAGCGGATGGCGTCGTCGGGCTGGCCCTTGGCGAGCTGGTCGAAGGTCCAGGCGGCGAGCTTGTTGGCGTCCGTCTTGTCGGCCTGCCACATGCCGGTCTTGCGGCCGAGGACGTCGTACTCGTACAGCAGTTTCTTCGAGGCGTCGTCGTTCGGAGTGGTGCTGGTGACCTGGTCGAGTTCGTTGTACTCGGTGGCGGTCTTTCCCTTGTCGGGGTCGGTCGCCGTAACCTGGCGGCCGAAGAGGTCGTAGGTGTAGGACCACGCGGTCTGGTCGGGGCCGGTGACCGTCTTCTGCTGACCGGCGGGGGTGTAAGCGAAGGTGGTAGCCGTGTAGTCGCCGGTCGGGGCGGGGCTTGCGTATTCGCGGCGCTCGGTCGTCTGGCCGAGTGCGTTGGTGATCACTTCGGTGGCCTGGCCGCCTGCCGGGGCGGTTGTGGACACCTTGTCACCGGTGTACGTGCTGGTGGTCGTCCAGCGCGTGACGCCGTATTTCTTGGTGACCGTCTTGGTGGCACGGCCGGCGCCGTCGTAGGTGGTGTCGGTCTGGATCGGGGGGCTGCCCTCGGTCTGCACCGGGGTGCTGGACGGGGCGGAGGTGTTGTCCCAGATGTCGCCCTGTGCGCTGACGGCGAGGCCGCGGTCGTCGTAGAGGGTGATGCCTACGATGCGTCCGCCGACCGGGGTCGGAGTCTGAGTCTGGCGGGTGCGCAGCAGGGAGTCATAGAACTCGTAGCTGGTGTTGTAGCCGGATCCTTCACCGTTGAGGGCACTGGTGGAGGTCCAGGGCAGGGCGGTGGAAGTGATCTTGTAGCTGTAGGTGTAGCTCGGGGTTGCGGCGTAGAGGGACTTGAGGTGGTTGGGCAGCCAGACCTTGGTGATACGGCCGAGGGCGTCGTACTCGTTCTCGGTGATCTTGCCGTTGGGGTCGGTGGCCTTGAGGGGGGAGCCGGTGGCCAGGTCGATGGCTGTGGTGGTGGTGTGGCCCTTGGCGTTGGCCACGGTGGTGGAGGTCAGCGGGCCTGTGGTGGCGGGCTGGTAGGTGGTGGTCGCGGTGGTCAGGTCGTTGGTGTCTTTGACGACCGTGGGTCGGCCCAGTGTGTCGTAGTCCGTGGTGGTGAGCTTCTGCCAGATCGGGTTGTTGGCCGGGGTGTAGCCCTTGACGCGGCCGGTCCACTGCACTTCGCCCTTGGTCGGGGCCTGAGTGGAGGCCCAGGTCTTCTGGTCATACGCCACGGCGGTGTCGGAGATGATGTCACCGGGCCGGGTCGCGTCGGCGGGCAGGTCGAGCGCGTCGCCGGTGATGGCGCACGGCTTGGAGGTGACGCGGGTGCGCGTTACCAGCTTGTTGATGCCCAGTGCGTCGTTACGTCCGTACCAGGCGCGCGTGCAGGTCTCGTCTCCGTCGACCTTTTCGTCGCCGCTGTCCTCCACGGACTGCGGCATGCCGTAGTCGTCGTAGGTGGTCGCCACCGTGCGTACCCGGTCGGTGGGGGCGATGCCGCTGGTGATGCGGGTGCGTGTGTGGGTGGCTGCGGTGCGTACGTAGTACGCCTCGGTGTCGGCGTACGACTTGTGCTGGGTGGCGGTCTGCTTGGACCAGGGGTCGTTGATCTGGCCGCCGACTTCAACGTTGCCGTTGTAGGTGACGGTTTCCCGGGTGAATCCCGCGTACGGCTCGGAGTCGGTGATCCCCGCGGCCTTGACGCCGGTGACAGTCTCGGTCTTGCGCTTGTCCGGGTCGGGGGTCTTGCCGTCGGAGCCGAGGACGCGGTCGCCGTTCATGCCACGCAGGTAGATGGTGACCGTCTTGAGTTGGTCGCTGTCATGGTCGCCGGTGAGGTGGGTGACCTTGCTGTAGCCGCGCCAGGTCGACCATGTGCGTTCCTTGGCCGGCGTGATGGGGTCGTCGTTGTAGTGCCAGGCGCCGTCGTTGTCGGCGTACTGGTAGGTGTTCTGGACGGCCTCGGACTTGCCGTAGGTGTCGGTGGTGGAGACGGAGGTGACGGGGTACTTCTGGAACCAGTCGAGGATCGGGGTCTTCTCGCCGTTGGGTGACCAGTACACCGGGTAGCAGTTCTTGGTGTTCTCGTCGACCTTGGGCATGGTCTGCCCGTAGGTGCAGTCGGCTGGGGCGTAGGTGACGACCGTCTTCGCGCCGGCTTCGGAGGTGATCGAGTTCAGGCGGGGTTTTTCGAAGGCGAGGATGTCGTCGCTGGGGCTGTCGACTCGGTTGGGCTGGAAGATGTGCGTGAACTTCACCGGGTCGAGGGTGAGGTCGTCGCCGTACTTGCCTGTGTGCTGGATCTCATCGAGCCACAGCGACTGGTCGCTGGAGTCTCCGGTGTCGCCCGGGTCGAGGTAGAGCTGCTTGAGCGACCAGGAGTCGACGTAGTAGTAGGCCGGAGTGGTTACGGCCGCGTTCCAGGCAAGCGTCGCGATGGTGGTCAGGCGCTTGCGGGTGAAGAAGGTGGGTGCGACGTTGCCGGTGCACTTGTCGCCGTCCTTGCAGATCGCGTCGAACGGCACGTCGGGCCAGTTGTTGCGGGTGGCATCGGTCAGCGAGTCGCAGCCGGTGCCGGAGGCAATGCAGCGTTCGGCGTAGGTGAAGGTGACCTTGTCGGTGTAGGCCGGGGAGGCGGAGAAGAGGGAGCTGGCGCGCTGGCCGTAGCGGATTTGCTTGAGGTAGCCGCCGCGGACGTAGTCGGTGCCGGTGGTGTCGTCGCCGAGCTTGTCGTAGTTGTTGTGTTCGGCGGTGTACCAGTAGGTGGCGGCGTTGTCGTGGGTGTCGGTGACCAGATCGAGGTTCCAGCGCCAGGCCTGCTGCTTGTCCCGGCCCGAGAAGCTGGTGCCGTCCGCGTATCCGGGCTCGCCGTCGTCGTCTCCGAAGACGGGCACGGTCCACACCGATTCGGTGCGGTCGGTCGCGCCGGCGCCCTCCAGCTTGTTGAGGCCGAAGGTGTAGGTGGTGCCGTTGCCGGTGGTCACTGTCCAGTACTCGCCGTTGTCATCGCCGTTGTCGGCGCCGGTGAGGTGCTTGACGGTGGAGGCGTCGTCGTTCTTCAGCCGCCAGGTGCCGGTGGTGTCGTCCTTGACCAGTTCGGTGGCCTTGCCGTTGAGCACGAGCGAGGCGTTGTCGTACTTCCAGCACAGGTCGTACTTGCCGTCCTGGCCGTCGTCATCACAGGTGCCGTACTTGCGCTCGATGTAGGAGGAGGTGAGGTCGAAGCCCTCGCCGAGCTGGCTGCCCTGGTTGTTGGAGTTCGCCGTTTCGCCGTCGACGGCTCCGGAGTCATAGGAGATCGACAGGTCGGGCTGCGGGCCGGCCGCGGCGGGCGGGGTGCGCAGCGGGTAGGACCAGGTGAAGCTGCCCGAGGAGCCGCCGGACTCCCAGGTGGAGGATGCGGACAGCGGAGTGGCCTTGTAGTCACCCCCGCCGGACTGCGTGCCGGCTGCCAGGGCGAGGACCGTCGGCTGGGCGGTTGCCGCCTTGGGGGCGGCGGCGAGGTTGAGCTGGGTGGTCAGCGTCTGGGCGCCACGGTCGTTGCTTGCGACGAGTGTGTTGCGGGTGCGGCATGTGGCCTTGGCCGGGTTGTCGAGGGCGCAGGCGGGCAGCTGCTGGACTTGGAGGCGGCCGGCCCAGTCGCCGCCGTAGGCGGCAGCGAACTTTCCGTAGCCGATCCCGAGTCGGGCGGCGCCGCCGGTGACGGGACCGGCGACGGTGAAGACGACGCCCTTGACGCCCAGGCGGCGGGTGGCCTGCTGGTCGAGGACGGTGACCTTAACCGTCTTCGCTGCCGTCGGCTGCTTTTTGACGGACTTGGTCTTGTGGGGTGCGGTCAGGGTCACCGGGAGCGCGCCCGGTGCGGCTTTCGCCGTGCCGGAAGTGGTCTTTCCGACAGGCAGGGTCAGGGTGGCGCTGCCGCTGCTGGGCCAGGTCACGGTGCGGTCCTGGTCGTGGCGGGCGCGCTTGGCCGCGGCTGCGTCCGCGCGCGCGAATTTGGCGACGGCAGCGTCGTTCTTGCTGTTGGCCTTGGCGGTGAACTCGCTCACCTTCGCCGCGCGCGGTGCGGGCAGCTTGGGCTTGCCCAACGGGTCCTTGTCGGCCGCGAACGTGACCGGGGTGAGCAGTCCGGGCAGCAGCGCCAAACCCAGGACAGCAGCGGCGCGCTGCAACCAGGTACGTCTGCCGGACAGAGGGCTGCCGATCCGGGGCAACCCGGGGTCGGACGAGTGCATGACAGGTCTCCTCAAGGGCCGGCTGCCGTCGCAGCCGGCCTTCACGTCAGTCAGAAAGAACAAAGGAAGGGGCCTGGTCCGGCCGGATGAGTCATCGGCCGGACCAGGTGAGCAGGTCAGTTGTCGGACTCGGTGACCTGCATGCGGACCTGATCGCGCGTCATCGCTCCCACCCAGATCCTGATGTCAGCCAGGTCCCCGGGCAGGTAACGGCCCAACAAACCGCCCGAGTTGCCGCGGCCCACGGACAGCGTGCCGCTGCCCTGCTGCGGTGTGGTGAGCCCGGCATCGTCCTGTCCGGCCTGCAGGATGGAGCCCACATACAGCTGGGCCACGCCGAATTGCTGGTCACCGTTGTCGTCGGTGAAGTCCTGGTCGGCGTTGAACACGCCGGTGACATCCACCCAGGTGTCCCAGGCCTTGGCGTCGACCGGCTCCTGGGAGGGTGCGATTGCCGTGTCGATGACCGAGGTGCCGTCGGCGGTGACCGCGGTCCGGCCGAACTTCCACACGTAGTCGGTAGTCGAGATCTTCTCCACCCATAGGGCCCAGGACGATTCTTTCCCGGCCGGGGTGGCTTGCGCGACGATGGTCGAGCGGTAGCCGACCGAGCGGGCATCCATCTGTGCCTTGCTCAGGCGCACCCGGGCCGACACGGTGAACGACCCGGTCTCGTCGACCACCGGCCCGGTCACCGACGCATACCCGGTGGTGCCGTTGAGCACCAGCGACGTGGCGTCCTCCCCCGACAGGGAGGCCCCGTCGGGGGAGAGCTCCAGCGGGCCTCGCTGATACAGGAACGATCCGCTGGAGGGGCTGTCGGGGTTCTCCGGGCTCTCCTGCACCTGGGTGCCCGAGGAGATCGTCGGGTCCCAGTGCGCCACGAGCTCGTTGGCCGGAACACTGTCCTGCTCCAGCCGGTCCTCGGCCCGCACCAGCCCGGCCTTCTGCGGTTCCTGCCAGACCGCGACCTCGTCGACGCGCCCCGTGAAGTACTCGCCGTAGGTGCCCGTGCCGTTCTGCAGCGTCTTGGACCGGCCGAACATCAGATTCCGGTCCGCAGCCCACGGCGTGTACGCCGACGAAGCGTCCGCGAGCACCACCGGCTTGCCCTGCGGGCGGCCGTTGACGAACAGCTGGATCGTGTCATCGCTGGTGCTCGTCGTCTTCTTGGTGTCGAACACTCCGGTCAAATGGGTCCATACGCGCAGCGGCGGGTTCTCCGCATCGGCCAGCGAGCGGATATAGACGGGTGTTTCGCCCTTGGCCGGGTCGGGGTCCTTCGCGGTGCGGTTGAACACCCATTTTTTGTATGAGGACGAGTAGTACAAGGTGAACGCCGAGCCGTAGTCGCCGGGGGCTGACAGCACCGCGTGGTTGGTTGCGTTGTCGGTCAGGTAGACCCAGGCCGACACGGTGAACGAGTCCTCCGTGTTGACGGCGACGCCGTCGGTGGAGGCATAGCCGTCCGAGCCTTCTGTCCGGTCGTTCAGCCACAGCGACCGGTCCCCCGTGCCACGCCGGGCCATCGTGGACCAGCCGGCCGACGCATCGCGCAGGATCGCGTCATGCCGGATGCCCGAGGTGCCGCTGTCCTTGGCCACGGTCTCCCCCGAGCCCGGGACGGCATCATCGAACCGCCACCGTCCGGTGGGGCCAGGCGGGAGGCCGACCTTGAAGGTGAACTGCTGAGGCTCGCCCCAGCGCACCCGGCCATTGTGCAGGTCGCTGGCCTCCACCGACAAAGTCTGAGTGCCCGAAAGGTCCGGCGTGATGTCGGGAACGTTAGCGGGGCCGTTGAGTGTTTTGGGTTCGACGGTCTCGGTGTCCGTGCTGTCGCTGGACAGCAGGCGCCAGCGGTAGGCCTGCACGTCCTTGTCGGCGGTGTTCGGCGTGAACGTGAAGCTGCCCGGTGTCCCCGGAGCGCCGTATCCGGGGCAGTCGTTGGCTACGCACTCCTTGTACGGGCCGTTGGCGATCACCGTGGGCGCCTTCGGCGCAGAAGTGTCAATGCGCAGATAGCACCAGGACGAATACGGGGAGAACAAGTTGACGTCGGTACCGACCCCATGCGACTGCGTCCGGGCACGGAAGCGGTACAGGCCCCCGTCGGCGCGGGTCGATGTCTCGATGTTCTCCACGGTGCCGTCCGGATGCCAGCCGCTGTCCGGCTTGTAGCCGGTCCACACCTTCGACCAGGTCCCCTTGGTGGTGTCGTCGCTGGAGCGTTCCATCCAGAACTCGGCCTGCAGCGAACCCTCTTCATCACCCTGGTGAAGTTCGACCTGGGTCTGGACACTGGCCTGCAACTTGGGGGTGAGTGTGGTCACCGTCGTCGGCTCGCTGGAGGCCTTGCACTCCGTCGTCGTACCTGTACCCGGGATCACGCCGACCTTCGTCGGCACGCCCGGCTTGTACATGTAGTTGACCTTCAGCTCGGCATTGTTGTCGAACCGCTTCCACGCCCGCGGCTCACTCTCGTCCTTCGCCCGCAGCATCAGCGTCAGCCGCGGGAAATTGCCCGCCGCAAACGACCGCACCGTGCTGGTGAGGTTCTCATCCGGCTCGTCAGGGTTGTCGTTGAACTCGATCCACTTATCGGGCTGCTCCGGGGAGCACAGATTCCCGCGGCCGGCCGACACATAGCGGTCGCCCATCTGATCCAGCTGCTTGGGACCCGGCCAGCGGGTGCCCTCGGAGATGTTGTCGGTGCGCTCCAGATCCACCCAGTACGGGTTGCAGTTGAACGACCAGGTCTCGTGCGCGCTGAACGTAGCGTCCAGCACGTACTTGCCGACCAAAGCTCCCGGGCCGAACTCAAAGTACATACGGTCGGTGTAGCCGCCAGTGCTGCACGCGTACCCGTCGGCGATCCCGCAGCGGCCTACACCCTTGGGCTCGGTGAACTTCCAGAACTTGTCGCCGTCCGAGGACAGCTTCGTCCACTCCGAGACACCCAGACCGACCGACGGGTCGATGTAGACAGGATAGACGGTGTCCTTACCACGCAGCAGATCCAGGTCAGGGCTGACGGACACGGTGCCGTCACCGACGTTGACGGGCAACTCGGCGCTCGCATCGCCTTCACCCGGCTGCACCGGGTCGCCCTGCTCTTCCTGCGGCTGTGGCCCGTCGGCAGCGCTGGTGGTCATCAGCTGGGTTTGCACGCCAGTGGTCGCGTCGCCGGCGGAGTCCCACATCATGCCCGCGGGCCCGCGAAAGACCGCGTTGCCGTCCTCGTCGACCGCCCGGACTCCCCCGCCCTGACCCGCCACTACGTTCAGCCCGTCACCGCGTGCAGTGAGCTTCACCTTCTCCAGCTCCGGACTTGCCGCCGCCTGCGCGTCCTTGACGACGAGCACCTCGTGATAGCCCTCGGCCGTCGCGGTCAGCTGCAGATCCACACCCTTGACCGGCACATCCGCATAAGTGGCCGTGGCTCCGTCCAAAGTCGGGGCAGGCAACGAGGCGGGCCAGCCGAGCGTGAGCTCCTGACCGGCCTTCGTGCCCAGACGGATCAGGTCCGCTCCACTGCCGCCCCCGGAAAACGCCAGATCGACCACAGCCGCCTTGGGTCCGACTGTGCCGTCCGCACGCTTTTCCAGGGTGGCATCCACATCCCGCCACGACCCGTCTTCGGCCTTGGCTCGCTGAGGCTGTGTCGACTGCGTCAGCGTGAACGTGCCATCCGGATTCGCCACCGTCGTCGTGTACTCGCTGCGTGCGGCCGTCACCTCTACCGGCTCACCGGATGCGGCTGCCTGCTCGGCCGCCGTCACCTCGGTGGTCTGCAACGAGGCCGCCGACGCAGGCACCGCCGACGCAGGCGAAACACCCGAAGACGCGAACACCGGAAGGCCACCTACCAGCGCGGTCACCGCCGTGACAGCCAAACCTCTCGACAGGCGTCTGCTCCACGCGCGTTGACGCCTACTCCGCCCCAACTCCACAGGTCCACCCCAGGATTGCAAGAAGTTCACAGGAATCTCACGAGAAGAGCGCAGTCAACGCGAGTCGAACACCCAGCGTCAACGTGGCGTACACCACACGCGACAACAAGTGCACCCCCCTTGACCAGGCAATTCGGGCGCAACCGCAACCCCGGAAACAGAAGGTCGAGGCCAGGCCGATTACATAGAGCAACAGTCGCCGCATCCGGATGACCAGAACACGCCACTCGCCACACCGGCCACGGAGCCTTCACGTGACCCTATGGTCGTCTCAACTGTGCAGACCGCTGGGCGCGTTGCCGGTCGCGGCCCTCTCTCACAGCCAGGCACTTTCCAGCCATGACCCTTCTCTCCCATGGAAGGGAACATCACGCACCGCAGCCGCCTGCCACCCCACCGTGAAAAAAGGTCCGGTCTCTGCCCCAACCGAACACGAGTTCCCCGTAACGGGGCGACCGGCTTGAAAGCGCTTGCGTGGGACGGTCAGCTCAGGAGGACCATGTACGCGCTTCGCAGGCCCCCACACGTAGAGGTGGACCACCCCGGATCGGGGCGGCCCACCTTGGGGCGCCGGTGTCACGGGCCGATGTCAGCCACCGCTTCCCGCAACGTCAGTGACGGCGTCCGCGGTGGCGGAATCCCAGGAGATTTCGTCGACGAAGCGGCCTTGATCGTTGCGCAGCAATTACCGGCGCGGCGGCCGAAGGGTCGCCTCAATCGAGCCGCCTTCCCGGACTGCATCCCGGCCCGTCTCGACCCAGATCTCCTTGAACTCGTGCTTGCCGAGCTGGAGCCGGATCACGATCGACTGACTCGGCGCCCCAGCACCCGCGGCAGGCGCGTACCCGGCTGGCGCCCGGCGCGGTGCGCTCAGCATCGACGACCACGGCGCCTGAGCAGCGGCCAACGGAACACCCCCACGTCGGCGGGGAGGACGGGGTACGTCGACTCCCTCGTCCCGGTGGTGCTGGAACACCCCCGCGTCGGCGGGGAAGACGACAGCGACCCGTACGAGGACGTACCCGAAACCGGAACACCCCCGCGTCGGCAGGGAGGACAACCGGATGGGGAGCGAGTCCCCGAAAAGCGTCGGAACACCCCCGCGTCGGCGGGGAGGACTTGGCGGCGTCGGCCAGCCAGACCGTAACGTCCGGAACACCCCCGCGTCGGCGGGGAGGACGCCACCAACCGGGAGATGCGCCTCGCTCACCTCGGAACATCCCCGCGTCGGCGGGGAGGACCGGGCGTCAGCCCACCTGACGTACTCGGTGGGCGGAACACACCCGCGTCGGCGCGGAGGACGGCCTGGTAGTCGAGAAGGATTGTCCAGGTGCCGGAACACCCCCGCGTCGGCGGGGAGGACGTTCTGCCGCGCGATGTTCAGGGCCTCCGCCGCGGAACACCCCCGCGTCCGCGGGGAGGACCACTTCTTCTCGGACGCCAGCCGCGCCCGGATCGGAACACCCCCGCGTCGGCGGGGAGGACGCCTCCCGCGCCTCTTCGAGCTGCCTCGTCAGCGGAACACCCCCGCGTCGGCGGGGAGAACCAGGTCATCTGTCGTGTAGCCATCCAGGGCTCCGGAACACCCCCGCGTCGGCGGGGAGGACATCTTCGGCAGAGAACCCGCGGCGCTCCTCGCCGGAACAACCCCGCGTCGGCGGGGAGGACTGGACGAGGTCAGTGGCTCGCTTAGACGCGTCCGGAACACCCCCGCGTCGGCGGGGAGGACGTCTGCTCAATCCGCTGAGGGAGGTCCTGAGTCGGAACACCCCCGCGTCGGCGGGGAGGACGTGCGCTCGGCACGCTCCCGGGACCGGCGCCGCGGAACACCCCCGCGTCGGCGGGGAGGACGGCACCGTCGTGACTGACCGCGCCGCCGTGGACGGAACACCCCCGCGTCGGCGGGGAGGACCAGGCTTCCCACTCGTCACCACTCGGCGAAGGCGGAACACCCCCGCGTCGGCGGGGAGGACGGCGCACTGTGCTGTCCGCCGGGGTTTTGGGACGGAACACCCCCGCGTCGGCGGGGAGGACACCCGGTAGCCGGCGTCCTGCGTCAGCTCCGCCGGAACACCCCCGCGTCGGCGGGGAGGACTCCCGGAACTCGGGGATCGTCATGAAGTCGGTCGGAACACCCCCGCGTCGGCGGGGAGGACACCCCCAGTTCGTCCGCCAGGGCGCGGAGGACCGGAACACCCCCGCGTCGGCGGGGAGGACCAGGAGTGGAGGCGGCGCTGCTGGCTGG
This sequence comes from Streptomyces sp. NPDC002671, assembly GCF_053592475.1. NCBI lineage: Bacteria > Bacillati > Actinomycetota > Actinomycetes > Kitasatosporales > Streptomycetaceae > Streptomyces > Streptomyces sp. NPDC002671. The sequence continues at coordinate 15,318 of NZ_JBSFVU010000048.1, forward strand.
TCGACGGAACACCCCCGCGTCGGCGGGGAGGACGTCCCGGCCCGGGACCTTGAACACCTGCATGGCGGAACACCCCCGCGTCGGCGGGGAGGACGGCGAGGGTGACGGCTTCGCAGATGGACAGGCCGGAACACCCCCGCGTCGGCGGGGAGGACATGTCGGCGCGGCGGGCGAGGACGCGGAGGTGCGGAACACCCCCGCGTCGGCGGGGAGGACCATGCGTTCGGCTTCGCGCTCGTCGGCGTCGACGGAACACCCCCGCGTCGGCGGGGAGGACCCGGGGCTCTGCCGCGACCATCCAGGGGCTTGCGGAACACCCCCGCGTCGGCGGGGAGGACCGCCCTTTAGGGGCAGCGGGTCACAGTCAGGGCGGAACACCCCCGCGTCGGCGGGGAGGACCCAGGAGGGATTCCTACGGAAACGCGACTGCACGGAACACCCCCGCGTCGGCGGGGAGGACAACAGGCGGCGCCGGAAGGCACTTTCGAGTGCCGGAACACCCCCGCGTCGGCGGGGAGGACTCGCCGAAGCCGACCGGCAGGTCGCGGGCGCGGGGAACACCCCCGCGTCGGCGGGGAGGACGGAGGCGTCGCCCTGGGACTGACCGCCTGGACCGGAACACCCCCGCGTCGGCGGGGAGGACCTTGCCGCCCGCGCCCTGGGCGAGCATGTGGCCGGAACACCCCCGCGTCGGCGGGGAGGACTCAGGGGTCATCCCGGCCACCGTCTTTGCAGCCGGAACACCCCCGCGTCGGCGGGGAGGACACTTCCTGACCTGCACCTCAGAGATCGCTTTGCAATCTCTTTGCCTTTGGTGGTCCTGTCATGCGGATGAGGGTAAGCCCTTCGAAGTCGACGGGGATACGACGGCGGGTGCCGGCGGTGCGGAGGGCGTAGCCCTGTTCGGTGGGGGCGGGGTGGATGAGGAGAGCGGCGCCGTCAGTGACGGTTTCACTCACGGCGCTCCAGAGTTCGTCGCGGACGCGAGCGGAGACACTGCCGACGAAGATGCCAGGTACGACCTCGCTGGTCCAGCGGCTGAGGGCGCCGCGCAGGTGGTCGGGGACGGCGGTGGTGGCGATGACGACCATGGACGGCATCAGTTGCCGCCTTCGGCGTAGTTGACGCCTGCGGGCAGGACGCCGGCTTGGGGGTCCCAGAGGTGGACCATGTCGACGTCACGCCGTTCGGAGCGGTCTTCTGGATCCGCGCCGGGGGTGAGCAGTGTCTGGATGTCGTTGACGATGCGGGGCAGGAGGCGCAGGAGGCGGAGTTCTTCTCGAAAGCGGCGGCGTGCCTCTTGTTCGGGCTTGGGGGATTGGTGGAGGGCGAAGGCGACGGGGAGGGTGGTGTCGGCTTTGTAGAGGTCGGCGATGTCGTAGACGAAGGCGTGCTGGGTGCCTGCGTGGACGAAGCCGAGCGCGGGGGAGCAGCCCAGGGCGAGCAGGGCGGCGTGGACGATGCCGTAGAGGCAGGTGTTGGCGGCTGACAGGGCGAGGTTGACGGGGTCCTGGGCGTGCCACTGGTCGGGGTGGTAGTTGCGGCGGAAGCGGCCGATGCCGTGTTGTTGGGCCAGGAGTCGGTAGAGGGCTTTCATCCGCTGGCCTTCCATGCCGCGCAGTTGCGCGAGTGTCGTGCCGTTGGGTACTTCGTCGTTGAAGCGCATGCCGTACATGTGGATGGCGACTTGGAGGCGGCGTTCGGGGTCGGTCCAGGCGGCGACTTGCTGTTCGAGCCAGTGGGTGGTGAGGGAGTCGGGCAGGATTGCGGCGTAGGTGCGGACGACGCCGGCGCCGGTGCATACGACGCTCGTGCCGTGGCGGGCGAGGGTGGCCAGGGCTGGGGTGGTGATGGAGACGCCGGGGCCGAGCAGGAGGCAGGAAAGGGCGGCGGTGGGGATGTAGACGGTGTCGGTGCGGCGGTCCTCGGTGGGGATCTGGGCGCACACGCCGGTGTCGTCTTGAACGATGCGGACCATGTCCATGTAGAGGAAGGACAGGGAGTCCGCGACGCGGGGCAGCATGGCGAGGGTGGGGGCGGCGAGGCGTTTGCGGGCGTCGCCGCCCCTTCGCGGTGCGCTCACGTGGTTCTGGCCGGGGCGAGGCTGAGGAGGCCGGCGCCGTAGGCCTTGCCGCGGCCGATGCCCGTGTGGATGGCTTGGGTGAGGGTGTCGGGGTCGGTGATGGTGGCGGTTCCGTCGTAGCGGATCAGGCTGTGCCGCATGGGTGGGGCGTCGGTGCCTCGTGGCCTTGCGGCGGCGAGGTTGGTGGGGGTGAGGACGTGGAGCTGGAGACCGGCGTCGGCAGCGCGCTGTATCCACCACTGGTCGGCATCCGGCCCGGACAGCGGGATGATGCGGCCCCTGTGGCCCTTGTCCTCGAGCGGCAGGCGTTGTCGTTTGACGGGGTTGAGGACGATCCGGTAGTTGACGGCCAGGCCTTTGCGCAGGGCGGCGAACATGGGAGCCAGGTCTTTGAGGTCGGCGTGGCCGTAGTCGGCGGGCAGTCGGCCGGGGTCGATGGTGTTGCCTTGGATGAGCAGGGTGCTGGCGGTGGTGGTTTCGTCGACGCGGTAGAGCAGGCCGGCCGTGCGGCGGGGGGAGTCGCCGAGGTTGTCGGGGGCGAGCCGCATGACGGTGCGGTGCATCTGGGTGGCGTCGCGCAGGTCGCGCTGGACAGCGCGGCTGTAGGGGTTGAGACGGATGCGGGCGATCACCGCGGTGTGGCTCATGCGGCTTTGTCCTCCAGGCAGTAGGCGATCAGCCGGTCCATCAGCTGCCGGCGGGGGCAGGCCAGGGTGTGCGCAAGGCGGTGCTCGATCCGGTAGATGCGCCGGGTGCGGTGGCTTCGCTGATGCTGGGCGAAGCTGACCGGGTAGTCGTTGGCGGACAGGATGTCGACCCCGTTGTCCGGCACGTCGGCGGGCGCCTGTTCATACAGGAACGTGACCGGGACGGTTTCGGGCTCGGAACGTGCGGGTTCGCGGCTGAGCGGCACGCGGTGGCGCAGCTCGCCCACAGGGTCGGCGACGTGGGCGCGCAGCAGGAACGGCTCGTCAGGGGGGCAGGAGCGGCGCCCGAGGTAGGGCGCCCACTGCGGGTGTTGCAAGGCGTGGGCGATGCGCTCGGTGTCGGTGTCGGGGCCGGTGACAGCGATGGTGAACACGGCGTCGGCCAGGTAGTGGCGGCGGGTGATGACGGCGGCGCCCTTATTGCTGCCGCCGCTGGTGGCCGCGGTCTGCGCTTTGGGGAAGCCGCCGCCGACGGTGTGGTAGTCGACCAGCCGTACGCCGGGCCGGTCCACGCGCACGGTGAACTTAAGGCGGTCGTAGGCGTCGATGCCTTTGTCGCTGCGGCCGAGGCCTTCGGCTGCGGCGAGAATCCCGGTCAGCGCGGAGCGGGTGGGAAAGGGCGCGCTGTCCCGCACGGGGGTGAACGCAGAGCGCTCACCCCAGGACTGCAGCGGGCCGGCCAGGCGTAGCAGCAGACCGCTCACTGCTGCGCTCCCGTCTCGGGCAGGGCTGCTTCCACGGCGGCCTGGATCAGGTTGTCGAAGGAGTCGTGCGGGTTGCCGAGTCCGGTGAGCTGCTCGTCGGGGGCAATGGTGGCGTGGCCGTGGAAGGGGCGGTGGCGCTCGCCGGTGAGCCGGTTGATGTTCGCCGTGTAGGAGGCTAGGGCTTGCCGGGAGGGCCGGGCGTATCCGCCGGTCGTATCGGCGGTGACCGGTGCCTCGAACGCGGCGGCGAGGGACAGGGGGCGGTGCTCGCGCACGGCCAGGTAGGCCAGGTCAGGCAGGGTGTGGGGGGCGGTGCTGTTCTTCTTCGCTTGCGGCAGCGACATAAGGAAGTGCTCGGCGAAGGAGGCCAGCACGGTGTGGGCCGCCTTCTGGTCACCTTGGAGGTTTTTGACCAGGTCGGTGACGTTGACGGTGGCGTACCGGTAGAAGACGCCGGAGCTGAACTCGGCGGTGTCCAGGTGGCCGCTGCCGGTCTCGGCTTCGCCGAGCCAGTCGTCGACGGCGGTGAAGTAGTCGCGCTGGGGCTCGCTGGCGTGGGTGGTGAAGGCGTGTGCGACCTGGGCTGCGCCGTCGACGTTCGCGTCGGGCAGCTCGGCCAGCATGCGGCCCAGCAGGCTGATCGAGGCGGTACGCCGCTTGAGGATCTCCTCGATGCGGGCTGGCGGCAGCAGCTGGCCCGGGTTCTTCTTGCCCTGGGCCTTCTCCAGCTCGCTGCGATGTTCCTCGCACACGGCGGCGAGCTCATCGATCGCCGCCTCGGGCAGGAACAGCAGCACCGAGGTGTGGCCGGCTTTTTCCGTCCCGATGCCTTTCTTGCCGGCGCTCGCGGCGACCTGCGCCCCGGCAAAAGCGGCCAGCTCTTCGTCCCAGCCGGCCCGCTGGAGGGTCTGGCGGACCTTCACCGGGACCAGGCGGGTGCGGGCCGCCCGCTCACCGAGGTCCCGCTCGACGCCCTGGCGGATGACGCGCTTCCAGGACTGGCTGGAGACGCGGATGCGGGGGGCGCCGCCGTAGTGGACCTGCTTGGGTGAGCCGAGGGCATCGCGGTTGAGGTTGGCGGCCGGCACCGACTGCAGGCACGAGAGGTCGAGATACAGGGACACTTAGTTCTCCTCGGTCAGACGGGACGGGCTGGCGGCGGGCTGTTCCGGGTCGGGGGCGGTGGTGCGGAAGTAGGCCTCCAGCCAGCGGGTGGCGATCCGGTCGCGGTCGCGGTTCCACCAGGCGAGGTCCTCCAGCAGCACCGCCCAGTCCACGGCCACACCTGCGGTGAGCAGGTGCCGGGTCAGCGCCGGCAGCCGGGGATGGATGGCCCCACTGCTCTGCCGGGCCATCAGGTGCAGGTCGCCTTCGGCGGAGTCCGGTTTGATGATCTGCGTGTTGACCGCCTCGGCTAGCGAGGCGCCGAGGTTGGCACGTTGGTACCACTGCGGTTTCGGCTGCTTGTTGTCGGCGGCGTGGGTGTCGGCTTCGCGGGCGGCGCGGGGGCGCGCGGCGATCAGCGCGGCCACCGCGTAGTGGGCGCGGCGGGCGTCGGGATGCATCCGCTCGGGCAGCCGCGGGACGAGATATCGGTGCAGGTAGTTGCAGCGTTCGACCGGCAGGCCGAGTCCGGTGCGCAGGTCCGCCTGCGTCTTTTTGACCTTGCACAGATCGAGGACGTAGGTGACGAAGGTGTCCGAGGCCCGCTCGGAGCCGTTCTTCGGCGGCGCGCCGGCCGCCGATACCGGATCAGACATAGGCGTATCCCTGGATAGGGGGCGGTGGATGGGAAAAGAACGGGCGGCTGGTCAGGCAGCGGTGGTGGTCTGCAGCAGGCCGCGGAGGATCGCCCGGGCCCGGCTGCGGGCGCGCGCCACGCGGATGTCCGCCCGGTTCGCCGTGCCGATCGCAGCGTCGAGGGCGGCCAGGGCAGCGTTCACGAACGGCGGCTGCGGCCGCACGCTGGTCTGGCCGGGTGTGATCAGCTGCCAGAATTCCCGCTCGGCCGCCGGCCAGTAGCGTGCTGCCGCCGCGGCAGCCCACGGTCCTGGCTTGCGCTTGTCGAGCTTCACCCTGGCAAAGGCGTCGGTGTTCACGTCCGTGGCGAGCTTCCAGGCGACCTTCGCCGCGAACTCCAGCCGTTCACCGGCGTCCTCCGCGGCCCGGTGGCAGCACTCCACATGCGCCGCCATCTCCGGATCCGCCTCCTGCTGCCACTGCAGGACCGCAGGAGTGGTCGCCTGGAACCAGCCGCTGTCCTTTTGCTGCCCGTCCTGGTCGAAGCCGTAGGCCCGCACCCGCAGCCGGCCCCGCAGGCCGTCCGGAAGACCGTCAAGAGCACGCGGACGCGAGGTGTCCTGGGCGCTGTCCATCAGCAGCAGCGCATCCACATCCCGCCACAGCGCCCGCGAGGCGTCCGCCTCCCTCGCGTGCAGGCCGCCGTCCCGGCGCCGGTCCAGGATGACAAACGGATCCCGCGCCTCATGCGCGGCCTCGTGCGTGGACCACGTGATGTATGCGTCGGTCACTTCGGTGCGGTTAGCGGACGGCACTAGCAAGGCGGCGTGGCGGAACCGGCCCGTCAGCACCCGGCGCGGCCACGACAGTGCAGGACACGGGCCCAGTGGATCGGGCAGTTCCTGCTCCTCCCAGGGGCAGGCGTCCGCTTCATCAGGCTCATGGTCGCCGGGGCGGGGTACTGCCAGCACCAGCGTGGTGAACAGATCCGGCGCCCACGGAAGGTACGAGATCGACTTCCGCAGCGGACCCGCATCTCCGCTGCCCGCCCGCGTCCTCGTGATCCGCCGCGGCGTGCACTGCCCCGACGGGCCGAAGTACAACTGCGCGATCAGGTGCCAGACCGCCTGCGCCGCCGGCACCGGCACCGGATCGCCGTCCGTGAAGTGCCCGAACAGCACGGCGCCGTTCACGCCCGTCGGGCGGCCCATCACGAGCTTGTTCACACCGGAGGGGTTGTGCCGTCCCTGGCCGTCGACACACTCTTTGGCGAGCCGCGGATCTTGCAGAAACGGCCGTTCCTCGTCGAACAGGTCGAACCGGCCTGCAGGGACCTGCTCGTCGAAGTAGGCGTCGACCGCGTCCGGATCGAAGCGACCTGCGCCCAGTACCGCCCGCCGCAGGGCATACCACTGGGCGATTTCCTCGGCGGTGTCCTCGTCGTCCAGCCGCACACCCGCGTGGTGCGCGATCCGCGTCGTCATCGCCGCAAGGATCCGCATCAGTCCCGAAGCCGCCGGCGCGACCGGTAACTCGAGATCCTCGATCTCATGCGCCCGCCTGAACAGCCCCCGGAAACCGACCCGGACTGTCTCCCCCGAAACCAGCCGGACCGGCACCCACGGCTCATCCCGCAGGTCAAAGCTCCCGCCCATTCACCGCCCCCTCGCCATGAAATCGCCATGCAGGCATGACAGTTCCTGCTCAACCGGAACGTGTCCGGTCAGGCTGTGACATTCAAGCAGGCAGCACTGACAACGGGGCCTTAAGCCGGAAAACCGCGTCTTCACCTGTGGTTTCGGCGGCTGTCACTCCCGTACAAGCCCCAGCGCGGCATCCAAGCGCACACTCTTCGCCCCTACCCGCACTGCCTGCACCATCCCGTCCACCACCGGCTGGCACAGGATGCGGAGGTCGCCCAGCATGGGGTGCTCCGCCCAGGAGGCCGGCGGCTGGTGGGCGGCACCTTCGGCACCAGCGAACCAGTCGGCGCGGACCGGGATCGTGCGCCGCATCACGCGCCGTACATCGGATGCTGTCGGCGCGTCGTCGACCGCAGCAAGCTCCTCCTGGCCGGCCACGTCCAGCGTGATCCGCCCGTGGCGCTGCTGATAGACACACAGCAGGCGCACCGAGTCGGCGCCCAGCCGGGTGGCGGCCTCCCACTCGTCCTCGGCACCCTCCAGATGGTGCATCTCGTGCAGCTCCCACAGGCTCCGCGCCCGCGGCACGACCACGACGTCCGCCATGCCGCGCGCCGCCATCTCCCCGCCCCGGTAGGCACTCCAGGCGGCCGACTTCGCCGGATCGTCCCAGTCGAAACGGTCGGCCCGATCCCCGTGCACCCGCTCCACCAGCTCCTGCACGTCGCCGGGAACCGCGATCTTCTCCCCGTCCAGCTCGGCCATCACCTCGGATGTCCCAATCAGCAGGTGCTCGGCATAGACCTCACCCCACTGCACAGGCACCTTCCCGCCGCCGGCCAGCGGGTCCAGCACCACCAGACGCGGGACATCGGCCCAGCCGGGCCGGCCACGGCCACCCGGGTAACCGTGCTTCGACCACCAGCTCTCGTGCCGCCAGCACCGGCCCGCCCGCTGCAGCAGCAGCGCCAGCGGAGCCAGATCGCTGATGACGAGGTCCGCATCCAGGTCCAGGGACTGCTCCACCACCTGCGTCGCCACAACGATCCGCCGGGTGGGGCGCGGCCCGCCGCGGCCCAGCCCGCGCGTCACCTGTGCCGTCCGCTCCTCGCGCACGTCCCCGGGAAAGCGGGCGTGCACCAGCAGCAGCTCCTCGCCGGCCAGCGACGGGTAGCGCTCCTTGAGACGAAGATAGGTCTGCTGGGCCTCACCGACCGTATTGCACACCACCAGAGCGCAGCCGCCCTCACCCACAGCCACCGGCTCCAACAGCCGCTCGATCACGGCCGGCCGGCCCTGTTTCCCCGCCTTCGCACCGTGCACCACAGGCTCGACCTGAACCCCCAGATCCATGCTCCGCACAGCAGCCTGCTCCTGCTGGCGCACTCGGGATATCGGCGTGCACGCGCCGCTGCCGGCGTCCACGTACAGCCAGCCCGGATACGGCGCCGGGAACTCCCGCTTCTTCAGCTCGGAGGACTTCATGCCCGCGCCCCGCAGGTACTCCTTGATCAGCCGGTTGCTCACCGACACAGGAAGCGTCGCCGACAGCAGCACCACCGGCACCCAGAACGTCCCCAGCCAGTTCAGCAGCCGCCCCAGCAACACCTGCATGTAGGGGTCGTAGGCGTGCGCCTCATCGACGATGAACGCCTTGCCCGACAGCCCAAGCAGCCGCAGGGCGTTGTGCCGCACCGGCAGCACCGACATCAACGCCTGATCCACCGTGCCGACCGCGAACTGCGCCAGCAGCGCACGCTTCATCCCCCGCAGCCACCGCCGCGGCCGCAGATCGGCCTCCGACCGCGCCGCGCCCGGCTGCTCGTCCCCGTCACAGACCAGAACCCCGCCCCCGCCCTCGAGGTCCTCATCCGCGTAGGCGGCGTTGAGCCAGGCCATGCTGTGCAGGAGCGTCAACCCGGCCCCCTCGGCTGCCTGCCGCCGCAGGGAGCCGGTCACCCGGCCATACATCTGGTCGCTGGTGGCCATGGTCGGCAGCACAAAGGCGTAACCGCGGGTATGGAAGACCTGCGACAGCACCCGAACCGCTTCCAGCGCCGTCTCGCTCTTGCCATCGCCCGGAGCAGCCGTCACCAGCAGGATCCCGCCCCTACTGCCACCTACCGCGGCAGCCGGGAGCTCCTGGATCACCGACCGCTGCAGCGGGTTCGGATCCCCGTCGATCCCGTAGGACTGCGAAAAACCCTGATACGCCAGCTCCACCGGCTCCAGACCCGCCTCCCGCAACACAGCGGGCGCATCGGCCTGCGAGCGGTGGAAGTGATCCTCCAGCGAGCCCTCCAACGCCTGCTGCCGGCCCCTGACGTAATCGGCCTGGCTGACGAGCCAGTCCGCCAGAATCACCACCCCCGCAACCAGCACAGCCACACCAGCATCAAACGCGTCCGCAACCTTCGGCTCCCCCAGCAGGCGATGCACCGCCTGCGCGTGCAGCTCCCGCTGCAGCGCCCACGTCCGACCGCCCAGCCGCTCCTGCACCGCCCACTGCGCGTTACGACGGTAGTCATTGCGGTGGAAACGCCCGTGATGCCCGCCGATGATCTCCGCGATACGCCGCACCGCAGCCCCCTCCCCGGCATCCTTGAACCCAAGCGCCTCAAGAACAGCGGACGCAGCCTGCATACCCGCAACATCGTGACCGACCCGCTCAACGCCGATCTTCCCCACGTCCGCGAGGAACGCCTCGCTCAGACGGTCCTTGCCATGCCGGGAGCAGAACTGGAAACCCGAGATCTTCCCGATATCGTGCAGCCCGGCACACAACGCGACCACCCCGCGGGCCTGCTCCAGCGAAGATTCCAAGCCGCCGGCAATGGCGCGCCGCTGATTCTCCGACAGATACACATCCCACAGGTGCACGGCCATCGCCGCCGCATCCAGCAGATGCCGCACCAACGGATACGGCGCACCCTCCCGGTCCAGGCCCCGCGACTTCCCCCACACCGACTCATCCAGCACCGGCAAGTCCATGACACTCCTCCCCCAGCCCAACCAAACACCCGCCCGCAGCGAGGATCCAAGCACCCGCCACCGACAACGCCTCCCAGCAGCACGACCGGACACATCCGGTACGAGGCGGGCGTCCACCCTGTCACCAGAAACAACCCGGTGCCTCGAGCAAGGCCATACCCTCATCCGCATGACAGGACTACCGAAGGCAAAGAGATTGCAAAGCAACCTTTGAGGCGCAGGTGAGGAAGCGTCCTCCCCGCCGACGCGGGGGTGTTCCGGCGGTCTGCGTCCCCGAAGTGCACGTCCTGACGTCCTCCCCGCCGACGCGGGGGTGTTCCGGCCGAGCGGCGCGCCGAGCAGCAGCAGAAGCGGTCCTCCCCGCCGACGCGGGGGTGTTCCGCCCCACAGACGCTTTCCACGGCGACTGTCGGGGTCCTCCCCGCCGACGCGGGGGTGTTCCGCCGTTGCCGTTCACGATCCACAGTCGGCCGTTGTCCTCCCCGCCGACGCGGGGGTGTTCCGTTGGAGGCGGAGCGGCGCGGTGTTCTGCGGGAGTCCTCCCCGCCGACGCGGGGGTGTTCCGGAACCGGTGCTGTGCGAGCCGTTCGGCAAGAGGTCCTCCCCGCCGACGCGGGGGTGTTCCCGGCGGCGGCGAGCAGGCCGTCGATCAGGGTCACCGGGCCCTCGGTGGCAAGCACCGGGTTGCCGAGTGCGGCGCCGGTGCGGGCCTTGCCGAAGGCGAGGGTGAACATCACGGCGGCGGTGATCGCGGTCCAGCCGATGCCCAGCGGCGAGGTGTGCGGGTGGAAGGCTGCGGCCAAGTGGACTGCACCAGCAGGTAGAGGGCCAGTGCGGCGAAGCCGGCACCGATCAGCCGCAGCGCGCGGCGCTGGCGGGCCTCGCCGGTGCCGGACAGCTCCCAGATCACCACCGTGGACGCGCCGATCTCGATCAGGGAGTCCAGACCGAACCCGGCCAGCGCGACCGAGCGGGCGGTGACGGCCGCCGCGGCGAGCACCACGATGCCGATCACGTTCCAGAGAAGCGTCGCGTACTCCAAGGCGAAGCCCCGGCGGAGCAGGGCCGTGCGGGTGGTGTCATTCAAGGTGGTCACAGCGAGAATCTCCCAGGTCCAAGCGTCCGGCAGTCAGGGTGATCGCCGGGGCTGTGCGATGCAGGTCAGCGGCTGGCATGGTGGCTGAGCACCGCATGCGGGTCCGGGCTGCCGACAGCGGTGGCGTGGGGGTCGGTGTGCACGGTGGCGGCGGTCAGTCTCGGCACGGCTTCGGCGATCTTCGAAGTTGTGCCTGCCTTGCTTCTTGAAGCCAACTCCCCTGACAGATCGTCACGAACCGAACGTCATACGACTACACCGAAGCCTTGGCATCGACACCTGCACCTTGATGGCCCGTCCCGGCACCGGGGGCGGGCCATCAAGGTATGGCCGACGCGGCCGAGATCGCACGCGAATGATCGACGCTGGGAGTGTGTTTATCAGAATGTCGGATAAATGTGCGACCCAATGGCAAATTTAAATTCCCGATAGGTGACTATTGACAAGCCGCCCAGATCGGCCCGAAACTCAAATTAACCTCCCGCAGAGCAGCCTGTGACAGGTGGTGCGGCGGCAGGCTTCCGTTGCCTGTGATGCAGTTACAGGTGTCGCACATCAATGCCGATTCCGTGTTGACTTGTCCCGCCATGCAATGCCACCCCGCCATTTCATCCATTGATTTGATGGGTTTTCCGGTATTGATTGAGGATTAGCCTTCATCCTGTCAGCAGGAAACGGTCGACCCATGAAAGGAAAGGAGCGTCAGCGTGACCACGCATGTCTTAGCCGGTCTGGGAACGTACGCCGACGTGTACAACCCTCCCATCACCGAGAGCACCCAGGAATACAACATCTCCAGCTATGTTGTATTCACGCCAGCGATCCTCGCGGCTGTCCCGCCCCTTGTTCTGCTGTTGTCCGCCAGCCTGTCGGGCTCCAGCGTCGAGAGCTGTACGGGGCCCATCACCAATCCTCAGTCCACGGGGACCCTGACCTGGTCAGATGGCACCACCAGCTCGATCTCCCTCGTCTCGTTGACGGGTGAACGCGTCGAAGGCCATCCGATCTGCCACTCAACGTGGCACGTCACCAGCGGCCACTTCACCGGGGGGACTGTCAACACCCTGGCGGTGGCCCTCGCCTCAAATCTCACCGCATGTCTGACCGGAGGAAGTATCTCCACTGCCTCCGGCGCGGTCGTATTTATCGTAACCATGCCTTAATCCGAAGCTCTTTTGCCCTGCGCCTTGACGGGTAAAAGAGCTGGATAGATCAGGGTATGGGTGAAATGGCGGACAGGGCCCCTGGCCGCTGCCCGGCATCGGAAGTCCCATTGGGGTTCGGGAAATTGAACTACCGATTTGCGCGGCTGCAACGGAACGCAGTCGGGTTGGCCGCTCGCAGCGCTGCGCAGGGCGTCGGTCCGGTGCCTCGCGAACCGCGTGCCGCGCTGCTGAGCTGGCTCTCCCTTCTGGTTCCGGAAGCCAGCGGTAGCGCGGCATCGGGATTGGCGTTGACAGTACTGGTGGCGGCAATGACGGCCCCGGCGGACGGAAAGGTGCTGAGTGGCGTGGTGATTGCAGTGCGAGCCTGGATGGCGAGGGTGCATTGTGCCGGGCGCCGTGGCTGTATGGGGAGTGGTCCTGTTCGTGCCTCGTTGCGTCGTCGAGAAGTTAACGTGGCATGCCCCGGGGGCGTTTTTACGTGATGGCCAGGCAAAAGCGTGTCATCGAGATCTCGGCCCCTGTCCCGGAGAGCCTTGTGGCACCCGGAGGCAAGATTCTTCTCGTGTGGAGGCAGCTCGCGGCAGTGGTATCCGGCAGAGACCTCTATGTGTTTCTGCGCCGGAACGGAGAAGACGTCGCCTACGTGGCGAAGGGAGTATCTGTTCCGGGGGAGAATGTGCTGAGCGTAAGCTTGCCCGAGCTCCACGGAGAATTCGATTTGGTCGCGACTTTCGCCGACCCCGACTTGTGTGAAGAACATGTCAGGATCCGGCTGGCAGCCACGACCACCGCAGCTACCGGCAGTGAAGCCGCATGGCAGGTGCCGCCCACTCCCCGCAACTCGACTCCGGTCTCCCTGCTGTCAGCATTCGACGGCGTCATGTGCATCAACCTGGACAGTGATCCGGCCCGTTGGGAGCGTATGAGGGAACGCTTCTCAGCTCTGGGTATCGGCAGGAAGGTACAGCGTATCCCCGCAGTCGCGGTGGCCGGCAACTATCACATCGGTTGCGCACTCTCTCACCGGAAGGCCATTCAGAAAGCCTACGACGATGGCATGGAGAGCGTGCTGGTCTTCGAGGACGACGCAGTGTTCCTACGGGGCGCCGAGTGGGTCCTGCGCCGCGGTCTACGGGAACTCGCCGGACGGACATGGAAGGCTGTGTACCTCGGCGGATACGAAAAGGTGCGGCGGCCGAACGTGTTTGCCGAGGGCTGCACCCACCTTGCCGAGGCCCGCGGCCTCCTTAGCACCCACGCCATCGCCTATCACCGACAAATCTACGAACACCTGCTGTCCGAGCTTCCCGGCGACGAGGCCGGCATGACGGAGTGGATCGCGGAAGAGATCGCGATAGACCAGTACTACGCACGCGAACTCACAGTCGATATCTACCGGATCGTGCCACCCGTTGCCGCGCAGGAGCTGCACCTTGCCCTGGAAGATCCGGATCTGCGTGATCAGTTCCCGGTTGGGCCCACCGAATGAGCCCATTGCCCCGTCCGACCGAACAAGTCGGCATCATGGGGCTGGGCGCCATGGGACGCAACATGGCCCGCCAGCTCGCGCGCCGCCACTACAGCGTGGTCGTCCACAACAGGACGGCTGGTACAGCCCGTTCCTTTGCGCACGAGTACAGCAGCGAAGGCCGCTTCCTCATCGCCGACACCCCTCGAAAACTCGTCACCGCACTGAAGCCGCCACGACGCGTCCTCATCATCGTCGAAGCCGGCAGCCCCACCGACTCGGCCATCGGCGAAGTGGCCAAGCTGCTCGCCCCCGGAGACGTGGTCGTCGACGGTGGCAATGCCCACTTCGAGGACACGCGCCGCCGCGAAGCCATGCTGCGCACTCACGGAGTGCACTTCATCGGTGCCGGTCTGTGCGGGGGCACTGAGGATGCGCTGCATGGCCTGAGCATCACGGCCGACGGCTCACACGAGGCGCACGACACGCTCGGCTCCCTGCTGCAGGACCTTGCGGCGCGGACTGCCGATGGCATGCCAGCCGTTGCACGCCTACGCGGCTCCGGCGCCGGACACTTCGTGAAGACCGTGCACAATGGCCTCGAGTACGCCGACATGCAACTGATCGCTGAAGTCTACGGTCTGCTCCTCGGCGTCACGAGCCAGGCGCCGGCCCGGATCGCCGCGACATTCTCGGAGTGGAACCGGGGCCGACTGGCTGCCCACCTCATGGAGATCACCGCCGAGATTCTCGCCCACACCGATACGGTGACAGGCCGAGCCTTCATTGACGTCGTCGCCGACCGCGCAGAGCAGAAGGGCACGGGCCGGTGGGCGGTGCAGGCCGCGCTCGAACTCGGTGTGCCGGTACCGGTAATCGCCGAAGCCGTCTTCGCCCGCACGCTCTCCTGTCAACACGACCTGCACACACCGCGCAACCGTGAGCCAGAGCCACCGCTTGCCGCACCCGCGGCCGCCACCTTCATCCCCCGCATCGAGCAAGCGCTCTACGCATCCAAGATCACCGTATACGCGCAGGGCTGGCAGCTCATCCGCGCCGCCGCCACCGCTCACGGCTGGAGCGTCGACCCCGCCGCGGTGGCAGCCGTGTGGAGGGCCGGCTCGATCCTCCGAGCCCCGCTCCTCGACCGGATCAGCGCGGCATACATCACGAACCCAGAACTTCCCGGGTTGCTCCACGACGCGGAGCTCAGCCGGGACCTGGACGAGGCTCAGCACGACTGGCGCACGGTTGTGGCCACAGCGGCCCGTCGCGGTCTGCCCGTGCCCGCCCTCGCGACAGCACTGTCCTACTACGACGCACTCCGCACAAACCGGCTCCGCGCCGCCCTGATCCAAGCCCAACGCGACTTCTTCGGCGCCCACGGGTACCAGCGCACCGACCAAGAAGGCACGTTTCAGACACGATGGACACAGGACCGGAGCGAGCACCCTGCCAACCGGCAGTGAGGGCACTCGCCGGCCTGTTCAGGGCCCTCGGCCTGAACCGCCCCGGGCTCGGCAGAGAGCTCAGATAGTGGCTGTGACCTGCAGATTTTAGGTCGTGAAGTAGTGGTTGGTCTCGTACCCGACGGGCGGGATGCGGCCTATCTCTCCGTAAGGCTCACTACCTCCACCCCCGATGCTCAGGAGCGCTCCAAGTGCCTGCTTCTCCCGACATCATCGACATTGATGTCCTCATCGTCGGCAGTGGCCCGGTCGGGTCGGCCTTCGCCCGGGTGATCGCCGACGAATTGCCATGGACCCGCATCCTCATGGTTGATGCCGGTCCGCAGATCTCTCATCCGCCGGGAAGCCATGTCAACAACATCCCGGACCAGGCCCAGCGTGCGAAGGCCCAGGCAGCCTCCCAGGGCCCCCACCCATCCCCCTACCCGGAGCTCAGCCTGGCCCGGCGGCTGGGCCTCGGAGGTGCGGGTGGCGTACCGGACCCGCTGCTGGCAGGCACCCACAGGGTCGCCGAGCCCGCGCAGTCCTCGCTCGTGGAGGGAATGCCGGGGGCCGCGATGTCCACCAACGTCGGCGGAATGGGTGCCCACTGGGCCTGCGGCTGCCCCCGCCCGGGCGACGGCGAGCGCATCGTCTTCATCGATCCACCAATGTGGGAGCTGGCGCTCACCCGCGCCGAGCAGCTCCTGCACGTCACCCGGCATGCCTTCGGCCACTCTCATTTCGTCACCCAGGTCACGCGCCTGGTGGGCAACCACCTGAATGCGGGGCGGCCCCCGGAGCGCCGTGTACAGCCCACGCCGCTCGCCGTCAGTGTCGGACGGGACGGGGCGGTGCGCTGGTGCGGCCCTGACATGATCCTCGGCGACCTGGTGCAGCCAACTACCGCCACCTCGTTCGAGCTGCGCGCCCAGACCCTGTGCCGCCGGGTACTCATGGACGGAGCCACCGCCCGGGGCGCCGAACTGGAACATCTGCCTACCGGACGGCGGCGCATGGTGACGGCCCGGGCGGTCGTCGTCGCGGCCGACAGCCTGCGCACCCCACAGCTGCTGTACGCCTCCGGTGTGAGGCCGCAGGCTCTCGGCCGCCATCTCAACGACCACCCGATGGTCATCACCGCCGTACGCCTGCACCCCGGCCTCGCGGCCGAACTTGGCTCAACGACCGCCCTGATGAGTGCGCAGGACAACGCACCGATGCCCTTGGTGTGGGTGCCCTACAGCGACACCCGCCCTTTCAGCGGCCAGATCATGTATATCGGCCAGATCCCGGCAACTGCTACAGGCACCGGCCAGGAGTCGCCGGGGGAATTCGCTGGCCTGTCCTGGTCGTGTGCCAAACAACTGCGCGCCAAGGACCGCATCACTTTCAGCGGCAGCCGGCGTGACGCCCTGGGTATGCCGGCCATGCAGTTGCACTACGGCCTGAGCGACGTTGACCAGGCCACCATTGCCGCTGCCAGGAAAGAGGCCTCCCATGTGGCGGCGCTGCTCGGCACTCCAATTGGCACCGATCTGCCTGCCCTGCTGCCCGCGGGCAGTTCCCTGCACTACCAGGGGACTGTCCGGATGGGCGCCACCGACGACAGCACCACAGTCTGCGATAGCTCTTCACGGGTGTGGGGCACCACCAACCTCTACGTCGGGGGCAACGGCGTAATCCCCACCACCACCGCCTGCAACCCGACGCTCACCTCCGTTGCCCTGGCGGTGCTCGCCGCCCGCGCCCTCGTCCGCCGCCACCTGCGCTGAGATAAGGACGCATCCCCCACTTGGACCCGACCCAACTACCGAACAGGCGGTGCGACGTTGTCACGTTAACCTCGGGCTTTCAAGGCGAGCTGTCCCGGCTGGTGATCAAGAAAGCAGAAAGTGCCTCTGAACAGCGAGAATGAGGATTGCTGAGGTCCTTGTTCCCGCCACCGCTGGAGGCACTTTCCAGGTGAAGAAGCGTATCGGGTCCTATCCACGTGTCCGCGTTGAAGGCGATGGCCGCGGAATCGTCTCGCAGGCCGGTGCGGTGCTGCTGGTCGAGACGGTCCGCAAGTCCGGCCTGGAGGCGACGATATCGGCGGCGCTTGTCCCGTGGCGCAAACCCCGGGCGGTGCACGATCCAGGCTAAGGACTTGCAGAGAATCAAAGTGTTGCTTCCCGCTCCGGGGCTCGTTGACGTGGTATGCGCATCCAGGATGAGACCCGCGGCCAACTCGCTGTGAAGTTTGCGGTGTTGTTCCCGCATCTGGACGAGCGGCAACGGCGGCTGCTCATGGGTGCCGAGGCCCGGGTGCTGGGGCATGGCGGTATCCGGGCCGTCGCGCGGGCGGCTGCGGTGAGTGAGACGACGGTCCGCAAGGGCGTGTGCGAGCTGGAGGCCGGAGAGGAGCCGCTGGGAAGGGTGCGGCGGCCGGGAGGAGGCCGCAAGCGAGTCGCGGATCTCGATCCGGGGCTGCGGCCCGCGCTGCTGGCATTGGTCGAGCCGGACGAGCGGGGTGATCCGATGTCGCCGCTGCGGTGGACGGTGAAGTCGACCCGCACCCTCGCGCGGGAGCTGGCCCGGGCCGGG
>NZ_JBSFVU010000049.1:0-32722 GCF_053592475.1 Streptomyces sp. NPDC002671
AGCAGCTCGGTAGCTCGCTGGGCTCATAACCCAGAGGTCGCAGGTTCAAATCCTGTCCCCGCTACCAACGCACCGGCCCCCTCGACACCAACGTCGAGGGGGCCGGAAGCTTGTGGGGCGCCGGGCCTACGAAGTCAACTCACCGCCGACAAGCTCGCCTCCCGGCAGGTATAGAAGACGTCGCCAGGCAGTCGGCACGGACCCCGCTCAGGCGCCGGCCCTTCGGGCGCGGGCCGTTGTCGGCGTCGTCTGCGTTCGGCTGTCGTCGAGAACACGATCACCACCGGAGTCACCAGTCTGGGTAGTCAGTGTTGGTTCTGTTCACGAGAAGGCCGTGGACAGAACCACGCTTCGCTTGGCAGTGGGATCCGGCCCCACTTGGCGATCTTTCGGGCATGATCCGGCAGTGGAGTGTGGCCCCACCCAGGCCGCGCGGCATGCTGATCCGACACGCCGGGCCCGATGCGAGCGCATGGCAGCGGGGCGGGGAGGATCGCGTTGATCGTCTGGGTGAACGGTGCGTTCGGTAGCGGGAAGAGCACGCTGGTGGACGAGCTGCGTCCGCGCTGGCCCGAAGCGCTCGTCTATGACCCGGAGATGGTCGGCTATGTGCTGCGGGAGATCGTGGAGATGCCGACCGGCGATTTCCAGGATCTCCGGCTGTGGCGGCGGCAGGTAGCCGGCTTGGCGGTGGGCCTGGTCGAGGAGTACCACCGCCCGGTCCTGGTCCCCATGACCCTGGTCAACCCCGGGTATGCCGGTGAGATCTTCGGCGCGCTGAGCAAGGCGGGCATCAGTGTCCGCCACTTCTTCCTCACGGTCTCCCGGGAGGTCCTGGAGAAGCGGATCGACGGCCGGAGCTTCACCCCGGACAACCCCGAGGGGGACGAGCGGGTGCGGCGCTGGTGCAAGGACAGGATCGAGCCGTGCATGGCCGCGGCCGACACCCTGCCCAGCGACACGGTGTTCCTGGACGGCGAGCTGACGCCGCAGGACCTGGCCGGTCAGGTGCTGGCCCGGGTCCGGTCCGGCGGGACAGCCGGTGCATGATCGCGGTGGCGGTGTCGGGTATTAGGTGGTTTCAGAAAGGTGGATCGTCCGCGAAGCCCTCGGCGTACACGCGGATGTCGGCAGGCGTGTCCGTGCCCTGTTGGAAAGGAGTGACGTCTTCCCCCCAGCCGACGAGTGTGTCGATCGCCCGCTGCCGGTAGGAGGCGCTGTCGGCAGCGAGAGCCCGGACATCCTCGCGCAGAGCTTCGGCGTGGTGGGCGAGCTCTGGTGAGGTGAGCAGCGGGAGTACAGCGGCCAGGGCGGCCTTACGAATCTCCGGCTCGTCGTCCGTGAGGAAGGGGTGGATGGCGTCGTAGAGGGCTGGCCGAAGGGTGCGGAACGCTTCGATGTCGGTGTCGTACCCGTCGGGCGACGCTTGGTTGGCGTCTTCGGCGGTGCTGCCGAGCCAGTCCAGCAGACCGACACGAAGGAGGAACCGAGGCTTCCCAGCAAAGTGGGAGGCTCCCCCTGGCCTCTGGTCGGTGACGGCGGCAAGAGTTCGCGGGTGCTCAAGAATCGCCGCGACGAACAACGCTGCAGGGGCCGTGGCACTGTAGAAGGTGTTCTGATGTGTGACGGCCTGTTGCAGGTCGCGGAGAGCAGCACCCTGCATTCCCGCATCGTCGTCGAGAAGTTGCCGCAAGATCACCGGTGTCGCCGGCGCAACGTTCGGGCAACAGTGCTCCACCGAGCACCAGTCCGTCCGCAGCAGCAGCTCCTCCGGATCAACAGAACGACCGTGCCGACTCTTCATACCCATCGGACGAGTTTGACAGCTGGCCGGAGAATCACCGGCGCGGTCCGGCCGCTGTACCTGTGGCTGGCCCCTGCGAAAGAGTTCGGAGGCGACGGCTCCAACGACCCCGAGATGGGGCCGTACATGATGCAGAAGGTCATCCCCGTCGCGGAGTCGCCCCAGCGCTGGCCGCGAGCGGTAGAGGAAGCTCTGACGACCTGGGAGCCGTGATCATGGCAGGGGTGGCAGGAGTCGAACCTGCGGCATCCGGTTTTGGAGACCGGCGCTCTGGCCTCTGAGCTACACCCCTTCGATGCGGGTCAGCTTGGCACCTTCGGCACTTGCGCTCAACGGGTTTTCGAGGGGCGATCTCGCGGTGCCCGCGTCTGCGGGTGGAGGATGTCGACCTCGTCGACCGTGGCATGAGTGACCGCGGTCGGCGAAGCCTGTACGTCAATCGGTGCGGCGCTCAGTGCTCCGTGTGTCAGAGGCTGCGCAGGACGGTGACGACCTTGCCGAGGATGGTGGCAGCATTGCCGTTTATGGGCTGTAGTTCTTGTTGTCCGGCATCAGCCACGTGTCGGTTCCGTCGGGCTTGAGGCGCTTCACCGTGGCCTCGCCATCGAGCATGGCGGCCACGGTTGCCCCTGTTCCGCGATCGGTTGCGCCCGTACGACGACCAGGTCGCCGTCGAGGATGTTGCCGTCGCCAGCCATGGAGTCCCCGACCACGGTGAGGACGAAGAGGTCGCCCGATCCCACGAGTTGCCGCGGCAGGGTGAGGACGTCGTCCACCTGCTGCTCGGCGGTGATCGGCATGCCGGCGGCGATCCGGCCCACGAGCGGGGCTTCGACGACCGCGGCCGCCTTCTCCGCCTTCCGCGCCGCGCTCTCGACGGCCTCGTCACTCGGATTGGGCTCAGCGTCCAGGACCGGAACGTAGGCGCGCGGCCGGTGTGGGTCGCGCCGGAGGAACCCCTTCTTCTCCAAAGCCTGGAGTTGGTGGGCGACCGATGAGGTGCTCGACAGGTTCACCGCCTGCCCGATTGCGCTTATGGGGGTCTTTTACTTCTGTCCGTTGTCCGTTTCAAGGTGCAGCCCCCGCTCCCCCGCAGCCCGCAGACACGAGTCCCCCACCACCAAGCCACGCGGGCTGTTCATCCCAGGACGTGTCGCTCTCCGCAACCACACGGAGGGGAGCCTGCAAGCCTCTCGAAGAGCGAAGGCCTCGCTCCGTCTCGCCCTCGCGCCACGCCGTGGACGCAGACACCGCGAGACGGCTCACCAGCCTCCTCCACGAGAGCCAGAAAAAAACGGACGGCGATGTCGAGAACCCGTGACCGGCTCCGTCCCCGCAGTGAACGCGACCACAATGAGTCGCATCAGCACCGAGGAGAACCACGATGGCCAAGTACCTCCTGCTCAAGCACTACCGCGGCGCCCCGGCTCCGGTCAGCGACGTGCCCATGGACCAGTGGACGCCGGAGGAGATCTCGGCGCACATGCAGTACATGAACGACTTCGCGGCCCGGCTCGAGAAGAGCGGCGAGTTCGTCGACGGTCAGGCGCTCGCCCCCGAGGGGACGTGGGTCCGGTACGACGGTGAGGGCCGTCCCTCGGTCACCGACGGCCCGTTCGCCGAGACGAAGGACATCATCGCCGGCTGGATGGTGATCGACGTCGACAGCTACGAGCGCGCCGTCGAGTTGGCCGGGGAGTTGTCGGCCGCCCCCGGGGCGGGCGGGAAGCCGATCCACGAGTGGCTGGAGGTGCGCCCGTTCCTGGCCGCGCCGCCCACCATCACGGAGTGACCGCGCAGTGACCTCATCGATGGACGAGGCTCTGCTGAGGAGCCTCACGCCGAGCGTGCTCGCCATCCTCGTCCGCCGCGGAGCCGACTTCGCGGCGGCCGAGGACGCCGTGCAGGACGCGCTCCTCGAGGCGGTCCGCGTCTGGCCGGCCGACCCGCCACGGGATGCCAAGGGCTGGCTCACCGTGGCCTGGCGCAAGTTCCTCGACGCGACACGGGCAAACGCCGCCCGCCGCCGGCGTGAGGACCTTGTCGACGAGGAACCTGCGCCCGGGCCCGCGCCCGCGGTGGACGACACCCTGCAGCTGTACTTCCTGTGCGCCCACCCGTCGCTGACACCGGCGTCCGCGCTGGCGGGCGATCACTGGATCCCACCTGGTGCCCCTGGTCCGTACGGGCGCCAGGTTCAAGAATGGCATCCTCGTCAAACATACCGAAACACGGGCTGCGTGAGGCTGTGGGGCTGGGGAGGCAGAAGAACCGTGGCGATCTGTTTCGAGCTCGTGGTGAACTTCGGCGACGACGCCGAGGCCGCACAGGCTGCCGCCCGCATCGACCCCAAGCCATGGGTGCTTCGCGCGGGCGCCCACCGCATCCCTCTCCACCGGCCCATGCTGGCGAAGGTGGGCTCATACATCGAGCTCTCGATCCTGCCCATGGCCGTCAGTTGGCATTGCGGCCTGGACGGCAGCCTCCCCAGATTCCAGCTCACCGCAGCAGAGCTGACCGAACTGGGACACCAACTCTACGAACTGCTCGCGCAGTTCCACGGATATGTCGCCGCGAAGGTCGGCTGGGATCCGGAATCACTCCTGGACCCTGCTGAGCTCAGGTGCGAGTGGTCTGACGAACTGAACGACGGCAGCATCCACGGGCTCGTGCTCTGCGAAAAGCTGCATGCGGAACTCGACCCGAGCGCCGACTACGAAGTGTTCCAGACCGGATACCGGTGGATACCGTATCGCGGGGAGGAACCAAGCAACCTCACGGCCGACTAACGCAGCAAGCCCTACCCAGGCCAGCTCATCCACGCATATTGACAATTACTCCGGGCAGGATGCGGATGCGCCAGCGGTCATCGAGGTGAGTGCGACTCGCCTCTTTGAGGAAGTCGCTGATCAGGGTGAGGTGGGTGTAGTCGCTGGTTCCTTCGACCAGGAGGTTCTGGGCGATGACGTAGCCGAAGAGCGAGTCGTCGGTGACGGAGAGGACTTCGGAGCGGCGCCGGACCTTGCCCTCCACCTTCGGCAGGACGCGGGTGCCCGCGCGCCAGAACGTGGCGTCGGTCCGCTTCACGCCGTCCAGGTCCCTGCCAGCCAGGACCCGGCCCATCCCGCGCACGAGGGAGTCGGCGGACTCCTCCATCTGCTTGAAACTTCGTCTGCGTCATGGTCGTGCCCCTTCGGAGTGCTTTCGGGGCACCTCACACCCGGAAGCGGACACCGACCGTAGAAGCGTTGGCCTGTGGATAGATTCCGGCGATTCCACTGGCTCACGGAATCGAGCGCATGAACGAAGAACCGTCGCGGCTTCAGCTGCTCCGCTTCGCCCGCCGGGTAGTGGTTCAGCAGGCGACGGCAGCCCTCCAGATCGACGGTTGGATTGCGGTCGAGGAACGGCGTGAGGCGGAGCGGCGCCGGGGGATGAAGATGCGGCCGGCCCCACCGAACTGGCTAATCCAGTACGGTCTCAACCGCACCAACGTGGACGCGGTACGCACCGGTGAGTTCGGGGCAGCGGCCAAGAGCGGCCGGTGCCCGCCCTGCGACCCGGCAGCAGGCCCTCGATGCCCTGCCGCCGGCAGGTACCGCCGTGCATTCCCTGCCGGCCTGCCACAGCTCTCGGCATCCTGGACTAGGAGCCCTGGCAAAGCAGTTGAGGGTGAGGCCGGGGCGTGGCGCGCACTGGGCGCGACGCCCCGGCGTTGCAGGAGGGCCCAGGTAGCCGACTGGCTCCGGGGGTTGGAAAGCACCGGCCTGACGCGAAGCAGAGGCCACAACCGCCACGTGAGAGGGTAGGCCGACTATGGATCTGAGGGGGAACAGACTGGTGCGCGCACATCATGTCGCGGTGGCTGCAGCCATCACGGCGATCCTTGCCACATCGGCTTGTTCTGCTGGCTCGTCGGCACGCCCGCCGTCCACCTCGGTGCCCCTGCGGGATCGGCTGCGTGATGGCCTGCTGACTCAGGCCCAGCTTCCGCATGGCTTCAAGCTCATGACGGGAAAGATCGACTCGACAACGACCGGCGCCCCGCACACCCCCTCCACCGTTCCGATCGCGTCGATGCCGTGCTCCCAACTCACCGTCGAGTCCTTCATGACGGCTCATGCCCGCCCGGTCGAGGACGTGGCGGTCGCAGTGGGGCAGGAGCCCGTCGGTGACGACTACGGCTGGTTCGGCCAGGAGTCCCTCGACCGGTACGCACCCGGCCAGGCGGCCGCGGTCATGGCCGCCGTTCGCGGCGTCACGCAGCGCTGCACCGCCTACACCGACGCGCTCGACGACGGCACCCGCATGCAGAACACCGTGTCCGTGACGGGTGCCGATGTAAGGGCGGACGACAGCCTGGTGCTCCGGATCGCGTCGACCTTGTCCGGTGATACGGACCCGTACATCACTGAGACGGGGTTCGTCCGCGAGGGTGACGTGATCCTTGTGGTGCAGAAAATGTCCGCGCAGAAGCCGCAGTCCGGTGTGGAGACCGTCCTCTCACCGGCGGTTGCGGCGTACCGCGCGGCCGCAGCGGGCTGACGTACCCGTGTCTGCGGGGGAACCGTAACCCTGCCCCCCGTTACCTTTTTCGCCAGTTCCGCAATGGGGCCGCCGACCTTCGGACTCGCCGGCCTCCGTCGGTTCATGGGCGATCGTCGATCCAGTCCCACACTCCCCATTTCTCGAACTTCTCGTCGACCATGCCACCGAGCTCATCACCGACCCAAGCGCCGCTCATGGCGCCGGCGGGGACACGATCTCCGCCAGCGGACCACATGCGATACCGGCTTCAGCGCCCATCATCGTGCCTGCGGTGGGGAATCCGGTCGTGACCACTGTCTTCGCCCGCGCGGTGAGCACGTCGTCACCCGTGAGCAGGAGTCCGGCGGCAGAACGGAGTACGCGGCCTGGTCACAGGCCACCGGAGGCGGAGCGGACCAGTCTGACGCAGTCGGGACCCGCCTCCTGACGGAAGCAGGCCCCGACGCAATCATCCGCTATGGGTCAACTCTTGCGCTCAAGGGTCCCTGAGCATTTCGAGCACTCTTATCCGACGGAAACCACGGGTTCGGGCCCCGGAAAGTTCGGAGGGAGCCCATGCGGTTCGGCCGTCCCGGAACACAACCAGGCGAGATAGCTCGAGAGGCTGCCCTCGTAGTGGAACCAGTCGTCATTCCGCCCAGCCACAACGACTGTCCATTCGTTGGGCTGCCCTTCCGTACGCCAGTGGAACTCGTCCCCGTCGATCGAGCTGCCCCACGGCAGCAAACCTCCCGATTCCGGGAACACAGGGTAGCCACCGAGCATTCTCTTCTGTGCCATATCCTCGGCACCGGCGAGATCCTCTCTCACCTCCTCGACGAATGCCGCTTCTCCTCCTGGGGCCGGCGACGTCACAACGAGGAACTGCCCGATCTTCAACCGAGGGTAGGACTCCGCCAAAGCGATGTAGTCGTCCGGCAGCCCAGTCCGCAACCCGTCGAAGAGCACCTGCCAGTCGATGCGCCGTGGAACCTCGAGCCGCTGCGCCACCAGCCCCGGCAGCACAGCCTCCAGGGATTCGATACTCAACAGCCACCTCCATTTGCGTTCTTGTTTTCTATCCGCACACTGAACAGTTGGCGTCGATGCCGTCATGGTGATCGCAGTCGGCCGGTCCGCGTTGTTCGGATCACCGTACTCCAGAAATGCACCATAGGTGACAGGTTCCGTGGCGAGGGCTTCCGCCATCCTGTTCTCACACGTCTTCATTCCGCTCACATTGAAGCGCCGGTAACCCGTGAAGATGTTTTCCGGAATATTTGCCTCGTTGAATCTGTCTCCGATGATGTGAGACCGATTGAAGAGGGGATTTCCTTGTGCGTCTTGCTCACCGACGGGGAACCCCTGCGGAGTGAACACATCGTCTGTGCTGCGCGAGTTCGGAGGCTTGAGGTCGCTGGGACACATAAGGGCTGTCGCCCCTGTAGCGTTCCCGTTCATGAGCGGAAAATACATGTACCGCTCTTCTCTCGGCTGGGAACTGCCTCGGGTCACGGCGTCGACGTCGTGGTCGGTGAAGGCGGTACGGAGGCCTGAGACGGCATGGCCGCTGACATGAGCGCGGCTTCGGGCTGGAGCTTCTTGCCAGCGGGCGCGTGCCTGGGAAGTCTCGGGGCGTCACAGCTTCCTGGCGCTACAGCGGTCAGCAGATGAGATCAATGTATGTGCGCTTCCTGTGCAGATGTTCTATCGTCGCGCTGGTCCTGGGGAGAGGCGGATTCAAGTGGGGCGTGGGGGGCGGTTCGCCGCGGTGTGCGCAGCGGCAGTTCTGGCGCTTGTGGGGTGCGGTCAGCGGCATGTTCCTGTGAAGCCGCAACCTCCCTACGAAGGGATGGAGGAGCTGCCGGAGAAGCTCAATGCGGACGGCACGACCATCACGGTCGGCGATCCGAGAGCGCCTGTCGCGGTGCATCTGTACGAGGATCCGCGCTGCCCGTACTGCGAGAAGTTCGAGACCACCGGCGGTGCTTCCGCACTGCAGGACGCGACGGTGCGGCGGGGGGCCAAGACCGAGTACACCCTGGCCTCCTTCCTCGACGGCCGGCTCGGTGGCACCGGCTCCAAGAAGGCGGTCAACGCTCTGCGTGCCGCGCTGGCACAGGGGAAGTTCGCCGAGTACCACGCCGTGCTGTACGCGAACCAGCCCGACGAGAGCGTCGACGGCTTCACCGATGCCTACCTGCTCAAGCTGGCCGGCAAGGTGAAGGGCCTGCGCAGCCCCCAGTTCGATACGGCTGTGAAATCCATGAAGTACCGCAGCTTCGTAACAGCCTCCCAGAAGGCCTACGAGCAAGCGGGAGGCAAGCAGGACCCACAGGGGCCGGGAACCCCCACCGCCGTCATCAACGAGGTCCGGATCCCGCTCGAGTACAACGGCATGCTCTACAACCGGGCCGTCTTTGCACGACTGCTGAATCGGATTCACGACAACCCAGAGCAATGGCAGAACACCGACCTGTAGCACCACATCGTGCGACGCCTGTGTGTGAGGGACCGTCGGCGGGGCGATGTGGACGTGCTCAGCCCTGACCCCGCGGTCTGAGCCCAGGCGGGGCTGGCGGCAGGTCGGGCGCCTCGGGCGGCCGGGCCCGGACCCAGCCGTGGGCGCGCATGGTCTCCGTCTCCCAGTCCTCGAACAGCTGCGGCAGCGCTTTTGGATCACGATCGGGGTCGCGGTGCCAGCGGATGAAAGCGCGGACGGCGGGCCGGTGCGCGTCACAGGCCGGGCAGAACTCCATCCACACCCGCGTGACCAGCGGGCCGTGCCAGTACAGCATCAGGTCGCCCCCACAACGGGAACAGGGCCTGTCCTCAGGCTCGTCGTTGTCCCGCCCGGTGGGGCTCAGGCGAAGATGTGGGACGATCACGCTCGTGACCCTCGACCCACACCCGACGGACGCCTGCCACATCAGACTCCTGGCCGGACACGGAGCAAACGGCCAGCCGGTGTTCGAGGTGCTGCCCGCCTTGAGGCATGAGACGGATCTATTCGTGCTAACGGGCAGTCCGGGCCTGGTGCTCGGGTGTGCGGCCGGGGACCTTCTGAGAGTCAGCGACGGCGGGGCGTTCGAGGTCGCGGAACAGGGCGCGAACGTGTGTGTCCAAGTCTTCCGCGAGGAGGGCTTCACCCCTGAACAGTTCGCAGACCTCAAGGAAGCGCCGCCGGGCTCCTCGGCGGGCTCGCGGAAGCGCCGCCGAACTTGCGCTTCATCGTGATGACGATCGCACGATCCGCAGGGCTGGCCGCGATCGGGCAGACCCTGAACGGCTGGGCTGCGGACGTCGACGGGGCCGAGTGGTGGTTCGGGAACGTTGATGAAGCTGCCTGACCTGCAATGTCAGCAGGCAGACCACAGGATGGCTTCGTTCACTTCTCGGGGCAGCGTTTGTCCGCCGGTTCGGGCAGCAGTTGCGGATCTTGAGGCCCGTGAATGTTCATGAGAAATAGCAGCGCGAGCGACACGCAGTGCGTCGCTCGTTGTGCCCGCGGGACGTCACTGCCCAGCGCGAGGCCGGGTGAGTCCGGCTCCGACCTTGGTCAGCATCTGGCCGAGGAGGTGGAGGGCTCGTGCACGTGTCGGCACTCCGCGCGCTGTTCCCGTCCAGTAGGCGTCAGTGAGCTTCTCTGTCACCGTGAGGATCCGGTCGTCGTCCTGGGTGGCCAGCACGACGACGAACCGCACGTAGTCGCCGATGTCGGTGCCTTGGGGGTGCTGGTGCATGAAGGTCTGCAGGCGCGGTGTCAGGGCGGGCAGGGTGCGGTCCGTCGGGAAGACGACAGCGAGGCCGGCGAGGGCGAGGCGAACCGCAGGGCATTCGGCAGACCAGCGGGTCAGTAGATCTGGAGTGCGGGCCTGGACCGCGCTGCGGGCCCGGGCCTCGCTGTCGGGATCGGCGTGTGGCGGGGTGGCCGGCCAGTTCTCGGCGAGGTGGCGCTCGGCGACGGTGGCAGCCCTGAACAGCAGGTCGATGGCCTGGAATCGGTGTCGGGCGGGAATCCGGTCGTCGACGGCGAGGGTCGCGACCAGGACGAGGCCGTCAGCGGTGGCGGGCTGGCAGGTGTCCTGGTGGAGGATCTCGTTGTAGAAGTCGCCGAGGAAGCTCCGGTCGTCCCAGTAGGGGTCGATCTCGGCGTCGAACAGCATCGCCGCCTGGGGCGGCCTGCGGCCCGGCAGGCGGTCGGCGATAACGTCCCGGAAGAGCTGCCGGATCGGCGGACCGGAAGCGATCGCGTCGTGCCGAGTCTGCTCGGGTTCGGCGTGCGTATCCATGGCCAGCGCAGCCTACTGGAGCATGTCGGGCGGACGGCCCGTCGCCTGGGCGGGAGGCAGCAGGTCGTCAGCCCGGAGTCTGCAGCAGTCAGCCGGCCTTGGCGGGTGCTTCGGTCCGCGCCCGGGTGCTGACGAGGCGGTAGGAGTCGGTGCCGGTTTCGATGATGGTGCCGTTGAACGTCAGGCGGTCGACGATGGCCGCGCAGAGGCGGGGGGATGCTCCGGTGCCTGGGCCGTCTGGGGCCGCTCGCACGAGTGAAGGCTGGAAGATCGGAACGATGGTGCAGGCGGACCGCTCATAGCATCGCGAGGAGGGGGATCCACCGATCAGGAAGTTCGACATGAGCGACACGATCATTAACGCAGGATCCAAGCTGAACATGAATCAGGAGTGGGCGTCCGGGGACGGACGAACGGTCCTGCGACTGCAGGATGACCGGAACCTTGTGTTGTACCGAGCCGGCGAGCCCACCTGGGCGGCCAAGAACACCAGATTCAAGGCGGAGTACGCCATCATGCAGGACGACGGGAACTTCGTCGCCTACGACCAGAACGACGATCCGGTGTGGGCGTCCAACACCGGCGGAAGCTACGGGGCCCACCTGGCCGTTCAGGATGACGGCAACCTGGTTGTCTACCAGGACGGCAGCCCGCTCTGGGCGACCGACACCGGTGACTGAGGTCACTCGCCCACAGCCTCTTGACGGCCCTTCCCGAGCGTGCTGCCCCGGGAGGGCCGCCGAGCCATGGGGCGGATGGAGCATCAGGGTCTTGGGAGGAGATGCGCGCTAACGCGCGTGTGCATCTCCTCCCAAGACCCTCCTTGCCGTCCGGTGGGAGCCTTCAGCTTGCTGACCAGCCGATTCTCAACCACTGACCAACTGCTCTCACCTCGCTGTCCAGCTCCAACTCCCCCACCACCCCGAACACCCCGCAAGACAACGCCGATCAGCCCACTCAACCACATCCACCCGCCTGGACACTGAAATGAGAACCACACCGGACAAGAACGCGAGAACTCCCAAATTCCGTGGGAGTGTTCATGCTTCTACGCGCAGCCAGGTGTTGCCTGTGCGGAGCCAGAGGGAACCGTCGCGGCCTTGGCCGCAGCGCATGACGACTCGACCGGGCACCCGCAACCGACGGCGGCTGGTTACTGCCCAGGTGATGCCGTTGAGCTCGGCACGTATGAGCTCAACGGACCGCTTGTTGTGGTCTCGGCGAGTGAGTACTGCCCTGCTGCCGCGGACCGCAAATCCGTCCGGGTCGGGGACGGGGCTGGGGTAGCTGGCAACGTCGCCGGTGGACGGAGTGATCCGTATCAGGAAGGTGCCGCCTCTGCTACTGCCGGAGTACCAGACGAGCCATACCTGGTCGTTCTCAGTCGCGGCGGTGCAGCCTTCCAGTGGGTGGTCGGGCAGCTGGCCCTTGGGAGCCCAGGAGATCTGGCCCTGGGTGTTCCAGCCCGCGAGGCCCGCTGCTGACTCGGGGTGGCCGCCGTAAATGCCCTCGTCGCCGTAAGCAGTCCAGATGCCTCCATGGACGTCGGTGACCAGGGCGGGTATGTCGTCACCGATGCAGAACTCGGCCTCAGGTGTACCTGATGGGGAGAACACCACGGCGTTGGGCGCCCAGGGGCCCTCGGTCTCGTTCCGGAACGTACGGCCGCTCACCAGCAGGAATCGGGAATCCGGGAGCAGGGCCAAGTGGCTGGGCCGGATCCGAATGTCCTTCACCAGGATGCGCCGCTCTTCCTGTCCCGTGACGGTGACCAGCTCACCCGTGAACGGGACTTTTGGCCCCCACCCGATCCACCCCTTGATGTAGCGGGCGTGATCAAGGTATCGCCGGTGGACCAACAGGACCGCAAGCTCCCCAGCGGGCCCGACGCTCCACCAAAGGGCTCGGTGTCCCCGCACGGCATCAGCAGTGGGAAGTCGCCACACGTGGTGTATCGCGGCATCGGAACCAGCAGTCACGGGGCGGAAATTCATCGGCAGTCGCCTCTAGGACTCCGGGAGCCAAGCAACCCGAAGAGCACTACCCTACCGGCCGGTGGGGGTGCCTTCGGCGTCCGGCGGGGATGTCAGTGGGGCGGTCTACTGTGCGTTCATGTTTCCCCTCCCCGATGCCTTGCCGCCCGGCCGGTTCCTGGCCCGTGGTGCGTCGCCCGTGTGGGTCTCCGACGGGCTCCCCCGAGATGTCGAAGGGCTGTGGCCCCGCCTGCTGAGCGAGCAGAGGAGCCATGGTCTGGTCCCGCTCCTGTGCCGTCCCGATGAAATGGGCAGGCCCGTCGGTCTCGATGAGGTCGACGCCGTCCGGCTGGAGGAGACGCTGGCGGCGGACTTCATCGAATACCGCCGCCACAGGCTGCCCTTCTGGACGGACCCGACCCCGGCTCCGGTGCCTGAAGGGATCGAGGTCGAGCCGTGGCCGCATGACCCCGGGCCGCCCTTCGAACAGTGGCCGGGCCTGACGGCGGAGACCCCGGTCACATCCACGAGCGTGACGCCAGAGGAGGCCGCGTCGAGGACGCTGACAGGGCTTGTCCGGGCAGGCCGAGGCCGGATCGGGCTGGACGGATGCCGCCTCGTTCTCGTCCCCGCCCCACGTAGCAGTGATGCCCTGGCGTTGCTCGGCTGGTTCTCCGAGGCGCCACTGCCGCTGCTGTGTGCTCTCCTGCGGAGCTGGGACGACCGCTTCGGAGCCCGGGTCGTGGCGGTGTCCGGCAGCACGGTATACATCTCGGTCGCACGGCCTCCCCTCGACGCGGAACAGGCCCACCTGCTCGCGCTGGAGCATGTGCTGTCGACCGCCGACAACATCGTCGACGACCCGCCCACGCCGTTTCCCGAATACGCGGCAGACCTCGTGGGGCGGACGGACTGGTCGTTCTGGTGGGACTAGCTACTTGCCCCTGAAGAAGTCCGGGGCTGCCTCTGGTGTCGCCGACCACTGGAACTGCGGCCGCACTGGCTCGACGCCGTCCGGCAGGACGACCTGCTGCCCAGCCTCCACACCCCCGCTGCCGGCATCGACCGCGACCTCGACGCCGTTGTCGCCGGATTGACCCTGCCCTGGAGCTCGGGCACGGTCGGAGGGCATGTCAACCGGATCAAGATGCTGAAACGCCAGATGTTCGGGCGCGCCGGATTCAACCTCCTACAGAAGCGCACCCTGCTTTACACATGACACCCCGCGCCACGCCCGCTCGACGACGCTATAGCCTCCGCCTGTGACCTATCGCCGCAGTCGGACCGGGAATCCTCGTCCCCACGAGCTACCTCACTATCAAGCGCTCCTGGACGATACAGACTGGGCGTCGCTCGCCACCGCGCGCGGGACAGGCGAATCCCTGCCGACAGCGCTGGCACGCATCATCAACCCTGACCCGGCCATCAGGACGGCCGCCACCGACAACGCGCTCAGGGAAGTGACCCACCAGAACACCATCTACGAAGCCACCGTGCCCGTAGCGCTCTACGTCGCGGCCATCCTCAACCACCCTGCCATCGCGGCAGACGACTTCGGCCACAACGCCGACACGCCACCGCACCGCCCGACCCTCGTGAGACTACTTGAGTGGCTCAGCGACACCGCCTACGACGCCGACGACGAGTGCGTCGCCATCGGCGAACGCCACTTCGGCAAGGGGTTCCTCGACGAGGACAGGGAGATGCGCGCGTTCCGAGACCTGCGCCCGGCGATCTTCTCCGCTGTCCATCCCCTTCTCAGCCACGACAACGCGGACGTACGCGACGCGGCCCTCGTCGCTGCGATCCCCCTCGCAGAGCACCCCGTCCTCACCGCACACCGGGCTGAGCTGGTCGACCACGCCCGCCGTCTGCTGACCACCAGCACCGACCGCCACAATCGAGACCGCGTCCTGGACGCCATGAAGGCCTGGGGTTACGACACCAGCGCCCTGGAGAACGCGGACGACATCGCAGCCCGCGAGCGTTACGCCCGTCTCAAGGCGGAACGTGATTCCTGGTGGGCGGCCGACGGGACAGGCGGCTGCTCCGAAGACCCACCGTTCTGACTCAGGGACACGCAGTCCCCCGGCCTCCGTCGATCACTCAGCGTGGCCGCTTCACAGAAGTTGAGCCAGAACCTGAGAACGGACAGCAGATGTTCACCACCTCGGGAGGCAGGAGAAGCACCAAGGAATCGAATGGCGCTTGAGCTCCGACTGCGCAGGGCGAAGCGTTCAGTCCCACCAGTCGTCGCTGGTGTGCCAGCGCAGCACCCACTCCTCGAAGCCCCATGCCTGGTCACCAGGTGCCGGGATGGCGCCGACCTCGGTGAGCATCCAGACTTCGCCGCGGCGGGGGCCCGTGGTCAGCAGGAGCCAGAAGGTCTGCGCGTCCTCGGATCCGAGAACGACGGACCCCTTGTTGAATGTGGCATCGATCCGCGGGTCCTCGGGGTCGACGTCCTCGTCGTTCTCCCAGTGCCAGGCTGCCTGTAGGGGGAACGGTTGCCCTGGCTGCCGTGGGCCGGGGTCGGGCCAGGTGTCGGGCAGCCAGCCGAGTGGCTGCAGACCACCGTCGTCAGCGGGGCCGAGGCTCGACCCGTTGCTGATCTCCGCGACGAAGGTCCTGTACGGCTCCGGGAGGACCACCCCGTTCTCCGCCTCCCACGCTGCGACGGCTTCATGGCCGAGCGCCGGTTCGCGCCATTCCGGCGGGAACACGGAACGCAGGAATTCGAGAGTGGCTTCGGCGGGACGCTGATCATGCGTGGCTGTCACGGCAGCATGGGGCTGACAGCCGATCGCGGCCCCATCCAGCGGTGGTGCCGCCCGAAGTCGCGAGCATCGAACAGGGCCGGGCCGAGGAGCCTCCCGAAGTGGTGAACATCTGCTGTCCGTTCTCGGGCTCTGGTCCACTTCTTGTGGTCGCGTACGTAGAGTGACTGTTGATCTTCATGTGATGGCAGTTGAGTTCGCCCGAAAATCGCCCGGCTGGATGGTGGTGTGGTCGACAGCCCTTCGCCGTGAACGAAGTGCTGCCGGAGTTGGACGAGCTGCTGTTCTCCTCGGTCGAGGGTGTGTTGGTGGAGTCGGTCGAGGTGAGCAACACGGTCGTCCGGGTCAAGGCTCGTATGACCACAGGGCGGGCGGCCCGTCCGAGGTGTGGATGCCGGTCGGGGCGAATACATGGCTCCTACCTGCGGTTCCCTCGCGATTTGCCGACCGCGGGCAAGTTCGTTGTGGTGTCGTTGCGGGTACGGCGGTTCGTCTGCGAGGAAGAGTCCTGCGAGCGCAAGACCTTCGTCGAGCAAGTACCGGGCCTCACTCGAAGGTTCGGGCGACGGACCGAGCGGCTGCGGTCGACGCTGGTGTCGGTCGGTCTTGCGCTCGCGGGCCGGGCCGGCGCCCGGATGACGGACGCCTTCAAGGTTCCGGTCAGCCGGAACACCCTGCTGAGGCTGATCGCCTCGCTTCCGGACCCCGCCGCCGCCACACTCCGCGTGGTCGGCGTGGACGAGTACGCCCAGCACGTTCAGGTGTACGCCGACAGGCACGGAGAAAGTGAGGGCTCACCTCCGCTCGAGCGGAGGTGAGCCGACGCTCGCCGACACCCAGCGCGGCAACATCCTGTACGGGAGCCGGTCTTGCTGCCGCCAAGGCTCAAGGGCGTACCGGTGGACGTCCCGCCGTGATGGATGCAGACAAGCTTGCCGCTGCCATGGCTCGGAAGGCCAAGGCGCTGGGCACCACCGTGAGCCGGCTAGGAGCGTGGGTCAGTAACGGGCATGGGGCCGGGCAGTTGGGGTCTGCGGGATCGGTGTCGGCTGCCCGAGGCGGGGTCTGCTGGGCCCTGGGATGGGCGAGGGGCCCGGGCGGGCCGGTCACCCGGTGGCGGCGGCGAGTGCGGTGTGTCGGAAGATCTTGCGGAAGTTGTGGCAGGCGGCCAGCAGTCGCCATTCGCCCCGGGCGCCGTCTTCGCCACGGAGCATGAGCCGACGGCCGTTCTGGCAGGTCATGATCTGGCCGAAGACAGGTTCGACGATGGCCTTGCGGCGGCGGTAGGCGGCTTTGCCGGGTTTGGTCCGCAGCTTGCGGGCCATGCGTTCCTTCAGCGTGGCGTTCACCGGTATCCGTCCGCGCGGTGCAGGCGGGACCTGCTCGTCGTGGGCCAGGCGTCCGGTTGCCATGAACGTGTCGGTCCCGAAGGTGAGTTGGCGCTCTTTTGCGGCTTCGAGGTTCGTCTCGGAGCAGTATCCGGCGTCGAGGAGGGCCTGCCCCGGGTGGATGCCGGTGTTCTGGGCGCACTGGTCGAGCATCGTGGTGTAGTTCAGCGCGTCCGAGGCGTTGGTGGTCACGTCGGCGGCGGCGATGACCTGGTGCTCGGCGTCAACGACGGCCTGGGCGTTGTATGCCTGGATGTAGGCGTCGGCGCCGTTCTTCATGATGCGGGAGTCGGGGTCGGTGAAGTTGGCCTGCGCCTTCGGTTTGGGCCGGGCCTTCGCGGCGGCCTTCTGTCCGGCGTCGGTGGCCGCGCCCTCGTCGCTGGTGCCGACGCGTTCCTGGCGGCGGCGTTCCTTCTCCTCGGCGTGCGTGCGGGCCTTCTCCGCGGCCTCGGCCTCGATCTGCTCGCGGGCGGCCTGAAGGCGGGCGAGTCGTCTCTCGCGGCGATCCAGCTCGGCGGGCAGGTCGGTGTCCTTGCCGTCGATGCCGAAGATCTGGTCCTCGGCGGTGTCGGCGGACTCGGCGTCGGCCAGCAACGCTGCGGCCTTGGCCTCCAGTTGGGCGATCTCGGCCTCGATCCGTTCCTCCTTGTCGATGAGCCGGCCGTAGCTCATCGCCTTGTGCCTGGAGGCGCTGGCCTGAAGCTTCGTGCCGTCCAGGGCGACGCGGCCCATCTTGACCATGCCGAGCTTCTGCGCCAGGTGCAGCGACTGGGTGAACAGGTCGGCGAGCGCGTCCAGGTGGCGACGGCGGAAGCGGGAGATCGAGCGGAAGTCCGGGGCTTGGTCGGCGGCCAGGAACCGGAACGCGATGTCATCGACGCACTTGCGCTCAATCGCCCGCGAGGAACGGATACCAGTGGTGTAGCCGTAGATCAGCAGGCGCATCATCAGACGCGGGTCGTGGGGCGGGAAGCCGCGCTTCTCGGTGTAGTCGGCCAGGACCGGCCCCAGATCCAGCACGCCATCGACCAGGTCGGCGACAAACCGGGCCAGGTGCCCCTCGGGCAGCCAGTCGTCCAGCGACGGCGGCAGCAGCAGGACCTGGTGCAGGTCGAACGCCCGGAACCGCTTGTCCACCGCCGCCGGACGACCCTGCGGCCGCTTCGTCTCGACCGGCTCGACTTCGAACAGCCCATCCACACCACGCATACCGCCATCATTCCTTACGAATGACAATGGCCCGGGCATGCCCGGACGGGCGCACCCGGCATGCCACCGCTGGCCCAGGCGTTCAGGGCCCTTGGCCCCGGCCACCTACTCGTGGCTCTCGAACCTCCATGCCTTCCGCTGGTCGCTAACCTCCAGCGGCCGCAGAGCGAGCCGCGGCGGGAAGATCCGCAGCAGGCTGATGTCCAGCGCCAGCTCGCACCCGTCAATGGGGCCGCCGGGCACGACGATGTGGAAGTTAAACGGCTCCGCCGCCTGGTAGAGCGCCCACGGGCGGGGCTCGGTGCTCCCCATGAGCATCTCGTTGACGTTCGGCTCGTCGTCGTACGTCAGGAAAGTGCCATGCCGGAGGTTCTTGATAAGGACGGTGCCGTCGCTACGCCCCTCCACCTGCCACTCCTGCTCACCGGGGTTCCCAGTGGGCTGCAGCACAAGCGCGAGGTCCTTCGGCTCCATGAGCGTGATCAGCTGCTCATGGGGCCTGGCGATGGCATAGACGCCGTTCGGTACGGGTGCCACGGTCGACTCCACTCTGGTAGGCGGCACCGCCAGGACGCCGCGCACTACTGGGCGAGTCGCATTCAACCGTCGTCGGCCCAGCCGTATACGGACGAACCGCCGGAGCCTCACTCCAACGGATCCCGCACCCCACCTCTTGCCCGAGGACCGAACGCCCGCGCCACGCCGCCCGCTCGGACCGGACCGCCCCG
This sequence comes from Streptomyces sp. NPDC002671, assembly GCF_053592475.1. Lineage (NCBI taxonomy): Bacteria > Bacillati > Actinomycetota > Actinomycetes > Kitasatosporales > Streptomycetaceae > Streptomyces > Streptomyces sp. NPDC002671. Next base: position 18,699 of record NZ_JBSFVU010000049.1, read on the forward strand.
CCGCCGGCCGCGAAGGCCAGCACCCGCTCTGCCTCGGCCTTCGCCGCCTGCCGGGCGGCCTTCCGCGGCGCCGCGTACGGGCGGATCGCGACTGCGCGTTCCTCGCCCCGTCCACCAGGCCGTCCACCAGCAGGATGCCGAGCACGATGCCATTCAGCGTCACCAGCCGGGGCCGGTACTCCTCGGGCTGGACGCGGGTGCGGTCGGCGTGCGAGAGCGCCAGGTTACGAATGATCACGAATCGAAGGCGGGTTGCCGGTTACTGACCCACGCTCCTAGTCACCGAACTCCTGTACAACCCTTACGCGCCGCAACAGGTCTCATGAGCGCTGACTTCCCGGTGAACCGAGAGACAACCTCCGGCGAACGCGGGCAAGTTCGCCCCCATCGACGACTACGGATGCCCGGTCGGGCATCCCCGCACGCCGCAGGAGTACCGGATGCACTCGCACACGCGACTCGCCCTCGCCACGGCCGCCGCAGCCACGCTGACAGGCGGTCTGCTCGCCGTCGCCGTCCCACCCGCTACCGCCGCCGACTCCGCCAAGGTGGCCAAGGCCGACTTCAACGGCGACGGCATCGGCGACATCGCCACCTCGGCGGCCACCGCCTCCGTCGGCGGCCACGACAAGGCCGGCCAGGTCGTCGTGGTGTACGGCACCGCCACCGGCGTCTCCTCCGCCAAGCACACCACCCTCAGCCAGAACACCACGGGCGTGCCCGGCGACGCCGAGGCCGGCGACATGTTCGGCGGCGAGCTGGCGTACGCCGACTTCAACGGCGACGGCTACGACGACCTCGCCGTCGGGAGCCCGCACGAGAAGGTCGGCACCGACACCAACGGCGGCGACCTCGCCATCCTGTGGGGCTCCCCGAGCGGCCTGACCGGCAAGAGCATCCACCTTGTCGACCCGGCCCCCTCCGCCCACGACTACTGGGGCAAGGACCTGGCCGCCGGCGACTTCGACGGCGACGGCAAGGCCGACCTGGTCGTCGGCAGCTCCGCCGCCACCCTCTACCTCTACAAGGGCGGCTTCACCACCTCCGGCGGCCACGGCAGCCTCACCACCGTCAAGCCGCCCATCCAGTCGGGCACCAACGACTACCCCTACGGTCCGCTGAGCCTGACCGCCGGCGACGTCAACGGCGACGGCCGCACCGACCTCGTCGTGGACGGCTACGAGACCACGACCTCGTACGGCTGGAACACCAACTACTGGCTGCCCGGCACCGCGAGCGGCCTGAGCGGCTCTTCCGCGAAGGCCCTCAAGCCCGGCATCATCACCGCCATCGGCGATGTCAACGGCGACGGCTACGGCGACATCGTCAGCGGGGCCGGCTGGGACAACACCCTCAGCGACGGCACGCCCGTCCCGAACTCCGCCAAGGGCGGCAAGGTGAACATCACCTACGGCTCCGCCTCCGGGCCGGCCGGCACCACCGGCATCACCCAGGACACCGGGAACGTGCCCGGCAGCTCGGAGAAGGGTGATGCCTTCGGCTGGGAGCTCGACCTCGGTGACATCAACGGCGACGGCTACCAGGACCTCGTCGTCAGCACGCCGGAAGAGGACATCGCCGGCATCACCGACACCGGCATGGTCACCGTCCTGTATGGCTCGCCCAACGGCGTGAACACCACCTCCGGCATCCAGTCCTTCGGGCAGAACAGCCCGGGTGTCCCGGGCGGCGACGAGAAGAACGACCTGTTCGGCGCCGACGTCAAGCTCGACGACGTCACCGGCGACGGAAAGGCCGACCTGGTCGTCGGCTCGTACGAGAACGGCGGCAACGGCGCGCTCACCTACCTCCCGTCCAACGGCAAGAAGATCACCACGACCGGCTCCCGCCAGATCGGCGCGTCGGCGGTGGGCGTCTCCACGGCGGGCATGCCCCAGTTCGGCGCGATCTTCGCGGACTGAGCCGCCCGGGCCTGTGGAACCGGGGGAACCCCGGACCCTGCCCCTGACGCCCCCTTAGCCTCGATCTACCGACCCGTCCGTTGTGGATATCGCCCGCGGAAACGAGGAAGTGCCTTGTGGCCTGCGATGATGGGAGTTGTTGAGGCTTCCAGTACGCGCGGAGCCATTTTCAGGGGTCTGGGCGGAATTTCGTGACGGTCACGATCGCGTAGTTCACGCTTCGTGTTTGACGGCGGGAATGCCCTGGTCATGGGGGTTCTGTCCGCGTTGAAGGATGTACTGTTCCCGAACGCCGTGGGGATGGTGCTGGACCGGTTGTCCGAGACGAGCGGGGTCGTTGTGGCCGAAGCACACAGCGCCGCAACGGAGTTGAGGTGCCCGGACTGCGCGACCGTCTCACGTCGGGTGCACAGCCATTACGGGCGGCGGCTCGCTGAGTGTCCCGTCGGCGGGCACCGCGTGGTGGTGAAGCTGGAGGTCCGGCGGTTCTTCTGCGATGCCGCAGGCTGCGGGCGGCGTACGTTCGTTGAGCAGGTTGAGGGTCTGACCACGCGTTATGCCCGTGCTGGCCCCGGCGTGAAGACGCTGTGGCGGTCCGTTGCGCTCACGGCGGGCGGCCGGCCGGGCATGCGGCTGTGCCTCTCGCTGGCCGTGCCCACCGGCCGAGCCCGGCTGCTCGGCCAGCTGCACGCGCCCGACGTTCCCGCCCGCAGCCCGCGGGTGCTGGGCGTCGACGACTTCGCCTTCCGCCGCTCGCGCACTTACGGAACCATCCTGGTCGACGTCGAGACCTCCACCCCGATCGACCTGCTGGCGGACCGCACCAGCCAGACGCTGGCCGCCTGGCTCACCGCACACCCCGGCGCCGAGATCATATGCCGGGACCGCGACAGCGGCTACAGCCGCGCGATCAAGGAGGCAGCGCCGGACGCCACCGAGGTGGCCGACCGCTGGCACATGCTTCAGAATCTGTCAGCCGCGGTGGAGAAGACCTGTCACCAGCACCGCTCCTGCCTGCACAAATACGCCCTCGACGACGTCGACGCACCCACGCCGGCGCCCGCACTGCCCACGACGTTGCTGCCTTCGACACCGCCGCTGGACAGCATTCCCGCGACCCCGCTCATGCAGCGGGTGACCGAACGGCATGCGGAGATCCACCGGTTACGGGAGGCCACATGGACGATCAGCGCCATCGCCCGCCGACTCGGACTGGACCGCAAGACCGTCCGCCGCTACCTGACCACCGACCTCGACACGCTGGTCGCCTCGGCCCGCGACCGTCGCCCCCGCCAACTCGATCCCTACCGGCCCTACCTGCAACAACGATTCACCGACGGCTGCACCAACGCCGCCCAGCTCTACCGGGAGATCCACGAGCACGGCTACCGCGGCAACCATCAGGCCGTGCGCCTCTACATCCGCACCCTGCGCAGCGGCACCGCCGCGGCCGAGCCTCGTCGTCCCATCCCCACACCGCGCAAGATCACCTCATGGATCATGAGGCCGCGCGACGGACTCAGCCGTGAGGAACAAGACCAGCTCGACGAGGTGCGCATCGCCTGCCCGGACATTGCCACCGCCTGTGACCAGGCTCGCGTCTTCGCCGGCTTGGTCCGCGACCGGCGAGGGTATCTCCTCGCCGACTGGGTCCGCGAGGCCGAGACCAATGGCCCCGGGCCCGTGCGGGGCTTCGCCGGATTCCTTCGCCAGGACTGGGACGCCGTCCTAGCCGGCATGACGCTCACCTACAGCTCCGGAGTCGTCGAAGGCCACGTCAACCGTTTAAGACGATCAAGCGGCAGATGTACGGACGAGGATCCTTCCGGCTCCTCCGCACCCGCGTCCTGCTGCGATCGTGACCGTCACGAAATTCCGCCCAGACCCATTTTCAGAGAGCCCCAACACAGCAGGCGGCGCGGGTTCAGTACGAGGCCGACCAGGCCGGGCGCCAGCCCGGACGGGCCGGACGATGGCGGCAGGAAGCCGGAGGGCGACCCGCCCGCAGGCGCCCGTACGAGCCCGGGCCGCTCCCGCCGTTGCCTTCGCCGCAGCGACCGGTGCATGCGGGTACTCCAGTTTGCGCGGCATGCAGCCGGCCCCTTGCCGACGCCCTGGTCCGTATCGGCTGGCACATCCTGTGCTGATATGTGGTCAGGGCGCCCGCGTGCGCCAAGAGTCCGGGACGACGCAGCAAAGGGGGTGAGACTCCAAGAGGCGCTGGTGCCCCGTGAACGCCGAAGCTCGCTGGGTACGGTGCGCCTGCTCGGTCAGGCCTCGACAGAGGCCTGTTCGGGGCCTGCAGGGGTGTCCGTCACGGTTTTTGAGAGCCAGGTGACGACCTCGTTGGTCAGCCGCTGGTCCGTGGCATCCGCGGCCTGCGCCAAGGGGTGTGTCCCCACTGCTGTTCGAGTGTCCATGGCGGACCACCGCGGTGGGCTTCGGCGAGAAAGCAGACGTCATAGTCGAAGACGGCCTCAAGGACGATGCGCTGGCCGTCGTGCACGTGGGTGGCCATCCACAGGGACCCGCCGTCGGGCTCGAAGCCGTCGTCGCTGATGGGAACCCAGTCGTAGTCGCCGAGGGTGGCGCGTCCACTCGGTGATGTAGCGGCAGCGGGCCGGCTCGTACGGCGGCATCCAGCCCGCGGGGTCCTTGTCGGCCTTCTGCCGGTTGTACTTGTCGGTCACCGCGAACAGGCGGAAACACGGCAATACGTGAAGATGATGTGACTGAACCCCTCGGTTGGCCACGGAGCGCTTCAGTTGGCCGCATTGACGCTCATCCTCTCGGCCATCCCCTTGGAAGCATGTGGTTGTGACGCAGATCGGCGGGAGGCGTGGATGGGCCTTGATGAGCTGCTGCAGCAGGCGATGCGCATACATGACCTGTACGACCAGCTGAACCGGCATGAACGGGGCCGGGTGTGGACGCAGGAGGAGTTCATGCTGGGCTTCGTGGGCGATGTCGGCGATCTGGCCAAGCTGGTCATGGCCGAAGAGGGAGCCCGGGACATGCCGGGCGGGCGAGCGGCACTGGAGCACGAGCTCGCGGACTGCCTGTGGTCGGTGCTCATCCTGGCTCACCGCTATCACGTCGATCTTGAGACTGCCTTTCGCCGCACCATGGCTGAGCTCAAGACGGCGATCAGCACTCGGCTCCCCCGTCACGAGAACCCGTCGTGACTGCCGGGCCCTACGACCGCCTGGGCGAGATCAAGGACTGGTAAACAGGTGGAGCGGGAAGCTGCGGACCTTGATACCTACGTCGCCAGGGCTCGGACCGGCCCCTGCTTCGTCTGTGCGCACCTGAGCGGAAACCCGGACTACCAGCACGAGGCGATCTACGAAGTGGATGCCAGCAGCGGGACCGGACAGCAAGATTTGGTCCGGCCCCCTGCGGCCCGGCGGGCCAAGCAACGCCTGCGACCTTCAGCCAGGGACAGCTGGCCGAACAAGGGTCACGGCCGAGGCCGTGACGACTCGTGCGCCCGCTCGGCAGCTCGGACACTCGCCTCCAGTGCTGCCATCAGGTCCAGCGCCGGAGCAGGCTGCGCCGGCTCAACGAGCTCACCGCCAGTGACCTTTGCGTCTACAAGCTGCTCAAGGGCGTGGGCGTATTCGTCGTGCACCTCGCCGACGTCGATGCCGGCAAGTTCGTGGATCAGTACTTCGGCCAGCTCCAGCTCCCGGTCGGTGACCGGCGTGGAGGGCGCGAGGTCTCCGGGGTCGCGCAGCTCGTCCTGCCACAGGAGCGTCTGCAGGATGAGCATGCCGTGGCGGGGGCGGAGCAGCGCCAGGCGTTCCCGGCCGCGTAGGGCGACCTTGCAGACGGCGACGTAGCCGGTGCGGGCGAGTGCCTCGACGAGCAGGGCGTACGGGCGGTCGGCGCCCGGTCCGGGACCCGCGTAGTACGGTCGGCCGAAGCTGATCGGGTCGATGTCCTCGAAGGGCACGAAACCGAGCACGTCGATGGTCTGCTTGGTGGGCAGGGGCAGGTGTGCGAGGTCCTCTTCAGTGAGCGGCACCACGCGCCCGTCTGCCAGGGCAAAGCCCCTGCCCACCTGTTCGTAGGGGATCTTCCGGTTCTCGGCCCTGCAGAAACGGCGGTGCTCGACGCGGCTGCCGTCGGCGAGATGAATCTCGTGAAGGCGTACGGGATGCTCCTGAGTGGCCGCGTACAACCGGACCGGCATCGCAACCAACCCGACCTGGACCACCCCCGACCACGTGGCCTTCATACATCCAGAGTCATCCGCCGGCAGACCGCACGCATCCCAGTCGCGCCGCCCCATTTGATCACCAGCAGGGGCAGGCCCAGGGCCTCTACTATCCTCAGATGATGTTGAATGGAGCTGCCGTTGCCGGAGTGAGCCTTGCCCGGGTGATGGCGCACTGCGGGGGTGACCCCCGGGCAGCCATCCACTACGTCGCGAGTGCTATCGCATCAGCGCCCGAAGCCCCAGAGCCTTACACGGTGCTCGCCGACATGTGGAACGAGCAGCGGCAAAACCTCGCCGAGGCACTTGAGGGGGCCAGCTCTCTACCTGCGGTGTTGGCGCAGTCGTATGTCAGCTTCCTTGAGGCAGACATGGACAACGCGGTGATGGCTCTGGGCTCGGTGACTGGTGCACGGCCCAGCGTTGCGTGGGCGAAAGCTCCGTGGTTCGGTGACCCGCGCTTCCTCGACCGGGTAGGAGCAGAGGCGCTGGCTGAGTCGGTCATGCGGACCATGGACTACGGCCATGCCCTGGACACACCCGCAGTTCGAGAGGGGTTGAACCCCTGGTTCGATTTGATCGTCAGAGTCTGCGATCGAGAGCCTGCACCGGAGCCGATGGCCAAGATGGCAATCTTCCTGCGGAACTGCGGACTCACTGACGAATCGTTCGCTCTCTGCGACCGCGCTGACGCTGTCGAGCGGATCATGCTCACCGAGGTTGTGCGAGCGGCTACCTGGCGCAAGGTCGGTGAGTCGCACCAAGCCGCGGCGGCGTTCCATCGTGCTCTCGCCATGGAGCCCGATAACTGGTCGCTGTACCTCGACCTAGCCGACTTGCAGGCCGAGCAGGGGGACTTCGCCGCCGCGGTGCGGTCTGCGACCGAGGGGTTGAAGCACGGTCCAACAGAGATCACGCTCCGCGCGGCTGAGGCCGCCTACCGTGCTCGGCACCTGGGTGACGCAGGGGCCCTGGAGACCCTGATGGCCCTTGCACCACAACTGCCGAACGGCCATTACCGTGCTGTGCTGATCGATCATGCATGCGCAGGCGAGGGCCTGGCCGCTGAACTCATAGCCCAGGCGCGCCGCCTCCGCTGAGCCGCTACACCCAGCCGTGATGGTGGGACCGTGACCGTTCTGGTGAGCCGACTAGCAGGGCCCCACCAGACCTCCTCGCCCACGGTCGTACCCCTAATCAAACGATCAGAGCTGGTTCGTGTCGCGGATCATCTGCCGCAGACTGGTACGAGCCGCGGCCAGGTCTCGTTCAAGTTCGTGAGCTCGGGTGGCCAGGGGCCGGAGCTTGGCCAGCTCACGTTCGAGGTTCCTGTTCGCCTCCGTGAGCTCGGCGATCCGCTCGGTCAGCGGACGGTGGCTGATCTGGTCGAGCTGTTGTCCGAGCTGCTGCCGCATAGCCAGCCGAAGGCGGTCCCGTTCCCCACGGAGTTCCTTGATCTCCTCCCGTGCCATCGCGAGGTCCGCTTGCAGACTCCCGTGACTTGCCCTCCGGCCCTCGGCTACGCCGGTGACGCGGGCCTGCTCTTGCCGCCTGATCGCTGCTTCGACGTGCTCGCGGACGCCTTCGGCGTAGACCAGCCAAGTCGAGACCCGGGCAGCGCGGGCGACAGTCGCGAAGGTGATCCGCTCGCCGTCGCCCACCATTCGCCGGACCGTGTCGAGCACGGCCTGCCGTTTGCGGAGACTGGTCCGACGCCTGGACTCGGCCAGGACGTCGGCGGCGGTGCGGGTGCTCATCGTGAATCCCTCTTTGTGACGACGGTCAGAGGCAGCAGCCCGTGGTCGCCGCCAGCACGTAGCCGTCGCATCAGCGCGGCGGCCTTCGCTGGGCTCTACTGTCGGCGGCGAGTGATTGACTCGCGGCATGGACGACGAACAGCTTCTGACCGCCGTGGCCGAGATCCTGTGGCCGGACCGCCGTGACCTAGCCTGCCGTGAGCACGGGCATGCACCAGGTCATGTCTGCCTTCCCGTCTCCGGTCGTGCTGACCTGGGCAACCTCGTCGAGACGCTTTCTGACCGATACGGCGAGCCATTCGCCGGCGCCGACCGAGTGCCGCCACTGCCCTTGTCGGAGCAGGTCGACTGGAGGTATGCCTGGCCGTTCAGTAACTGGTGGGTCGCCTTCGGCCGGACCGGTCAAGGCGAGGATGCCGCCCCCGCCCTGATGATCGCCCTGCGCAGCACGCCGGTCGCGGAGCAGTTGCCCGCGGAGACCTCCTGGCTGGAAAGGCTCGTCGCCGTGACCGGCTGGGTGCCGAGGACTGCGGGCCAGGTCGACTGGGCGGCAGTCGAGTCCCGCCTAGGAACGCCGCTGCCGAGCGATTACAAGGCTCTCGTCGAGACGTTCGGCCATGGCATGTTCGACGGTTTCCACTGCGTGTCCATGCCGGACGACCTGATCAAGAGCGCAGAGTTGGCGGCGAGGCTGGGCCAGGCGCCCTGGGAGCCGCATCCGCCGTTCCCGGCCTCGGGCGGGCTGGTGCCCTGGATGAGCAACGAGCACGAGCAGTGGTTCCACTGGATCACCGAGGGCCCCGACCCCGACCGATGGCCCGTCTACGTCACCGGAGCCGAACCGGAGGCAGGGGATCGGTTCGACTGCACGGCCACGGAGTACCTGTTCCGTCACCTCACCGACCCGCAGCACCCGATCCCAATGCCGGTGGACTTCCGCGCGCACTGGTTCATGGACTGCTCCGGGAACGTGGAGCTGGACGCGGCGATGGAATAGCGCACGCAGCACCATGCCCTTGGCTGACGGCCGATTCGGTCGGTGGTGCGACCCGGGGCGTGGCCTGGCACCACGTCCTTCGGCTGTCGAGTGCGTCGGAGGTGGGCCGCGAACTGTGAGGGACAACGAGAGGGGGCGGGAGTCGGTGATTCCTAATGTCGTCTGTCAAACCGCGAGGCCGCTTGGGGGTGTGAGTTCGTAGCGCCGTCCGTCGCGCAGAAGGGCCCAGAGGACGTTGACGCGGCGACGGGCGAGGGCGAGCACGGCCTGGGTGTGGCGCTTGCCCTCGGCGCGTTTGCGATCGTAGAACCGTCGTGATTCCTCGCAGTGCCGGATGCTGAACAATGCCGAGGCGTAGAAGACCCGTTGGAGGCGGCGGTTGTATCGCCGAGGGCGCCGCAGGTTGCCGCTGATCTTCCCGGAGTCACGAGGCACCGGCGCGACACCGCCGAAGCCGGCGAGGCGGTCGGCGGTGCCGAAGACGGCCATGTCGCCGCCGGTGGCGGCCAGGAACTCCGCGCCGAGGATGATGCCGAGGCCGGGCATGCTGGTGATCACTTCGAAGGCTTGGTGGTCACGAAACCGGGCCTCGATGGCCTTGTCGAGCTCGGCGATCTGTTGGTTGAGAGCCAGGACTTCCTTCGCCAGTGTGTGCACCAGCTGGGCGGCCAGCCGCTCGCCGGGCAGGATGGTGCGCTGTCGTTCGGCGGCCCGGACGGCGGTCTCGGCGATGCGGTCGGCGCGGACGATGTGGCGGTTGCGCGCAGCCAGGTCTCCAGCCGTTTGCTGCCGATCCGGCGGATGGCGGCGGGAGTCTGGTAGCCGGTCAGCAAGGTGAGGGCCGGTGTTGGTCAGATCCAATGCCCGTTCCAGGCCGGGGAAAACGCCGGTGAGCTGGGCTCGGAGACGGTTGACCGTGCGGGTGCGGTCGGCGACGAGGTCCGTGCGCCGGCCCGTGAGAATCTTGAGGTCGGTGACGGCTTCGTCGTCGGTGCGTAAAGGGTGCAGGTCGCGGCGGACGCGGACCTGGTCGGCGATGACGGCGGCATCCTTGGCGTCTGTTTTGCCTTCGCCACGGTAGCTCTCGGAGGCACGGCGGATGGCCCCGCCGGAGATGTAGTGCAGTGGCAGGTCGCGGTCGAGGAGAATTGTGATGGCTAGAGCGGCTCCGCCGTCGGCCAGGTCGATGCCCCATATCACCTGGTCACCCAGGGCCAGGACGTCGGCGATGAGTTCGAGCAGTTCGGGTTCGTCGTTGGCGACGCGTCGCGACAGCAGCCGCTGGCCGCTCTCATCGATCGCGACGCAGTGGTGATGGGTCTTGCCGGCGTCGATGCCGGCCCAGATCGCGGCCATGTGATGCCTCCGTGCGGTGTCCTGCTGATTCCTCCCACGGACGACCTCGCTGTCGATTCCCTACCAAGCGATCATTCGCAATTCCTAATTGGCAGCCGAGTCGTCGTGGGGCACCGGGCGGCCAATCACTGTGAGCCACAAACGGCAGAGCCTTTTGAACCACACCCGGCACCCCTGGGTAGGTGAACCATACGAAGGGCTCACCACCTCCCGCAGAACAACGTAGGGAGCCCTTTCTCTCCTCAGTCTGAGCTGGCCAGATGGAGGGTGAGGGTGGCCTGGACGAGGCTTGTGATGCGGGTGGTCGAGCAGCGGAGCTTGCGGAGGAGCCGCCAGGACTTGAGGGTGGCGACGGCCTGTTCCACGAGAGCCCTGATCTTTGCGTGAGACCGGTTGACCGCCCGCTGGCCTGCGGAGAGAGTCTCCCACCGGCCCCAGTAGGGGGTTCGCACAGTGCCCCCGGCACCCCGGTATCCCTTGATGCTCCTATAGACGTCAAGTAGTTGAGATGACCTGGCGGGTGCGGGTCTGAGTCAGCGCGTGGTAGACCTCGCGGGCTATGAAGCGCTTGAGGCAACGGATGATGTCCTTCTTGCTCAGCCCCTGCTGGATGCGGCGTGCGACATAGGCTCGCGTGCGACGGCACCACCGACGGGCCGACAGATCAAGGGAAGGACACGGGAGTTCCGGTCAGTCAGCCCAAGGGTCAGAGCCGTAGGTGGCACCATCGCCCATCATCACTGTCCGCCCAGCACTGGATGCCAGCCTCGGCGAGGGCGTCGACGATGCCGTGTTCGCGGGCCGCGCGGATGTCGTGGACGGCGCCGGGCAGGGCCGGTGAAGCCCACAGCAGTCGGCCGAAGGGGTCGGCGATGACCTGCACGTTCATCCCGTGCTTCTTGTGTTTGCCGGAGTAGAACGGCCGGTCCGCGGCAATGCGGTCGATCGGCAGGAGCGTGCCGTCCAGGATCAGATACGCCTTCACCGACGCGGTCTGCATCGCGTCGGCCAGGCTGGGAGCGAGAGTGCCCAGGGGCTCGACAGCCTCGGTGACATAGCGGTAGGCCGTCGTGGTGCCGACGCCGAACCCGGCCGCGAGCTGGGCATACGTGTGTCCCACCCGCAGATGGGCGAGGGTAAGCAGGGCCTGGCGGCCGGCGCTCAGGCGCCGCCACCGGGAGCCGATCGTACGGCGGTGCCGCCGCAACTGCTGCGTGAGGAAACGGAGGGTGGAGCTGGACACGTCGACGCCCGACGGGTAGACAAGCACGTGAAGCCTCTGGTGGAGACGGTTCTCTTGGTCGAAAACCCATCTACCAGGGGCTTCACCACGTTGTCAGCCCAACTGCCCCAGTCCGGAAGCAGGTTGGAAAAGGCTCACTCACATAGTGGGCTCGTAGAATGGCCCATCCGGTGCGAAGGATTTTGAACAGACTGTCACATCCTCGCCGCGGAGATATGCGAGCATCCATTCATTGAACGACAAGGTGTATTCAAGGTAACCACCTTCGTTGCTCTCGTAAACCCCGATGGGCCATACGCTGCTTACATCCTCAGGGATCCTGAAGAAAAGAGTCTCTCCGGAAGAAGTACCTGCCCACGGCAGTAGGCTTCCCGGCTCGGTCCCCACGGCATATGGGACTTCATCCTCAGGCGCTCGACTCCAGGCCTCGATTGTGCGTTGAATCGTAACCCCGAGATTTCCGTTTGTGACACCTGGATGACCGATGTCGAGTTGATTGTTGATCAGGATGGCGCCGTACGCGTCTGAGAACTCTCGCAGTTCCCTTGGGAGGGGAACCCCTAGATTCTGCTCCAGATCATTCCATGGCGTTGGATCCGACCACAGAAATCGTGGTTCACCAAGCAGGTTTTGCAGTTCCTCGAGAGATGTCACTGGCCACTCCTCATCCTCGGCGGCCTGCTCGCCGCCCAGACGGATGGACGGCTCGACACGGCGTCCGGGTTCCTGCTCATCTCCTCTCTCGACGCCAAAGGCCGGTGGTGCTGGATGCTGCAGCCGGCCGCGTTCGGCGACCACCCAGGAGGCCGCGTGCTGTATGGGTACGCCGCGCAGCTCGCGTTCGCCCGCTGGACACCCCCGCCCGTTCTTCCCGACCCCGGTCCGCGCCCCACGTCGCGCAGCGCCCTGGGCAGGATCGCCACGAGCGAGGCTGGCCGGGCGGGTGGCTTCCATGGAGTCCATGTTCTGGACTTCACCCCGCCAAGCGACGAGCCGCCCGAGGAGCGCACGGCGCCGTCCGGCTCCCGGGGACAGCTTGTGTTCGGCACGTGGCGGCGGGCGCATTGGAAGCCGGGGGTGCGGATCGGAGTCCGCGACAGCGCCGGGCGGCTCGTCGGGCCGGTCTACAAGGACGGCGTGGTGGAGGGCCGCACGTTCACCCGTGAGCGCCGCTTCTTCCCCCGCGCCCGGATCCGTCCCGACCTCCCCCTCGCTCCCACCACCCCGATCTACCGGATCCCGAACCCAGGAGCCCAGAAGGCTCAGTGACCTCCCGGTGACGGTGGAGGAGAGCCCGGCGAAGAGGCGGTCGAGGGGGCGGATTGCTGTGGCCGAACGGGCGACGGCCGACGACCACTGGCGGATCCGGCGGAGTATGCCCCCGGACGCAGCGCACGGGGGGACGCGGCGTCCAGGGGGACTGCTCGCCAACATACCGCGCCATCCGGCGTCTTATCGCATATATCGGAGAATCGGATCGTGCGTCGGGCGCAGCGCGGACTCGTGCACGGCCTGGGCGGGACGCCGGACAGAGGAGGTCGGATCAGCTGGCAGCCGATGTGTGCAGTGGGTGCACGCTCTGCCCGAGTGCACCGGGCAGTGGGACGTGTTCGACGCACAGGATCCGAAGGCGCATCGGTGGATGGGTGCGCAGACCTCGCGGTCGCCCAGGCCCAGGAGGGGGTTGCGCAGGCAGTGGTCGGGTGGCCCGAGGGAGTCTCACCCCCGGGCTCCCACAGAACGGAGCGTGACAGTCTCCCGTCACTCCGCTCTTGTCACTCTGATCACCAGAAGCACGGTGTCCATGCCCAGTGGGCGAAGAGCCTGGAATGCCGGCTGGTGATGCGCTGCCAGCACCTGTGGGCTGCCTTGAACGACCGAAATCGCTTGTACTTCTTGCGGATCCAGCGCATCAGGTAGGCGCTGATACGTCGCAGGAGGGGCAGCAGTTCGGAGCGGTAAAACGCTCCGTAGTACTGCATCCAGCCGCGCACGATCGGGTTGATCCTGCGGGCCAGTTCGGCGAAGGTGAGGCCGATCCGCAGGTGAAGCCGCCAGGAGCGGACCTCCCCGCTGATCTTCTTCAGGGCCTCCTTGCTGATCGCGGGAAGGAAGTTGGGGAAGTTCTTCCCCTTCCTGTTCCGCGCTCTGCGGGCTTGGAACGTGAACCCGAGGAACGTGAACGACGTGTGCTCGTAAGCACCGCGCCGGTTCCCGTCCTTGCAGTACACGATCTTGGTTTTGTCGGGATGCAACCGCAGCCCAACCTCTTCCATCCTGTTCCCGAGCGCTGTCAGGACCTGTTGGGCCTGGCGCTCGCTGACGCAGTGCACGACCGCGTCATCGGCATACCGTTCGAACTGGACATCCCGGAAGTTTCGGGCCAGCCACAGGTCGAACGCGTAGTGCATGAACAGATTCGCCAGCACGGGCGTGGCCACGCCTCCAACGCAATGGGCAACTTCACCTTCGAAGTGACGCTGCGCTACCGGAGGTTGGAGAAGTTGCCTCGCGGCGAGAGTAGGCAACG